>JAYGGC010000046.1:0-17901 GCA_046581525.1 Roseibacillus sp. | reverse complement strand
GCCGGAGTCTCGGACGCATCCGGAGTTTCCGGGGTGGCCGGAGTTTCAGAGGCAGCCGGGATTTCCGGGGTGGCCGGAGGATCCTGATCGGAGGGCGGGTTGTCGTTGGTAGTGACCATCATTGAGCGATTGTTAGAATTTCAGGCCGCCTCCGCGCGCCGCATCCGCGAGCGCTTTGATCTTGCCATGGTAGAGGTGACCCCCGCGGTCGAAGACGACCTCGGAGATCTTGAGATCGCCCGCCCGCGTGGCCAGCAGCGCGCCAACCTTTTCGGCGGTGGCAACGTTCGATCCCTTCAGTTCCACTTCCTTGTCGAGACTGCAGGCCGCGCACAACGTGCGGCCAACCACATCGTCGATGATCTGGGCGTAAATGTTCTTGTTGGAGTAGTGCACCGCCAAACGGGGACGATCCGCCGTGCCTGACACCTTCTTGCGAATGCGCCGATGGATTTTCTGGCGAACTTCCTTTCGATTCAGAATCTTCATTTCTCTCGTCTGGTTGGGCGTTACTTCTGGACGCTCTTGCCGGCCTTCCGGCGAACGTATTCTCCAACGTAGCGGACTCCCTTGCCCTTGTAGGGCTCGGGCGGATAGTAGCTTCTCACTTCGGCGGCGAACTGGCCGACCGCCTGCTTGCTGATGCCCTCCACCTTGATTTTGGTGTTTTCGGTCACGGTTACCGTGACTCCTTCGGGGATGGAGTGAAGAATCGGGTGGGACTTGCCGAGGCTCAGGTCGAGCTTGTCGCCCTTGACCGCCGCGCGAAAGCCGACGCCCTGGATCTCCAGTTGCTTGGTGAAGCCCTCCGTGACGCCTTGCACCATGTTATTGATGAGGCTCCGGGCCGTTCCGTGCAGGGCTCGAAGCTTCCGGTGATCGTTCTCACGCTTCACCGTGACGGTTCCGTCTTGCTCACCCGCGGAGATCCCGGAGGGAAGCTGCAATTCCAGCTTGTCCCCTTTCGGGCCTTCCACCGAGACCAGTCCTCCGGCAGTGACCGTGACCGTCACCTTGTCGGGGAGTGCTATGATTTTTTGTCCAACTCGTGACATCGTTCTAGTTCCTGGTTGGAGTTACCAAACAAAGGCGAGCAATTCGCCGCCCACGTTCTGGCGCCTGGCCTGCGACCCGGTCATGAGTCCCTTGGAGGTCGATACGATCGATATCCCGAGGCCGTTGAGGACGCGCGGAATTTCCTGCGAACCCACGTATTGACGACGTCCCGGCTTGGAGACCTTCTTGAGGTCGGTCAGCGCAGGGGTGCCATCGACGAACTTGGTTTTCACCGTCAGTTGCGGCCACTTGCCCGAGGTATCGACCTCGTAGTTCCAAATGTATCCTTCTTCCTTGAGGATGCGGGCAATCTCAGCCTTCGCTTTGGAAAAGGGCGCAGAGAAAACGTCGTTCCGGGCGCGCGAAGCATTCTTGAATCGCGTCAGGAAGTCGGAGAGGGGATCTGAAAGGACAGCCATAATCTTATCTTGGTTCGTGGTTCGTTAAGCGGCCGCTTCCGCATTCTCGTTCTCGTTTTCGTTCTCCTTGCTTTCCTGGGGCTTCCGGAAGGGAAAGCCGAGCAGTTCGAGGAGAGCCTTGCCGTGTATGTTGTCATCAGCCGTGGTCACGAACATCACGTCGAAGCCGATGTTCCGCTTGATCTTATCCAGTTCCACTTCGGGGAAGATGGATTGCTCCGTGATGCCGACCCCGTAGTTGCCATGGCCGTCAAAACTCTTCGGGGAAAACCCGCGAAAGTCACGAATGTTCGGCGCGGTGACGTTGATGAAGCGATCGAGGAATTCCCACATGCGGGATCCTCGCAGGGTCACCCGAGCTCCCACCGCTTCGCCGGCGCGCACCTTGAAGTTGGCAACGCTCTTGCGGGCGAAGACCACGCTGGGCTTCTGTCCGGTGATTCTCGCGATCTCCTCGACCACATCTTCCGTCGCGGTCTTCCGCTCGGCCTGGGTGTAGCCCACGTGACTGGTCACTACGATTTTGTTGAGCCTCGGCGCCTGATTGACGTTTTTCAGGCCGAGCTGCTCCTGGAGCGCCGGAACGACGGTCTCCCTGTATTGCTTGAGTAGGCTTGGTATCATGGTAGCGGGTCAGCTCTGGTTTAGGCTTAAGCGCATTTGGTTGTCTTGGCGTCAATCAGGTCAGCCGACCTTTTTGACATTGGAAATGTGAATTGGGCCATCCTTGTCGAGGATCCCTCCATCAGGGTTTTGCTCGGAACGGCGCACCGCCTTTTTCATGACGCGCACCCCTTCCACGATGACCTGGTCCTTCTCGGGGTGGATCTCCAGAACCGTCCCCCTCTTGCCCTTGTGGTTGCCGGCGATGACCTCCACTTCGTCACCTTGTTTTACGTGAGTCTTGATACGGGACATTGTTGGAAATTGGTTGCCTAATTGATTGGTTGATTCGAGCCGGGCTCCCGCACTCAGAGAACCTCGGGTGCGAGGGACACGATCTTCATGAAGTTCTTTTCGCGGAGCTCACGGGCCACCGGTCCGAAGATCCGGGTGCCGCGCGGATTGCCATCCTTGTCGATGATCACCACCGCGTTGCCATCGAAGCGCAGGACCGAGCCATCGGGCCGACGGATCGGTGCAGCAGTGCGGACCACGACGGCTTTCACCACCGAGCCCTTCTTGATCGAAGCCGTCGGGATTGCTTCCCGCACGTGGGCCGTGATGATGTCGCCCACGTGGGCGCTCTTGGTCCTCTTTCCGATCACTCCGATCATCTTGGCGACCCGGGCGCCGGTATTGTCGGCAACCTCGATCTTGGATTCCATCTGGATCATGGCGAATAGGGGGATAAGGTGGTTGAGTAGTTGGCTTTAGTGGTGGCTGAGCACCTCGGCGAGGCGCCAGCGCTTGAGTTTCGAAATCGGCCGGGTCTCTTCGATGCGGACCTTGTCGCCGATCGCAGCCTCGCCCTTTTCGTCGTGGGCGTAGAACTTCTTCGAGCGCTTGATGATCTTCTTGAATTTGGGGTGCGGCACGCGAGCGATGAACTCCACCACGATGGTTTTGTCCATCCTGGTCGAGACCACGATGCCCGCCCGCTGTTTGCGCAGGCCTTGTTTTTTTTCGACGGTATCAGACATGAAATCAGGTTAGTTCGATGCTTGCTCTGCGGCGGCCTGTTGGTGGCGCTGGTTCAGGACGGTCATCACGCGGGCCACCTCGTGGCGCACCAGGCGAAGCCGGGCACTATTCTCGAGTTGGCCGGTGGCCTGTTGGAGTCGCAGATTGAGTCCCTCCTGCTTCAGGTCGCGCAGGCGTCCCTGGAGTTCCTCGGAGCTCAGCTCGCGAATTTCGGTAATGGTTGATTGGGCCATGGTCAGGCGTTCGATTGAGGGTTTTCTTAAGTGGAGTGGTGGGAGCGCGAGACGAAGCGCGTGCGGATTCCGAGCTTGTAGGAGGCGAGGCGCATTGCTTCGCGGGCAAGGCTTTCGGAGACCCCGGCGATCTCGAAGAGCATCGTTCCGGGGCGGACCACTGCGACCCACTCTTCCACCGGACCCTTCCCTTTGCCCATCCGCGTTTCCGGCGGGCGACTGGTGATGGGCTTGTGCGGGAAGATGCGGATCCAGACTTTGCCTTTCCGCTTCAGGTAACGATTGATCGCCACCCGGCAGGCTTCGATCTGGCGGCTGGACATCCAGCCCCGCCCAAGAGCCTGGAGACCGAAGTCGCCAAAGCTGACGTCCACGCCACGACTGGCGTTGCCTCCGCGATTTCCGCGCTGAGACTTACGATACTTAACTCGTTTTGGAATCTGGGCCATCGTTCTGAATCCTCTTAGCTAGGTTTGTTGCCTCCACCTGGGCCACCCGGGCCACCTGGGCCACCCGGGCCACGTCCGGGACCACCAGGACCACCAGGACCACCGGGTCCGCGTCCGGGACCACCGGGACCACCGGGTCCGCGTCCAGGACCGCCGGGACCACCAGGTCCGCGACCAGGACCGCCGGGACCACCAGGTCCGCGTCCAGGACCACCGGGTCCGCGTCCGGGACCACCATAACCACCGGGTCCACGTCCACCGGGTCCACCGGGTCCACGCCCAGGGCCGCCTCGACGATCATCGCGGCGTTGTGGGCGACCACCGCGGCTGCCAGCATCTTTCTCGTTTTCTTCCTTCCGGTTGACCCAACACTTCACGCCAATGATTCCGTAACCGGTCTTGGCTTCAGCAAATCCGTAATCGATTGGCACCCGCAAGGTCTGCAGGGGCACCTTGCCCTCGCGATACCACTCGGCGCGTGCAATGTCGCCGCCTCCAAGGCGACCTGCACAGCGGATCCGGATGCCCTCGGCACCGAAGTCCATCGCGGTTTGCAGGGCCCGCTTCATGGCGCGACGGAAACTAATCCGACGCTCAAGCTGCACCGCCACGTTTTCGGCCACGAGCTGTGCATCGAGTTCGGGCTTCCGCACCTCGACGATGTCGATCTTGACTTGGTTACCCTTGCAGATCTTTCCAATATCAGTCGTCATCCTCTCAATCTCCGAACCCTTGCGTCCGATCACGAGGCCGGGACGGGAGGTGTGGAGCGTCACGCGAACGCTGTTCCAGGCGCGCTCAATGACGACCTTGGAGAGAGCTGCAAACTGGAGACGACCGCGGAGGTACTTCCGCACCCTGAGGTCTTCATGCAGCTTCGCCCTGTAGTCCTCGCCTTCGGCGTACCACTTGGAACGCCAATCGCGGTTGACAACTAGTCGGAATCCGACGGGATTTACTTTTTGGCCCATGATGATCTGTGTTGGGGAATGGGTATTAGTCTTTGTCTTCGTCCTCGGTAGTCTCCTCTTCCGGAGCCTCCTCGGCAGAATCTGTTACTTCTTCGGCAGCTTCCTCTTCGGCAGCGGCTTCTTCGGCGGCGGCCTCTTCGACGGCAGGAGTTTCCTCCTCAACCTCCTCGGGCGCTTCTTCTTCCTCAGCCACCGGCTTTACCTCCTTCTTGGGAGCCTTTTTCTTCTTGGACTTGCTCTGGCGCCCTGGCTTCTCCTCGACCTCCATCTCGTCGGTCAAGACAATGTAGATGTGGCTGGTGCGCTTCTTGATCGCACTGGCCGATCCACGGGCCCGCGGCTTGTAGCGACGGAAGGATGGGCCATCCGAGACGTTGGCCTCCTTCACGTGCAGGCTATCGGCTGTCAGGTCGTGATTGTTCTCGGCGTTGGCCACCGCGCTCTTGAGGGTCTTCCCGATCAGGAAGGCTGCCTTCTTGGGCGTGAAGTTGAGCGCATCAATGGCATCCGACACCGGAAGACCCTGGATCTCGCGCGCCACATCACGCGCCTTTTTCGACGAGATGCGGGCATACTTGTAAATGGAGCGAACTTCCATGGTTAGAGAGATTAATTCGTTTTGAGAGAGGCGGTGTCGTTGAATCGCACCGGATTGTTTTCGTTTTCGAGTCGTTGCACGAAGACCCCGCAGATGTCAGGACGAGTGTCTGCGACCATTGCTTCAGCCACCAGTTGGTCGCCGCGCATGATATTGAAGACCATCCCGATCCGGGCCTTTTCCTTGTCGCCCACGTTGAGAACAACCAGGCCACTCTTGTCGTCGATGCTCTTCACCTTGGCGTGCTGGAGATTGCCGCGCTCGATATTACGTTCGGGCAGGTTGCGCAAGCCAAGTTCCACTTCCAATTCGCGAAGCCGGGCTTCCACCTGGGCGCGCGAGTCGGGATCGGCCGCGATTGCGGTCTTGAGGTAGGCCTGCACACTGGCGGAGAGCCGGATCGCGGCTTCCTCCATCTTGCGCAGGCGCCGGTCAAGCACCGCCATGTTCTTGACCGCATCGACGTGGCGGTCGTCTCCGCCATCGATGAGATTCTTGCCGAGGGCCTCAAGGCGCAGCTTGATTCTGGCCAAGGCCTCGGCCGAGTCCTTCTCGCGGCGGTTGGCCTCGATGAGGCTCTCCTTGAGGTTGGTGTTCTGGATCTTGAGCCGGGCGTTTTCGGAATCGAGCTTCGTCAGAGCCTGCTGGTCCTGCCCCTGGCCCTGAGCCACGGACAAACCGGCCCACCCCACCAGAGCGGTGGCCAGGAGCGACTTGTAAATTGCGTGGTTCATGAGGAGAAAAGGTTCAGGAGGCTTGCTTACTTCTTACCAACACCGCCGTGGGCCTTGAAAATCCGGGTGGGGGCAAACTCTCCGAGCTTGTGACCCACCATGTTTTCCGTGACGTAGACATTGGTGAAGACTTTTCCGCTGTGCACGAGAAAGGTCAGGCCCACAAAGTCGGGAATGATCATGGAGCGGCGGCTCCAGGTCTTGATCGGCTTCTTGTCGCCGGCTGCGACCGCGCGGTCGATCTTGGCGAGAAGCTTCTGGTCTACGAAGGGACCCTTTTTAAGAGAACGAGGCATGATTCAGAATGGTTAACGCTTTTTGGAGGACTTCGATTTGCGCCGCTGGACGATGAACTTGTCGCTCCCCTTGCGCTTCGGACGCGTGCGCTGGCCCTTGGTGTGGCCCCAGGGCGACTTGAGGTGCTGGCGGCCACCGCCAGATTTGGACTTTCCTTCACCACCGCCATTGGGGTGGTCCACCGGGTTCATGCACATCCCGCGCACGGTCGGTCGCACCCCTTTCCAGCGAGTGCGCCCAGCCTTGCCGGACACTTCGTTCATGTGGTCGCGGTTGCCGACCTGACCGATCGTGCAGAAACAGTTCTCGTGGAAGCGGCGGATCTCGCCGGAAGGCATCTTGATGAGGGCGTATCCACTTTCACGGTTGGAAACGACCGCTTGCTGGCCGGCCGCACGAGCCACCTTGCCGCCCGATCCCGGGCGGAGCTCGATGTTGTGCACTGCCGTTCCGAGCGGGACGCTCTTGAGCGGCATCGCATTACCGGCGGTGGGAGGAGCGCTCTCCCCAGCCACCACGGTGGCGCCAACCTTGAGGCCCACCGGGCACAGGATGTAGCTTTTCTGTCCGTCAGAGTATTGTAGGAGGGCGATGCGGCAGGTGCGGTTGGGATCATATTCCACCGCCACCACCTTTGCTTCAACGTCGTGCTTGCGACGCTTGAAGTCGATCAGGCGGTACTTGCGCTTGTGCCCTCCACCAATGTGGCGGCAGGTGATCTTGCCCTGGTTGTTCCGGCCACCGCTCTTGGGGAGCGGTTCGGTCAGACTCTTTTCGGGCTTCTGCTTGGTGATCTCCTCGTAGGTCGGCCACATCTTGTAGCGGTTCGACGGAGTCACAGGTTTGAAGCTTTTAAGTGGCATGGCTCGCTATATCGTTGGGGTTCGTTGCCCAGCGGGGACCGTTTGGGTTGAAAATTGGTTGTTGGGTTAGATCAGGTCGATGCTGTCGCCGTCTTTCAGGCGAACCATCGCCTTCTTCCAGGCGGCAGTCCTTCCTTCGTCGGAACGGCGCACGCGCTTCTTCTTACCGACGTAGTTGGCGGTGCGCACACCGATCACCTTCACACCGAAGGCTTGTTCGACGGCACGCCTGATCTCGAGTTTGTTGGCACGACGGTCCACCTTGAAGACGTATTCATTGTTCGTCTCCTGGAGCAGGGTGGCCTTCTCGGAAAGCCGCACAGTGTCGATGACGGAGTAAATGTCTCTCATGATTCAGTGGGGTTGGCGCTCCAACTGGTCCGCTGCGCGAGAACCTCAAGGGCCTCCGCGGTCAGGATGATGGCGTCGTGATAAAGGAGTTCTTCAATGTTCACCTCATTGGCGGGCAGGCACATCGCACCCGGCAGGTTGCGGTGGGCAAGGAGGGTCTTGTCGTCGAACTTGCCGGCCACCACGAGCACTTTGCTTGCATCCGTAATCTCGCGCACGGCAGCTAGGAACGACTTGGTCTTGCCGTCCACGATCTCGAACGAATCGACCAGGTGGACGGATCCCTCCGCGATGCAGTCTCCGAGCACCCGCTGTAGGGCGAGCTTGCGGATCTTCTTCGAAACCTGCTTCGTGTAGTCGCGGGGACGAGGCCCGTGGGCTACGCCACCACCGACGTAAATGGGCACCTTGTTCGTACGGTGACGGGCGTTACCGGTCCCCTTCTGGCGGTACATCTTCCTGCCGCTTCCGCGGATCTCCGATCGTGTTTTGCAATTCGCGGATCCCGTGCGGCGGTTGGCCTGGTATGCCACGATCAAGTCGTGCACGGCTTGTCCTCCCTTCCCGCCGTCTTCGACGAGGGTGAGATTGGCCGCCTTGGCGTCTTCGGTAGTGAGTGTCTTGGCAGACATGTCGCTTTCTTTCTAAATTTGCTTATTCCGACTTGGTAGCCGGGGCGTCTTTCTTAACCGCGGGGCGCACCACCACGTAGCTGCCCTTGTGACCGGGCACGGCCCCCGAAATCAGGATCACGTTGTCGTCCGGGCGGACCTGGACGACCTGCAAATTCTGCGTGGTGCGCTTCACCGTTCCGTCATGACCGGGCATGCACTGGTTCTTCCAGATCCGGCCCGGCCAGGTGCCTGCCCCAACCGCTCCCGGGCGGCGGTGCATCATGTGGCCGTGGGCAGCCGGACCACCCGCGAATTTGTAGCGCTTCACCACTCCCTGGAATCCCTTTCCCTTGGTGGTGCCGATCACGTCGACCCACTGGCCGTCCTGAAAGAGCTCTGCACCCGGGTGGGACTCGGGAATCTCTTCGCCCTCCTCAAATCGAAACTCGCGGATGACGCGCTTGGCGCCAGCCCCGTGCTTTTTGAGGTGGCCCAGGGTGGGCTGCTTCATGCGCTGGTCCTTCTGGTCGCCGTAGGCAACCTGAACCGCGTTGTAGCCGTCGCTCTCGGTGGTCTTCCGCTGCACAAACTCGTTGCCGGCGACATCGATCACCGTGACGGGAATCATGTTCCCCGCCTCTTCATCGAAGATGCGCGTCATGCCGATTTTTTTGCCAATCAGTCCTAGTGACATGGTTTCAAAAAGGTTCGAAGGTCAGATACGAATGGTGATGTCCACCCCGGCCGGCAGGTTGAGCTTCTTGAGCTCATCCACCGTTCGGGCGGTCGGCTCAATGATATCGAGGAGACGTTTGTGCGTGCGGATCTCGAACTGCTCCGCGGACTTCTTGTTCACGTGGACGGAACGGTTCACCGAGAACTTCTCGATGCGGGTCGGCAGGGGAATCGGTCCCGCCACTTTGGCGCCGGTGCGCTTGGCGGTCTCGACGATTTCCGCAGCTGACTTGTCGATCGCGCGGTGGTCGAAAGCCCGGAGGCGGATTCTGATCTTCTGTTTTTCCATGACGGGAGAGTGTTGTTGACGAGGTTAGGCAGCGACGGTTCCGCGCGCCTTGCAGATTGTTTCCACGATGTTTTGCGGGATGGGATCGAAACTGGAGGGCTCCATCGCGTAGGAGGCCCGGCCGGATGAAATGGTGCGCACGTCGGTGGCGTAGCCGAACATTTCGGAGAGGGGGACTCTTGCCTTCACGATCGCGGCATTGCCCTTGGCACCCATCTCCTGGATTTGTCCGCGGCGGCGGTTCAGGTCGCCCATGATGTCGCCCTGGTATTCTTCGGGGGTGGTCACCTCCACATCCATGATGGGCTCGAGGAGGATGGGCTTGGCCATCTTGAAGGCGTCCCTCATCGCGAAGATCGCGGCCATCTTGAAGGCGTTCTCGTTGGAGTCGACGTCGTGGGAAGAGCCATCCGTGATGTTCACGTGGATATCCACCACCGGGTAGCCGGCCACCACCCCATTGGTCATGGCCTCCTTCACTCCGCGCATCACGGCGTTGATGTACTCCTTCGGTATCGCACCGCCCACCACCAGGCTCTTGGTGGTCAAACCCGCTCCCTTTTCACTCGGATTAATGTCGAGAACCACGTGACCATACTGGCCGCGTCCGCCGGTCTGCTTCTTGAGAATCCCTTCGCCGTCGGCGCGCTGGGTGATCGTCTCGCGGTAAGCAATCTGGGGCGTGCCCACGTTCGCCTCCACGCTGAACTCGCGCTTGAGGCGATCGATGATCACCTCGAGGTGCAACTCCCCCATCCCGGCGATGATGGTCTGGCCGGTCTCTTCGTCGGTTTTCACCACGAAGGTCGGGTCCTCTTCCATGAGGCGTCCCAGGCCGATCGACATCTTTTCCTGGTCGAGCTTGGTCCTTGGCTCCACCGCCATCGCGATGACGGGCTCCGGAAAGCTCGGTGGTTCGAGGAGGATGTCGAACTTCTGGTGACAGAGCGTATCGCCCGTCGTGATGTTCTTGATGCCGGCGATCGCGGCGATGTCGCCGGCGTAGCAGGTCGTGATCTCCTCGTGCTTGTCGGCCTGCATCTGGATCAGGCGGCCGATGCGCTCCTTCTTCTGGGTGCGCGGGTTGTAAACCATGTCACCCTTCGAAACCGTTCCGGAGTAGACCCGGAAGAAGACGAGCTTCCCGACGTACTTGTCGGCCCACAGTTTGAAGGCGAGGGAGCAGAATTTGCCGTGATCGCTGGTCGGCGCGAAAACTTCCGCATCCGGATCGTCCCGCTTCTGACCCTTCGCGGCGGGAATCTCGAGCGGGCTCGGCAGGTAGTCGACAACCGCGTCCACCAGGTACTGCACGCCCTTTTCCTTGAAGGCCGAGCCCCCGGCGATGGGGACAACCTTGTTCGCGATGGTGGCCCTCCGAAGCGCTCGCTTCAGCTCCGCCACCGTGATCTTCTCCTCCCTCAAGAAGCTCTCGCCGAGCTCCTCGTCGACGCTGGCGACGGCATCGAGGATTTCCGCGTAGGCTTCTTCGGCCACCTGGGTCTGCTCTTCGGTGAGATCCAAAACCTCAAAGGTCGATCCAAGCTTGTCGTCATCGGAGTAAATCACCGCCTTTCGATTGATGACGTCGATCTGCCCCACGAGTTGATCTTCCGCCCCGATCGGAATGAGAATGCGCAGCGGGATCGCCCCGAGTTTCTCGCGCACCTCGTCCACCACGTGTTGGAAGTCCGCTCCCACCCGGTCCATCTTGTTGACGAAAACAATGCGCGGAACGTTGTATTTGGTGGCCTGCCGCCACACCGTCTCGGTCTGCGGCTGCACGCCGGCCACTGCGCAGAAAACCACAATCGCTCCGTCCAAGACACGGAGCGATCGCTCAACTTCAGCGGTAAAATCGACGTGGCCGGGTGTGTCGATGATGTTGATCCGCTGTTTCTGCTCTTCAAAAAGTTTGCAGACCCCCTCGTCCTTCTGTTGCACCCACTCACAGGTCACGGCCGCGGCCGTAATGGTAATCCCCCGCTCGCGCTCCTGTGGCATATGATCGGTGGTGGTGGCGCCGTCGTGCACCTCCCCCATCCGGTGGATCATTCCCGTGTAGAAGAGGATGCGCTCCGTCAGGGTCGTCTTCCCCGCGTCGATATGCGCCGCAATCCCAATATTCCGTGTCCGCTCGAGCGGGTACGGTCGATCAGGGCTGTTCGGGCTATCGGACATTGCGGGAAATGTTGTGGCGACGGAGAGCATGGAATCTACCAGCGGAAGTGGGCAAAGGCACGGTTGGCTTGGGCCATCTTGTGAATGTCGTCGCGCTTGCGGACTGCTCCGCCAGTGTTGTTCGCGGCGTCCTTGATCTCGTTGGCGAGTGCAACGTGCATCGGAGTGCCTTTCTTGTTGCGCGCGAATCCAACGATCCAGCGCATGGCAAGGGCCTCCGAGCGCGCAGCGGCGACTTCGAGGGGAACCTGGTAAGTGGCGCCGCCGACGCGGCGGCTCTTCACCTCCACTCGTGGTTTGGAATTCTCGATGGCGCGCGTGACGACCTCGAGCGGATCAACCGTGTCGGTCCCCTCGTTCGCCTTGTCGATCGCGGCGTAGACGATGCGCTCCGAAAGGGACCGCTTGCCGTCCTTCATCACCTTCGAGATCAAGTGGCCGATCAGATCGCTGTCGAACTTCGGGTCGCGACGATCGGGCTTGTGGTAGATTCTTTTTCTCCGGGCCATGTGGTCAAATGGTTCAGTTTCAGTTCACTCCTTACTTCTTCGGCCGCTTGGCGCCATACTTCGATCGGCTCTGCTTGCGGTTCTCGACTCCGAGGGTATCGAGCGAGCCACGCACGATGTGGTAGCGCACCCCCGGCAAGTCCTTCACCCGACCTCCGCGCACCAGCACGATGGAGTGTTCCTGCAAATTGTGTCCCTCTCCCCCGATGTAGGCGATAATCTCGAAGCCGTTGGTGAGGCGGACCTTGGCGACCTTTCGGAGGGCGGAGTTCGGCTTCTTCGGCGTGCGGGTGTATACTTGCAAACACACTCCCCGTCGCTGCGGACAGTTCGCGAGTGCGGGCGACTTCGACTTCCTGGTCGCCTTTTTGCGCCCTTTTCGGACAAGTTGGTTAATTGTCGGCATGCTTCCTGCGTTTGTGTAGGGTCATCGCTTGCTAAAAGAGCGCAGTGGGCAGGCGACGAGGTTACCCTCGCAGGAGCCTGTTATCCGGAGCTGCACCCGATTAGCTGGTAAATCGCCTGTTTTTCAGGCTGAAACCCGTGAAAATCACGGATCTCAGTCACGATTTTTGGGGCCGCGACTATAGGAGTGCACCCCCGGTTGACAAGGCCTATTTCATCAATTTTTTCAGGGTATTCTCAAGGCCATTCAAACCATCCGGGAGCCGTGATAACCAGGAGTTCCAAACCGCCTCAAACCCCGGTGGAGAGAGCTGCCGCCAGGCAATCGAATCAGGTGGCCGCGCAATTTCCCGACCTTCAGCCCTCATCCCTGGTGACCTTCGGGATTAGGTCGAGAGGAGCGTTCCCCTGGGGCCGTTCACCGATCGCTCCTTGCGCCACTCAATGCGGGCGGAGATTTCCGAGACAACCTCCTCCACTCCGTCCAGCCGTTGGGGAACCCAGCTGGGATCGAAGTCCTGCAGCCAACGGGCGTGATTGTGGGAAAGCAGCGACTCGTGAAAGGCGGCAATCCGGTCGCTGTGACCACTCACGCCGAGAATGTAGACCGGCTTCCCGGTGAAGCACGCCTCGGACAACATGGAGACCGAATCCCCTGTCACGCACAAGAAGTCCGCCTCCTCCAACACCCGGCGGTAGGGATTTGGATCGCTGCCATCCCAGAAGTAATGAGGAATCCCGGTGATCCGTTTTCGGATCTCAGCCTGGATCTCTGTCCCCGTCCGTCGCGAGGGGACGAACAGGACGCTTCCTCCCCCGGCGAGGTGCAAGCTGGCGCGGAGTTGCTGCATGATGACATCAACATCCGAAGCCCTCAGGTCGTATGCCCGGCTCTTCCCACCCAGCAACACGCCGATCCGGGGCCGCGGAAGATCGCCCCACGGCGGGGTGCCTTCCGCCACTTGATCGGCCCTCGTGAGAGGGTGCATTGCTCCGCGCATGGTGAGGACGTGGTCCCGATCGCAATCTCGGACCCGACGATGGGTGTCATGCTCGGGGAGGACGACCAGGTCAAAGGCGGACAGTGGAACGCGCGGGTCCTGAATGTGGATCGTCATCGTCCGTCTCCTGCTCACCATCCGCAGCGCGAGTGCGAATGCGACGCTGCGACGCCCGCAGGTCACCAGCACCTCGGGCCAAGGCGGACGGAGATTTGCATGCTTGAGCAAGAGACGCGCCCAAAGCGCGGAACCCAGGCACCACCCGCGGCGGGAGAAGAGCCAATGCGGGGGAACGATGCAGAGAATTCTGGAGAGCTTCACGATGTGGGCGTCGAAGCGTGCGTCCAGCATGCCCGCCAATCCTTCCGCCTGGTTCCGCATTCCCACTTCCCCAGTGGTCATCGCCCAGCAGCGCGCCACCGATTGCGCGGATTCTTGGGTGGCCTCCAGGCTCATCGCGTTCCGAGTTTGATGACTTCCTCTGGAAATGCCAACTCGTGCCGCGCGCGCCACTCCGTAGTGACGTAATTCACGATCAAACTGCGACGTACCCCGCTGATCGGCTTTTTCTCAAAGCCGTGCCAGGTGTTATCTCCCGGAACAAACATGAAGGCCGCGTTCGACTCGAAGGGAGACGCTCCATAATGAGTCTCCGTATCGACGTAGATATCGGTCCCCCAATCCTCTCCGGAGGGCGGGTCGTTCAGGTAGATCAGGAGGGTGAAGAACTTGGCCCCGATGTCCGTGTGCGGAGTGAGCCAGAATCCCTCACAATCCTGGGCATACTCCATCCGCAGATGGCTTCCCTCGATCTCGGCCCCGCTGAAGTCCGCAAGCATCCGGATCACCTCGCGGTCCTGGAAGAGATCCGCCACGTGACGACAGACCGGATGGTTGAGGAGATTTTCGCCACTGAAATAAACACGCAGCTTGTTGTTCTCCGCGCGCGACCCCTCCGCGTAGATGGCCTCCGCCGCTTCCAGGGGAAGCTCATTCAATCCCGCCACCACCTCCGCGGAAAAAAGTTGGCGCAGATTCCAATGCCGATAAGGGCTTTGATGCTCTTCGCTGGTTTCCAGGCTCGCAAGGAGCTGTGCTTTCGAGGCCGAAATTGAAGTCTCCATTCTTACCGCCATGGCAGGATCCCGAATTACAAAACTTGCCCCCCTTGATCGGACGATTCTCCGTGCTCGGTTCTTGGTTTGTCGAGGATGCGGGTCTCGTTCCACGGCATGCATCGCGAGCCGGGAGCGTGTTCCCCTTGCAATTGAGTCCGAGTGTTACCCATCTATTGATCCTCGACCAGTTTAAACTGTCGTGACCCCGGACGAGGCTCCCTTCCTCATCGCCACTGTATCCTCTTGGACTGGTGGGAGCATCCGCGCAACTCGACCATATCGCGGCCTTCCCGATTCCAAGTGGATACCTCCGGTCGTCCCGTCGCTCCAATTGGTAGCAGGGGGGAGATTGCGGTCCCAGGTCCGCTCTGCGGATTCGCTCGCTTTGCTCGCAGGTCCTCGATCACTTAACAGTGACTGGGGCAGTCAACCTCCTGGCCTCCTTCGTCGGCAGAGTTCTCCTCTCCCCCCCAATCGCTCCCCGCTGCGCCGTCCTCAAATCTCCTTCGGCGCCGGTCCGCTTCCTCCAATTGGTAGCAGGGGGGAGATTCGAACTCCCGACCCAAGGCTTATGAGTCCTTTGCTCTACCCCTGAGCTACCCTGCCAAATGCCTATTTTATAGGGCTTTCGCGGTCATCCACCCTTTGTGCTTCCTTGCGCTAGCCTCCTCCCTGATCGAAACCGAAAAGCTATGAAACAAATCAGAACGACCAAGGAGAGGACCAAGGAAAAGAAGGACAAGACTAGGAGTTCGGTCATGAAGAGATCGAAGTTGCCAAACCTATTCTGTGACGAGCGCACGGGGATTTATTACGCGATCGTGAAGGTTGCGTCTAGGCGTAAATCCCGCTCGCTCGGCACGAAGAGTTACTCCGAAGCCGCCACGATCCTCCCCGGTGTGATCGAATCCCTGCGAGTCGCTCCGGCCACCTCTGGACCGGGCGAGACCCTCAAGGACGCGATCAACCGCCTTGCGGATCAGGAGGACCCGACCCTGGCGAAGAGCACCTTCCTCTACTATGGGGTTTGCCGACGCCAGTTTCTTCAGGTTTGCCCTCCCGCCATTCTCCGCAAGCCCCTCGCCCAGGTCACTCCAGCGGATCTCCGACTCTGGCAAGTGGCGGCAGCGAAAGCCTACAGCCCACCCAGCGTCAACGGCACGATCTCGCTGCTGAACAAATTGTTCGAGCGAGCGATCGAAGAGAACCAGATCACCTCCAATCCGGTCGGGAAGATCAAGCGGTTGAAGATCGTCATTTCCCACAAGTGGCTCCCGACTCCGGAGGAGTTCGCCGAGGTCGTTGCCGAGATCCGAGCCAATGCCAACTGGCGCTACAATCACGCCACCGCCGACGCGGTTGAACTCCTCGCCTATACTGGCCTGCGCATCGGCGAAGCCCGCCATCTCAAGTGGGGAGCGGTTAGCTCGACCCATCTTGAAGTCCGCAACACCGAAGAGTTCACGACCAAGAACAAGACGATGAGATCCATCCCGATCAACCCGGCTCTTGCCGGGCTCCTTGAGAAGCTCCGGACGACTCCGGGCGGGAAGGGACCGGATGACCCCGTCATGCTCATCCTCCGACCGACCATCGGATTGCGCAACGCCTGCAAGCGACTCGGCTTCCCTCATCTCCGGAACCACGATCTCCGGCACCTCTTCGCCACCCGTTGCCTTGAAGCGGGCGTGGACGTTCCGACCGTGGCAAGCTGGTTGGGCCACCGCGACGGAGGAGCCCTTCTCTCGAAGGTCTACTCTCACGTGCTCCAGCCTCATTCCGCCAAGCAGGCCGAGAAGGTCGCCTTCTAGCCGCCGCCGGGACTCAGGCTTTGCTTCAATTCGGATATGTCCTCCCGAATGAAGCGGAGCTCGGCCTTGATTAGAATCAGATCGTCCCGACTTGACTGCATCCCGTCATGGTAGGGACGGATCAGGTGGTAACTCATCCTCTCTTCCAAGCGAACTCCCCACGCCAGTCCGGCCACCGCCACCGCAATGAGCGGCCAGTGCTTCAGTAGCCAACCGGGCATCCCGGCGCCAGGGCTCTCACTCGGCATGATCGTCGCACCTCATCTAAGTCCGTGATCCCGTGAGGATTTGTTCGCGTCCCGGGCGCTTGCTCCGAGAAGAACCGGACCAATCGCACTGATCAGGTATCCGGCCCAGAGGAGCCACGGTGGAGTAGCTAACCCAAGAACCACGTTCGCTCCACTTCACTTGGGTTCAAGTTTGCCCGTCCC
The DNA here is from genome assembly GCA_046581525.1 of Roseibacillus sp. Lineage (GTDB taxonomy): Bacteria > Verrucomicrobiota > Verrucomicrobiia > Verrucomicrobiales > Akkermansiaceae > Roseibacillus_B. The sequence continues at coordinate 1,192 of JAYGGC010000046.1, read as the reverse complement.
GGGCTACCGCCGCCATGCGCCGCTAAGAGAACTTTGTTCACTTGGTCTTCTGGCGCGGGTTCAGTAGCCGATCGTAACGCAAAGCAAGCACCCGGTGTTCAAGCATCTCAAGTGCAAGAACTGCTTCCGTCCTGACCACCGATTCCAGTGAGAAGCGTTTATGTAATCCACGCCGATTGATTCCGAGGAGTTCGGCCAGGACGGTGACAGATAAACCGAACGCGTGACAACGCTCCCGATATTCCGGGCCGGTGATCGATCGTGCTGGTCGACTCTGAGTCATATCACCAACGGACCTCGCTTCTCGTAAACGCTCTCGGCATCGGCACTGACCGGCTGTGTGTAGTGGTGAGCGAGTGCATTTTGAGTGACTGAAGGGCTGGCAAGATTTCTTCTCCCATGCTTCTCAAGATACTTGGACGGCGCGGGGCGTTTCCACAGGGGCGAGCCATGCGAATCAAAAGCGTTTTTCTCCTCCTTGCAGAGATAATCGACGGTGCGCCATTCTGATTTAATGAAAATATCTTTGGTGTTCTTGTAGTAGTTGCTTCGACGCTTTGGGTCTCCGTCTTACGCACATTCCCATTCGATGCAGACATTCCCGCTGACTCACCGAGAGAAGGAGTGGAGAGCACACCGAGCGGAGCGCGGCTTGAGCTCTCCGATCGGTCGCAACTCTGCGTGAGCGCACTGAACTTTCATCGCTTGGACTTAGCTTGCGTGGGAATTCCCATGGGGAATTCCCCCCGGTTCTTTTTTTAGGATCTGCCAGATTTTTTCTGCTATTGCCCGCCGGGCTTGCGTTCCCCGCTCCCAGAGATTTGCCCCCCCCTCTTTCCCGTCTTCACTCATCTCGTGACATCATGTAACTGACGACCGATGCACTGAACCCGGAGCCAAATCCAACTCCCATGGAACCGACTAAGTCCATCGGGTTGCCGATTCCAAACCATCCTGAGTAGTGCATGAAAAAAAGAGGACACCCACCTCTGCACCTATACTGAAGCTATTTTTCTGTCTTTGATCCATTTGCTAGGAGCCTGTCGGAGTTAGCGCACAAGAGCACGCGCACCACTCCCCCGATGTTGAACGCACCGACGTGTGGAATCTCTGCACAGGAACCGCCATCGGCCGAAGGGAACTCGGCCATGTTCTGTTCCCCGCTCTGGCCCAGACGATTGCAAACGCCGGA
>JAYGGC010000136.1:0-10085 GCA_046581525.1 Roseibacillus sp. | reverse complement strand
AAGAGCGCCTTCTCGAGTGGAACCCCAAGAAGAGCGCGGTCAAGGGTGGCAAGCTCACCGCCGTGAAAGGACCCGAGGGAACCCTCGCACAGGCCCCTGCCTTCGATGACGAAGGCCACCTCATCTTCGACGGAAAACAGGATGTTCTCTTTCCAGATTCGTTTGCTCGCAAGCTTCCGCTGCAGAACTTCACCGTGCAGGCCCGAGTCCGGCTCGACCAACCACAGAACTGGGGATGTCTCATCGGCTACACCCAGGACAACGGCGCACACGAGCGCGGATGGTTGCTCGGTTTCAATGGCAACCGGTTCTGTTTCAAGTTGTCGAACGGCGGATCGTTGACTGGCGCCGTCAGCGGGGCGGCATTCACGACCGGGCAGTGGGTCGATCTGATGGGAGTCTACGATGGCAAGGCCGCGCACCTCTTCATCGATGGGAAGCACGCCGGGGCCAGGGCTCTCACGGGCGATGTGGCCCTTCCCAGGGAAGGCACTCCCTTCGTGCTGGGCGCCTACAAGGACGACGATGAGTACTTCCCGATGACGGGCCGCATCGCAAGCGTCAGGATTTCCAAGGGGCTCCCTCCCGGTCTCGATCTTCCCGCGGTTGCGGAGGCCCCGACGCCCCCGCGGCCCCCGGCACCCAAGCCAGTGCCGAAGGGGGCCATCAAGTTCGCCGTGCATCCCCGCGTGGAATTCCCCGACCCCACCACCGCGGTGATCTCGTGGCAAGCTGCCACCGACGACGACGCGGTCCTCTTCTACGGAGTCGGCAAGACTCTCGAAAGCGAACTTGTGGTTCCCGGGCGCGAGGGACGATTCACGGCAACCCTTCGAAAGCTGCGCCCCGCCACCGAATACAAGTTCCGGATCGGGACCGGCCCGGCATCGAGTCGGAAGTACAGCCTGATCTACTCCCTCGATACCCGCTTCAACCTCTCCCCCATCCCGGTCGTGCCGCTGGCCGGGACCTCTCCCGATCTCGTCGAGTACGCCGCCAAGGCTCTCGCGCTGGCCCCCGATCAGTCCGGATATGTTCTCGTGCTCGGATTACACAGCGGGCAACTCACCTCCGCCCTCGCCGCCAACTCCCGCTTCCACATCATCGCGGCCGATTCCAACCCGGCCAAAGTTGCCGAAGTCCGCACCACCCTCTACCAGGCCGGGCTCCTGGGGCATCGCGTCACGGTGGTGCAGCTTGCAGACAACGGGTCGACCCCCTGGACCGAAAGCTTCGCGGACGTGATCGTCTCTGAGCGCGCTCCCCTCACCGTCCCGGTCAGCGAGTGCCGCCGGCTGCTCCGTCCCAAGGGCGGTGTCATCCTGCTTCCCGGAACGACGCGCATGAAGAACTGGCGCGGTTCCAGCACGGGATGGAAGGCGGATGGCAAGTTCCTCGTCTTCCGCCGCGGCGACCTCGCAGGCGCTACCGACTGGACCCACCAGTATGGCACTGCCGGCAATGCCGCTTACACTGGCGAAGCCCTCGGAGGGGTGAGTGCCAGCTCCGGGATGGCTCTCCAGTGGATTGGCCGGCCAGGTGGCGATTTCGGGATTGACCGTCAACCGCGCATGCCCGCGCCGCTCGCAGCCAACGGACGCCTCTATCATCAGGGCATGGATCGTCTCGTCGCTCTCAACGCCTTCAACGGAGCAGTGCTCTGGTCCTACGAAATTCCCGCCCTGCGCCGCCTCAACGTGCCCCACGACTGCTCGAACTGGTGCGCGGACGATGACCATGTCTTCGTCGCGATCAAGGACCGCCTCTGGATTTTTGACGCGCGGAGCGGCGACCTGAAACACGCCCTGCAGCTTCCTAGCAAGGAGCGCGACAACTACGAGTGGGGATACATCGCCAACGAGGGAGGAGTCCTGATCGGCTCCGCCGTGCATTCTGATTCCGCCTTCCGTGATTACTGGGGGGGCGGCGCCTGGTTCGACAAGGTGGGAGCGCCCGGCGCCACCGCGCAGATCTGTAGCGAGCGGCTCTTCGCCTATCGCAAGTCTGATGCCAAGGGCCTGTGGGCTTACGGCCGCGGTGCCATCATCAACAGCACGATCTCCCTCCACAAGGGCAAGCTCTACTTCCTCGAGAACCGGAACCTGCAATTCGATGAAGCCACCACCGGGCGGGTCACCGACCGGCGCCTCTGGATCGGTCTTACCGCGGTCTGCCTCGATGCCAGGACCGGCAAGGTTCTCTGGGAGAAACCCGGTCCGAAAGCCGAGCAAGTCACCGCCAAAATTGGCTTTGTGCAGTCCGCCTACGGCATCGCCACTGACGAGGGATTCGTGACGGTCTTGTCGGAAGGCAAGGTCAATGACAAGGGCGCTTACCAGAAGGGCGGGAAGTTCCTCTGCTCGAAGTACGACGGTTCGGGACGCGTGGTGTGGGAGAGCACCAGTCCGTGGGCCTCCGACAACCACGGCCTCCACATCAGCCATCCCGTCGTCACCGAGGAACGACTCTATCTTGCCCCGCACATTCACGATCTGAAATCCGGAAAATCCATCGGCAAGACCTTCGGTCCCCGACGTGGCTGCTCGACGATCGTCGCCACCAAGACCTCCCTGATGTTCCGCATTCTCGGCGAAGGCAATTCGCCCCTTGGATTCTGGAACCAGAAGACGGGTTCTGTTTCGCGCTTCATGCGCCTGCGACCCAGTTGCTGGCTGAATACTCTTCCCGCCCAGGGCATGCTCCTCGTTCCGGAAGGAGGAGCCGGTTGCTCGTGCGGCGGATGGATGGAAACCTCGGTCGGATTCCTGCCCCGGGCCAACTCCGGTAGTCGCTAACCCCGGAAATCATGCTTCGATTCGCGTTCACCTTCCTACTCCTTCACGCCACCGCCCTTGCGGAGGAGTGGCCGACCTATCGCCATGACAACCGACGCAGTGGAGTGTCGGAGGAGAAACTGACCTTCCCACTGAAACCGCTCTGGACGCACAAGGGCGGAACGCCCCGCCAGGCCTGGAGCGGCCCGGCCAAGTGGGACGCCTTTGCCGGGAACGCCGGCCTGCAGTCGATGCGCAATTTCGACCCGTGCTACTACGTCACGACTGACGGCGGACTGGTCTATTACGGCTCCTCGCACGACAACGCCGTGCACGCCCTCGACGCCAAGACCGGCACCGAGCGCTGGGTCTTCTTTGCGGAAGCTCCGGTGCGCCTTCCCCCCACCCTCTTCGAAGGCGCGGCCTACGCGGGATCGGACGACGGGTTCCTCTATGCTCTCAATGCCAAGAGCGGAAAGCTGCTTTGGAAAGACCACGGTGCGCCCGAAGAGCGGCGCATTCCGAGCAATGCCAGCCTCATCTCGCTCTGGCCGGTGCGCACCTCCGCCCTCCTCGCCAATGGTTCGCTCTACTATGCCGCCTCTCTTACTCCCTGGGAGTCGAGCTGGCTCGTTTCGCTCGATCCAAAATCCGGGAAGCGGCAGTTCGCGGAGGAAGTCAGCGGGGTGACCTTCCAAGGCGCCCTGCTCGCCACCGCCACAACCCTCATTGCTCCGCAGGGACGTTCCTCACCTCTCCTCTTCGAGGCCGGGACCGGCAAGGCGGCGGGTGCCATCGGACTCGCCGGCGGCGTCTTCTGTCTCGTCACCGAGGACGAGCAAGTCCTCGCCGGTCCGAAGACGCAAAAGTCCAGGGACAACCAACTCCTTCTCACCAATCCGGAAGGGAAGAAGGTTGCCACCTTCAACGACACGAACCGCGCCGTCCTCGCCTCCGGCACCGCTTACCTGCACACTCGCGGAAAGCTCAAGGCCATCCGCTACGCCGAGGGTTCCAAGGAGATTTGGTCAGTGGTCACTCCGGCCCCCTCGGAGCTCATCGTGTGTGAAAATGCGGTCTTGCTCGGGCAGGGCGATTCGCTCAGCGCCTACTCGCGGGAGAACGGTGAACTGCTTTGGAGTGCGGAGCTCGCGGGGCGCGTGCACGGCCTCGCCATCTCCGAGGGAACCCTCTTCGCTTCCACCAGTCTCGGCGGCATCCACGCCTTTGGCCCATGAAAATTGTCGCGGCACTCACCTTTTCGATTCTCCTGGCGAGCGGACTGTTCGCCTGCCAGGTCCCCGTCTTTCGCTACGCCCTCGAGCGCTGGCAGGCGGACAACTTCCGCCTTCTGGTCACTTCCAAGGGCCCGCTCGACAAAGCGCTCCGAAGCGACCTCGAGTACCTGCAGAAATCGCTGGAAACGGAGCCGCGTCCAATCAACCTCGACCTGGAAGTCATCGACCTCGCCACCCTCACCGAAGCGCAACGCATTTCGATTCCCGGCTTGGAACACGCGGGAGAGGACCCCTCCATGATCCTCCTCCCACCCAAGAGCTGGCAGACCAAGGAGCCGGCTTGGAGTGGCGCGGCGACGGCCGAGAATCTCGCCAAGCTGCTCGACTCCCCGGCCCGCCAACGCTGCGCGGAACACCTTCTCAAGGGCGAATCGGCGGTCTGGCTGATCGTGACCTCCGGGGACGCCGAAAAGGACGAGCGCGCCAGGGCCCTCCTCGAGACCGGACTCGCCAAGGCCTCCTCTCTCCTCGAGATCCCGGCCGGCGTGGTGCGCCGCGAAGATCTGAATCCCAAGATCGAGAACATCGACCTCGACGATGTCCTGCGCTCCGATATCCCGCTCAAGATCTCCTTCGTCAGCGAGACCGTCTCGCGCGATGATCCTGCCGAAGCGATCTTCCTCGCCACCCTGGTGGAACCCGAAGCCCTCCGCAGCGGAGAACCGCTCATTGTTCCGGTCTTTGGACGCGCACGCACGGCCGGTCCGGTGGCCGCCTCGCACCTCACCGTCGATCGCGTCTTCGGAGCCTGCGAGTACCTCTGCGGGGCATGCTCCTGCCAGGTCAAGCAGGGCAATCCCGGTTACGATCTTCTCTTCAAGATCAGCTGGGACGAGCATCTCAACAGCACCATCATCACCGCCGATAGCGAAATCGTGCAACAAGCTCTCGATGTGGTGACCTTCGGTCCCTCCGACGAACCTGCTGAATCCAGCGACCGTCTGGCTGCAGGCCGGACCATCCTCCCGACCATGATCTCGGTGGGTGCCATTCTCCTTGCCCTCACCTACCTCGTCGCCCTTGGCAGGAAAACGGCTGCTCCCTGACGGTCCCATGGACTCCACCCTGGCCATCCCCCCCGAATCGCCCACCCTCGATGCCGAGTGGGACAACCCGTATCTCCTCCTCACCCCGGGACCGCTTTCGACTTCGCCCACCGTTCGCGCCGCCCTGCTCCGGGATTGGTGCACCTGGGATGACGACTACAATCTCGGGGTGGTCACCCCGATTCGTGAGAAGCTCGCGGCCCACGCTTCTCCCAGCCGGCCCAAAGACTACACCTGCACTCTCATGCAGGGCTCGGGAACGTTTTCGGTGGAGTCCATGATCGGTTCCACCGTGCCCGCTGATGGCAAGCTTCTCGTCCTCGCCAACGGCGCCTATGGGGACCGCCTCACCAAGATCGCGGACTGCCTCAAGATTGATCACCTCATCCACGACAGCGGCGAACTCGCTCCGCCGGACTTGCAGAAACTCGACGAGAGTCTCCGCCATGATGGCGCCATCACGCACGTGGTCTGCGTTCACAACGAGACCACCACCGGCATGATCAATCCGCTCAGTGAGATCGCGGGCGTGGTCAAGGGGTACGGCAAGACGTTCCTCGTCGATTCAATGAGTGCATTTGGCGGCGTCCCCCTCGACATGGCGACGATCGGAATCGACTTCCTCGTCTCCTCTGCCAACAAGTGCATCCAGGGCGTGCCTGGATTCGGCTTCATCCTTTGCACCCCCGCGGCGATGGCGCGGATCGAGGGCAATGCCCGCTCTCTCTCGCTCGATCTCTTCTCACAGTGGAAGGCGATGGAAGAGGGCCGGGGCAAGTGGCGCTTCACGAGCCCGACCCACACCGTGCGCGCCTTTTACCAGGCCCTGCTTGAACTCGAGGACGAAGGCGGAGTGGCCGTCCGTCACGCCCGCTACTCCGAGAACCACCGCGTCCTCGTTGAGGGCATGACTGGCCTGGGCTTTCGCTGCCTGCTCCCGCCTGAGCTCCAAAGTCCAATCATCACCGCGTTCCGCAACCCGGAAAGCGCTGACTTTTCCTTCGCGAGGTTCTACCAACTTCTCAAGGAGCGCAGCTTCGTGATCTACCCCGGCAAGGTCACCGGCATCGACGCCTTTCGCATCGGAACGATCGGTCACGTCTTCCCCCGCGACTTCGCCCGTCTCATCTCCGCGATCGAGGGCTGCATGTTCTGGCGATAACCACTGCCATGGCAAAGAGGACACCAATGCCTTCCCGCTGTGGGGGCGCGTGCTGGAAGAACGCTGCGGTTCCATCGGTGATTGGGGTCCTCTGCGTGGCGATCACGGTTGGAGGGTGTGGCAAAGACCCCGAGGAACAGGCCGAGCCCGCGGTTGAGGAATCCAACGAACTCGTCGACTTGAAGTTCCGTGCGAACCGGCGCGAAGATCGGTTCGTGGCGGGGACCGTCGGTCCGGAAGTCACCGTCGTGGAGCACGAGGGACCGCGCGAAGCACAGGGTGTTGCGGCGGAGATCGCGAAGCTTGAGCCCGGGACCGACTGGCGTTCCGAGGTCTTGAGCGCCGCGGCGGCGAGCCAGTTGCGGCGGGTTCTTTTGGGAGAAGTAAAAGACGTGATTGCCCCCGGTTTTGTTTGCGCCGATCTGCGCCCGGATGCCTTGGTGCGCCATGAGTATCGGGGCGGATTTGCGATCCAGCGCCCGGATGAGAAGCGGTCTGAAGGAGCACTCTTCAAGGGTGCGGAGGGGCTCGGTCGGGCGATGGATGACCTTCGCGCCGCGTTCGCCGACGGAGTGATGGAGGCCTCGATCAAGGTGACCGGTATCGAGTTGGGCGACGGAGAATTCTCCACCACGGTGCTGGTCGAACTGCGCAGTGCGCCGGTTGCGGGCGAGAGTGGCAAGCAGATCACCGCCACGTGGCAGGCTCGCTGGTCCGATGCTGATCCGCCCCGGCTGCGGGCGTTGGTATTGCGCAACTATGAGGAGGCCGTGATGGCGGTGGAAGATGCGGCGGTCGGGTTCGTCGATGCCACCCGCCGAGTCCTCGGGCCCACGCCTCATTTTGGATCGCAGGTGCTGACCGGCATTGATTACTGGGCGTCGCGCATCACGCGTCTCGGGGACTTCTCGCTGACCGGACATCACGGGATTGCGGTGGGTGATGTCAATGGGGACGGCCGCGAGGATCTGTTTGTATGTGATGGTGGCAGCTTGCCAAACCGGCTCTATGTCCAGCAAGCCGACGGGAGCGTGCAGGATGTCTCTGCCCACGCGGGCGTCGATTGGCTGGAAGATTCACGCAGCGCGCTCTTGGTCGATCTCGACAACGATGGCGACCAGGACCTGGTGGTGGCGACCATTGCGATGATCGCCTTCGCGGAGAACGATGGCACGGGGGTGTTCACCTTGCGTGGTGGCCATCCCGGTGCGCGTTACCCATTCTCCCTGAGCGCTGCCGACTTCGACAGCGATGGCGACCTCGACATCTATGCCTGTGTTTACGGCGCCGGCGATGATGCGTCCGCGCGCGGTTTCGAGGCGGTGTCTCCGGCACCGTTCAACGACGCCGAGAATGGCGGGCGAAATGTTCTCCTGGCGAACCTGGGAGATTTTCGCTTCGCGGATGTCACTGCGCGCGTCGGTCTCGACCAGGACAATTCGCGCTGGAGTTTCGCGGCGGCCTGGGAGGATTTCGACCGCGATGGCGATCCCGACCTCTACGTCGCTAACGACTTCGGACGCAATTGCCTCTACCGGAACGAGGGTGGAACGTTTCGGCAGATTGCTGCCAAGCTGGGCCTCGAAGACATGGCTTCCGGAATGTCGGTCGCCTGGGGCGACTACAACCGTGATGGCGTGGCTGATCTCTATGTCGGAAACATGTTCTCGGCGGCGGGCAGCCGAGTGAGCTATCAGCGGACTTTTTCGGAGACCGGCGACGCGCCGGTGATCGAGGGCTTGCGGCGGATGGCTCGCGGCAATTCGCTCTTTGAGGGGAACGCCTCGGGGGGCTTTCGCGATGTCAGCGAAACGACCAGGACCCACCTGGGGCGCTGGGCCTGGAGTTCCGGCTTCATCGACATCAACAACGACGGCTGGGAGGATCTCGCGGTGGCCAACGGCTATCTCACAGGCAGCCGGCCAGGCGACTTGTGAAGTTTCTTCTGGCGGCAGGTCGTGTCGCCAAAACAGCAGGCCGATCCAATGCGCTACGGCAGCGCATGGTCGGCCATCATTCAACTGGTGCGAGACGGGCACTCGTGGAGCGGCAACGAGCGGAACCGTCTCCTGTTGAACTGTGGGGAAGCCGGGTTTGCGGACGTCTCATCGAGCGTGGGCCTTGACCACGAGGGCGATGGGCGCGCCCTGGCGATCGTCGATTGGGATCAGGATGGCGACCTCGACCTCTGGTATCGCGACCGCAGCGCCCCGCGACTGCGACTGATGCTCAACCGCCACGCCCCGGCGCAGGGAGCCCGTGATTTCGTCGCCTTGAAGCTCGAGGGCACGACCTGCAACCGCGATGCGATCGGCGCGGTGGTGGAAGTGATGGTCAAGGGCGCGCCGGGGCGCCTCGTGAAATCGGTGCGGGCGGGCGATCTGTTTCTCTCGCAATCGAGTCGCTGGCTGCACTTCGGCCTCGCCGAGGCCGGGGTGATTCGCGAGATCCGGGTGCGGTGGCCGGGGAGTGGGTGGGAGGTGTTCGCGGACACCGAAGTCGGCGGAGCCTACTTGCTCAAACAGGGCAGCGGAGCCGCTGCGAAGATCGAGAGGACGCCCCGCAAAATTCAGCCCGCCACGGAGGCGGTCCCCCTTGACGCCCTCCGGGATCAAGGCGCACGCATCATTCTCCCTGCGAAAATCCCGCTCCCCCCGATCGGTTACCGCAATGTCGCGGGCCAACCGCAGATGATTGCGGTCCAGGGCAAACCACAAATCGTGCTGCTCTGGTCGGCGTCCTGTCGCCACTGCCGTCGCGAACTGGCCGCCCTCGCGACTGCGGCCGACCGACTGCGCAGCGCCGGCCTGAAAGTAACGGCGCTCTCGGTGGATGTCGGAGGCGATGCGGTCTCGGATGCCTACAACCTCATGGATGCCGTAAAGTGGCCGTTCGCATGGGGGATGATCGAGTCGGATGCGATCGACCGCGTCGACGAATTCCAGCGCGCCCTGTTTGACCTCACGGTGCCAATGGCGGTGCCCCTGACCCTGCTCTGCGATCGGAAGGGGAACGTCGCAGCGATCTATCGCGGCGAGCTCGAGATGGAGGACCTGCTCGAGGATTTGAAGGCCCTCGAGGACGCGGATGAGGCACGACTGCATGCCTTGGCCCCGCCTTTCGCAGGGCGATGGTTCACCAAGCCGGTCGATCCGACCTACGCCGTCGAGTTCATGGCGCGTCAGTTCGAGGGACGGCTCGCCGAGGATGCGCTGTTCTACCTCAACGCTGCAATGCAGCGCGCCACCGGCGACCGGCGCAGCGCCCTCGGGCAGGAACTCGCCGGCAAGCATCTTCTCTTCGCACGTCAGTACAAGACGGGGCGAAATCCGCAGCGGGCGGCGGCGCATTTCGAGAGCGCCCTTGCGCTTGGGCCGCGCGCCGAAGTCTACCTCGACTACGGGACCATGCTCGCCAGTTACGGAACGTTGGGCGAGGCCAAGGTGCTTCTCGAGCGAGCTCTCGCACTCGAACCGAACCTCAAGCAGGCAGTGGATGCCCTGGCCCTGGTCCGCAAGTTGATCGCCGAGGGCAAGTGAAACGGCACGGTCGGAAGTTGGACGGTTAGTGCGAAAGTCGTATGGTGTCCGGCGAAAATTCGACGGTCCAATTTCCAAATAGATTACAGAGCCCGGTTTCAGGATCCAATCGCTTCACGCATCGTGCCCAAAGAAAAACGCCGCAGTCCGCGAGGACTCCGGCGTTTTGAAATGAGTAATCCAGTCTCTTAGCCGCGGTTCCGGCGACGCAGGAAGGACAAGGTCAACACGGATCCGAGGAGGACGAGGAGCGGGGAGCTCGGCTC
>JAYGGC010000176.1:0-5411 GCA_046581525.1 Roseibacillus sp. | reverse complement strand
TTCGCGATCCAGGAGCTCGCCAACATTCGCATCCTGGGCGGAACGTTCGGCGGTGGCCCAGTCGACATTGTGAATCTCCTCGTAGTCGGGAAACTCCATCCACTCGCCATAGGCCATGAGCACCTTCTCGATATCGGCCCGGCGCGAATCGAGCCGCTTGGCTTCCCGCTTGATCGCTTCCTCCGCCACCCGCAGGGCTTCGTCCGCTTCCTCGTGCTCCGAATCGGGGGAGCGCGCGAAGCCGAGCACAATGAGTCCAGCGAGGGCAACTCCCGCGAAGAGCCAGGTCATCACGCCCAGCCCGTCACGCATCGCGAAGGCGGTGATCGCGATCAGCAGCAATGCCGCCTGCACCGCGAGAATTCCACCCCGCGTGACTTGCGAACGCCGACCCAGCACCATGGAAACATGCTAGCAGGCCCCGGAATTCCGGCAACGGTAGTTTGTGCGCCAAAGACCAGCGCACTCCCTACCTCTGGCCTGGACGGTTCGGTTCCTTGGCAGGAGCCGGATCCTTCTTCTCCTCGACTTCCCCTTGAGGTTTTTTTTCTGGAAGTTCCGTTTGCCCCCCCGGTCGCACCCTGGGTCGGGCTCCGGGTCGCCCGGGACGATTGCCCCGAGGCGGTCTGCCCTCGCCGTCCGGTTGGGCGCCATCCTGTCCGGGTCCCCGCCGCGATGGTTGCTGACCTTGGGCCCCTCCTCGCCGGGTCCGCCGTCCACGCGGTGAACGGCCGGGATTGTCGGCCAACATCTTGGCGAAGGGCGCCATCGACTGCGAAAGCTTGGCCACCAATTCGGGCTCCTTCGACGCCAGGTCGGCACTCTCAAGGGGATCGGCCACGACATCGTAAAGCGTCACGGTCCCACCCGCTTTGATCAGCTTCCATTGGTCCTGCAGGATCGTCATTCCTCGCGAAGCCGCGATCACGACCGGAGGCCGCTCGACCGTCTTGCCCTCCTTGATCGCAGGCCACACATTGGCCCCATCCATCTTTTGGTCGTTGCCGTGGGGAATCCCTACTGCGGCGGTGAGAGTGGGTAGTAAGTCTTGCACCGCGATGAGTTGCGAGGTCTTGGAGCCTGCCTTGATCACCCCGGGCCAACGGATCACGGCGGGAACGCGCACCCCACCTTCCAGCACACTGCCCTTTCCGCCACGAAGGGGGGTGTTGCCAGTCCCATCATCGCCACCTTCAGCGGGGCGCCCCGGCCGGGCACCACTTCCCCCGCGTTCGCGTCCACCCCCGGCGCCGTTGTCGCAGAAAAACATCGCGATGGTGTTCTTCGTCATTCCCTCCTTCTCCAGAGCGGCGAGAACTTTCCCAATGGCGACATCCATCACATCGATCGAGGCCGCCCGCACGGTGACTCGTCCGCCCACCCCGAGCTTGTTGTACTTTTCGACGGCGGCTTCCGGAGCTTGCGCAGGTCCGTGCGGCGCATTGAAGGGCATGTAGAGAAAGAGAGGTTTTTTCTTGTCGCGATTCTCGATCATCCTGACCGCTTCGGTCGCGAAGAGCTCGGTCGAGTATCCTTTCTCGTCGATCGTCTTACCGTTGCGCTGCCAGTCGAGTTGCCCCCGACCCTTGTGGGTGTAGTAGTCGATGACCCCGCCGCGGAATCCATAGAAGTGATCGAATCCACGCTTCTGCGGCGAGTATTCTTCGCCAGTGGCCCCGAGGTGCCACTTGCCGACCATCACGGTCTGATAGCCTGCGGCCTGGAAGGCCTTGGGCATGAAGTGCTCATTCGGCGGCACTCCACCAGATCCTCCCAACGCGTTGATGATCCCAAATCGGATGGGCGAACGCCCGGTCATCAAGGCCGTGCGGGTGGGACTGCAGATTGGAAAGACGTAGAAGCGATCGAGCTGCACGCCCTCTTTCGCGAGGCGGTCGATGTTCGGGGTCTGCACCTTGCTTCCATGATAGCCGACATCGTTCCAGCCCATGTCGTCGGAAACGAAAATCACGACATTGGGTTGCTGAGCAGCGGTGGCGAGGAGCGGGAAGCAAGCGAGGAGAGAGAGGAGGGCGCGACGGATCATGATGGAAAGAACCTTGCAGGCGTAGCAAAGTTGCACAGTTGAGGGTGCCTGGGCAAGTTTCGGGTGGTCATCCCCAACTTCCGCTGAAAAAGGCCGGCCAGGCTTCACGTTTCCGACTCACCATGCGCACGCTCCTCGCCCTCCTCCTCGCTTGCTTCCCGCTCCTCGCCACCGCTGCTCAGCACCCCAACATCGTCATCATTCTTGCCGACGACCAGGGCTGGGGCGACTTGAGCGTGCACGGAAACAAGAATCTCTCCACCCCCAGCATCGATTCCCTCGCCCGTGACGGAGCCATTTTTGATCGCTTCTTCGTGTGCCCGGTTTGCGCCCCGACCCGCGCGGAGTTCCTCACCGGTCGCTACCATCCCCGCACCGGGGTGCGCGGCGTCTCCAAGGGCCAGGAACGTCTCAATATCGATGAGGTCACCATTGCCGATACCTTCAAAAGTGCCGGCTATGCCACCGGCGCCTTCGGGAAGTGGCACAACGGCTCGCAGCATCCCTACCATCCCAACGCGCGCGGCTTTGATGAGTACCGGGGCTTCACCTCGGGACATTGGGGACACTACTTCGATCCCGTCCTCGAGCACAACGGCGAGATCACCAGGGGCGTGGGCTACATCACCGACGCGCTCACCAATCACGCCATCAAATTCATCGAAAGAAACAAGGAGAAGCCCTTCTTCTGTTACCTGCCCTACAACATCCCCCACTCCCCGATGCAGGTGCCCGAGAAGTTCTGGAAGAAGCACGCCAGCAAGGATCTCGCCATGCGGAACCGCGATCCGAAGCTCGAAGATCCGCCGCACCTCCGCGCCGCCCTGGCGATGTGCGAGAACATCGATTGGAACGTCGGGCGCGTGCTGAAAAAGCTCGAGGAGCTCAAGTTGGCGAAGAACACAATCGTGATCTACTTCAGCGACAACGGCCCGAACGGCTGGCGGTGGAACGGCGACATGAAGGGCAAGAAAGGATCGATCGACGAAGGCGGGGTGCGGGTGCCCTGTCTCATGCGCTGGCCCGGCAGGATTGTGCCCGGAACACGCATCGAGCACATCGCGGGCGCGATCGATTTCCTCCCCACCCTCACCGACCTGGCCGGCGTGCCCATGATCAGTGTGAAGCCGATCGATGGCCGCAGCCTGAAGGCCCTCTTGCTTGGTGAAAAGGTGGCGTGGAGCGACCGCTACCTCATGTCTTTCCGTGGTGCCCGCCGGAAGAGCGGACCGCAGGTCAGCGTACGCAGCCAGCAACACCGCCTCGACCCGGCCGGCAGGCTCTTCGACCTCTCCACCGATCCCGGCCAGCGAGTGGACCTCGCCGCGGAGCGTCCGGAAATCGTGAAAGAGATGAAGGCCGCCTCGAAGAAATTTGTCGGCGAATTGAAGGGCATGATCGGCGCCGACGACCGCCCCTTCCCGATCGGCGGGGCCGCCCTCACCCACTTGCCGGCCCGGGATGGCCAGGAACAGGGTGCCGTAAAGCGCTCCGCCAAGGCCCCTAACTGTTCCTACTTCACAAACTGGACGAACCAGGATGATCGGATCACATGGGACACCGATGTCCTCCGAGCGGGAGAGTACGAAGTGGTGATCTACTACACCTGTCCCGAGGAGGACGTGGGCTCCACCTTCGAGGTCTCCTGCAAGGGCGCCACCCTGAAGGCCAAGGTCCGGGTCGCCCACGATCCGCCCCTCTACGGCGCGGAGTCTGACCGGACCCCGAACCGCGGCAACGAGTCCTACGTAAAGGATTGGCGGGCCATGAAGGTCGGAACCATGAAGCTCGCCCAAGGCCGCGGCGTGTTCACCCTCCGCGCCCTCGAGATCCCCGGCAAGCAGGTCATGGACGTGCGCCTGGTGATCCTCAGGAGAAAGTAGATCACCGCAAATCTGGTATTCCCGAGCCGAGAGGCACAACCGCTCCCCTCGTCGGTCTTGAGGGCGTGAAGCTGATCGCCCACCGGCCCGCCAGAGTTCTCATCACTGTCAGCTTGAACGAGGGGCTGCAACCTTCAGCATCCGAATCGTGAATCGCGCACTCCTCGCCAGCCTCCTCGCCACCTGCTTCCCGCTCCTTTCCCACGCGGCGCAACCCAACATCCTTCTCATCTACACCGACGACCAGGGATCGATCGACGCCAACTGCTACGGCGCCAAGGACCTGGCGACTCCCACCATCGACAAACTGGCCACCCGCGGCGTCCGCTTCACGCAAATGCTCGCACCTGCCGCGGTGTGTTCACCCTCGCGTGCGGGACTGTTGAGCGGGCGCATTCCAATGCGGGTGGGGGCACCCGGCAACATCTCCTCCGCCCGCGGCGGTCGCGGACTGGCTCCGCACCTCTACCTTCTTCCCGAACTCTTGCGCGACGCGGGTTACCGCACCCACCATATTGGAAAGTGGCACCTCGGCTACACCGACGAGACCATGCCCAACGGACAGGGCTTCGAATCGTCGTTCGGCCACATGGGGGGGTGCATCGACAACTACTCGCACTTCTTCTACTGGAACGGTCCCAACCGGCATGATCTCTGGCGCGACGGGAAGGAAGTCTGGCACGATGGCATCGGCTTCGGAAGCCTGATGGTCGACGAGGCCAAACGGGTCATCGACAAGAAGGACAAGCGGCCCTTCTTCATCTACTGGGCGATCAACTGGCCGCACTATCCGCTGCAAGGCTTCGACAAGTGGCGCAGCCACTACAAGGATCTCCCCTCGCCGCGGAACAAGTTCGCCGCGTTCGTCTCAAGCATGGACGAACTGATCGGACAGGTGATTGCTCACCTGGACGCATCGGGAAAAACGAAGGACACCGTCGTTGTGTTCCAGTCCGACCATGGGCACTCGGTGGAGGAACGCACCTTCGGGGGCGGCGGGAGCGCCGGTCCCTACCGCGGACACAAGTTTTCCCTCTTGGAAGGCGGATTGCGCGTCCCCTCCATCGTGAGTTGGCCGGGAACACTGCCGGAGGGAGAGGTGCGCGACCAGTTCGTGACCGGCTGCGATTGGTTCCCCACCCTTGCCAAGTGGGCAGGCGCGCGCGTCCCGGACGACCTCATGCTGGACGGCAAGGACATCGAGGCCGTGATTCGCTCCGCGAAGGCTCCCTCACCCCACCACCACTTCTTCTGGACCCAGGATTTCAGCCGCAACACGAACGCGCGATGGGCGGTGCGCCAGGGAGACTGGAAGTTGCTCCACAACCCCCAGGACAACGTCACGCCCTGGGAGGGCGGCAAGCAGCCGGTGTTCTTCCTCGTGAACCTGAAGACCGACATCGGGGAAAGAAACAACCTCGCGCAGAAGGAACCCGCCAAGCTCGCCGAGCTCAAGATTCTTGCGGAGGCCTACAAGACGA
>JAYGGC010000079.1:0-13913 GCA_046581525.1 Roseibacillus sp. | reverse complement strand
TAATTCACACCAGCTTCTCAGCGTGAACGAGTTACAATCCAACCGCTTTCCGAACAGTCCGGAATAGCTTCGCGAATCACAGTGTTTCTGAGCACTCCTGGCACATTTCCGCGTGAACCCTTCCCGTCCCCCGCGTCATTTCCAATTTTCGCCGTGGGCCCCGTCGTGCGCTGCGTTCGCAACATCGTCGCGACCATCTAACAGTTTCTAACAGGTCTCTAACAGAACGCGATCTCCGCACACTGGCAGTTCATTCCTTGATACAGTTCGGCGCAGATGCTACCATGCTGTTCAGAAAACGATTGAGATGACCGCTACCATTCGCCTTCTCCCGATCAGCTAGGCATCCGCGCCCTGGAGCGTCGAGCACCAAGTGGCCGAGCGCCGCGAGCGAACAAAGGACAGCGGTGTGCGCGATTGCCTACGCCGCCTTGTTGGGTGGATTTGTTTTGATGTGGTTGGCAGGTTGTCACACCCAGCCATAGAACCACTCATAGCCAATATCTACCGTGGTATGCAGCGCGAGCCAGAGAGCCCGCATTCTCTCCAATAATGACATTTGGACGAGTCGAGGCAGAAACAGAACCGCCAGTGCAGGAACAAGAATCCAGAGTCCGATCGTGCTGGATTCTCGGCACATCTGCGCTCCAACCGTATCAATCGATCCTCCGAAACAGTTCAGAAATTTTCCCCAGAACCAAAGCGCCGATACGAATAGAACTGGAAACAGTGCCCATGCTGAGCTCTTTGTCACTCGATGTTCGGTTCGTGGTTCGGGTTCTTCTTCACCCGACACGTAATAAGAGGGCTCCTACGATGCCATCACAGTTCTGCCCCAAATTGGGCAACTCATGGATTGTCAGCACCTTAGCCTCGAATTCGGGGCGTGCATGTTTTTCGTAAAGGCCTTCGCCGGGAAGGCAGGGTGCCATCACACTTTTGGCGCCCATCGGCCAACGGCCCTGATCATTGTGGCAGGCGCGATCACTTGGTGTCCTTCATGTAGCCCACCCAACCGATCATCATCTCCTCCCAAGTCTGGTCGCCCCAGCGGACGGTCTTGTCGGGATCGGGATTGGCTGGATTCTCGGCGGAGTTATCGAAGTGCGCCACGCAGTCGATTCGCGTGCCCCGGGGCACCTTGAGCGGTTCGGCGAAGCGGTAGGTGTTCTGCCAATTGAAGTCGTATCCGGGAACGGAAAGCAGGGTCTCTTTCCGACCGTCGGGGAAGGTCGCCCGATAGATGAAGTCCTTCCCGCGCAGGTGCATGTGGGGCATGAGGGTGAGGAGGGTAACGTCCTCGCGGAAAGTGTAGCTCGACTTCACCTCGTAGTTGGAGTCCCCCGCCGGGATGTTCAGGCGGGTGTTCATGATTCCCCGTGAACGCGCGATTCCCTTGGGCGGCATGGGCCCCTTGTAGAAGATAAGGCCCACCTCGGAGCGATCCTTCTCCTCCTTGCCGGTCGGGGTGTAGTGCATCTGGAACCGGAGATGGGCTCCCTTCGGGATCTTCTTGGCCACGCCAGGCGGAAGAATGAGGGGCGGATCGCCCGGGGCCGTGCCGCATACGCCGAACGCAAATCCGCGCTCCTTGCGGCTCTTGCTGGGATCGAACCCCGAAACGATGATGTGGTGAACCACCGCGCGATTTCCGGGCCGCGCTTCGGCGGCCTGGATCCAGACGTCCTCTTTGAAGTTGGTGGGGACGGTGAAGTAGAGATAGGGAACGACGCCGTCCTTCTTCACGGTCACTTCCTTGGGCAGCTTGAAGATGGCGTCCGGCTTCCCGATCACCCAGCCCTCTTCGTACTTCGGCGGTGGGGGCAGATCCCCCGCGTCACCTTCCGGAGTAGCTCCATTGATCCAGGCCACCAGGGTATCGATCTCCTCCTGGGGCATGCGGCGGTTGTTGGACCAGTGCCCAAAGCGAGGGTCGGCGTGCCAGGGCGGCATGCGGCGCTCGGTGATCACTTCCTTGATCATGTCCACGCGCTTCACCACGTCCTTGTAGCTCAACAAGGAGAACGGTCCCACCATGCCGGGACGGTGGCACTCGTGGCAGCGCTTCTGGATGATGCGGGAGATTTGCTTGCTGTAGGTGACAAGCGGGGCGGCAATCCCGGTCCGCTTGCGCGTGATGAGGCAGCCCGCCGGGGTGGTGCTCGCAACCGAGATGGACTTTCCGGCCAGCATCTCGTCGAGGGCTTCCCTCAGATCGTGGCGACGTGGCTCTTCGCGCTTGTAGGTGTAGCCAAAGCGATCGTCGACTCGTCCGTGATAGCGAACCGCGCGTTCCTCATCGAGGACGAAGACCTCGGCCGTGCGGGTGGCGCCGAAGAGATCCGCAACCTTCGCATCGCCATCCCGGAGGACGGGAAAGGGAACGGTGTATTCCACGATGTGCTTCGCAATCGCATCCTGGGCGACTCCGGCGTTGGAGTTGATCCCAATGATCTGCAGCTTCCCGGCGTAGGCGTTGCCGATCCGCTCGAGCTCCCCGAGGTAGAGGTTGGCGAGCGGGCACTCCGTTCCCATGAAGAAGAGCACGATCGCGGGCTTCTCGCTGTAATCCGCGAGGGAGACCAGCTTGCCAGTGTGATCGGGAAGCGAAATCCGGACGTTCTTCCTTGGCTCCGCAGCCGAGGCGGAGAAGACGAGAAGGGCCGAGAGGAATGCGCTACAGGTCGATTTTCTGGTCATGCAGATTGGATGGAAGGACGTTCGCTCGGCTTTTTCATGCGCAGCTTGCGGGTCAAGTCCGCTGAAATGACCGACCACGAGAGAACCCGAACTTCCTCTCGCGGTCAATCGAGAGCGTCCGATCGGTGATTTGGCCGATTCGAGATCGGCTCTCACGGGCCCAGGAAGCAGGATCGCCCCGCGAGGCCTTCGAAAAAACTGCTTGGTTCACGCCGGGCGGTATTCGATACGTCGCGGCGCATGAGTCGATCCCTGTTCACCGACTTGCTCCTGATCCTCGCCCTGAGCCTGGGCCCGGCCAAGGCGGAGCCCAGTTCCTGGAATCAGTTCCGCGGTCCCGGGGGATCGGGTGTTGCCAAGGAGTGCCAGCCTCCGGTGAAGATCGATGCCAACTGCCTCGCCTGGAAGACGGAGCTTCCACCCGGACTCTCGTCCCCCGCCCTTTCGAACGACCGCATATTTCTAACAGCCATCGATGACGGCCGCCTGGTCACCCTGGCCTACGACAAGACTACCGGGGACCTGCTGTGGCGCAAGGAGGCGCCCGAGGTGGAGATCGCGAAGGTGCACAAGGCCAACAACCCCGCTTCGCCCAGCCCCTTGGTGGACGGCCAGCATGTCATCGTCTACTTCGGATCCTTCGGCCTGCTCTGTTACGACCACGACGGCAAGGAAATCTGGAACAAGCCCCTTGCCACTCCGAAGAGCCTCTACGGGGCATCGACCTCTCCCATCCACTACCAGGACAACCTCATCCTCGTGCTCGACAACGACGCCAACCTCGAGGGAAGCAAGCTGAGCCAATCGAAGATACTCTGCCTGAAGAAGGCCACCGGGAAACCCGTCTGGGAAGCGCAACGTCCCATCCTGCGCAGCGGGTGGTCGACTCCCGCGATCTGGCGCCACGAAAACGGAGTGGAGCTTGTGGTGCTCGGGAGCGGTCGGGTGGTGAGCTATGATCCTGACTCGGGCGATGAAAAGTGGTTCGCGACCGGATTCTCGCGCGAGACTGTCGCGATGCCGGTGCAGGGAAACGGACAGATCTATCTCTCGTGCGCCCAGCTGGGCGGCGGAGCCGATGACGAGGTCGATCCCAAGCCGTTCTGGGAAGCGATGCTGAGGCTCGACAAAAATGGAGACGGTAAGTTTGGCCGCGACGAGATTACCGAGCACTTCACCTGGCCCCTGCGTCCGGAGCTCCCCCTGGGACATCCCGGTTTCGGGATTCCCCTTCCGCAGGACCCCGCCAGGAGGAGTGAACGCCAGCGCGGAATCTTCGGCTGGATCGACAAGGACAAGGATGGCTTCTGGACTGAAGAGGAACTGAGCACCCACATGGCCACCCGCCGGGGAAGACCGATCCTGATGGCGATCAAGCCCGGTGGAAATGGAGACATCGCCGAAACCCACGTGGCCTGGGAATTGAATCGCAGCATTCCCGAAATACCCTCTCCCCTCTTCCACCAGGACCGGATCTATCTGGTCCGCAATGGCGGCACCCTTGCGGCGGTGGACACTGCCACGGGCAAGCAGCTCTACCGCGGTCGACTTGGTGGCACGGGTCAGTACAGCGCATCGCCGGTGGCGGCCAACGGACACATCTACCTGCTCTCCGATGAAGGGATGGTCTCGGTGGTGAAGGCTGGCGAACAGTTTGAGCTGGTAGCCAGGCACGATCTGGGGGAACCCGGATCGGTGACCCCGGCCATCGATGCGACGACGATCTACTTCCGGAGCGAAAGGCATCTCTGGGCCTTTCGGATCAAGGAAGAGGAATGATCAGGAATCATCCGATCGAACACGAACATCCATCAGTGAGCCCGAAACTCAGAGTTGTGGCCCTCCTGCTTGCGACTGCGTTGCTTTGTCATGGCGAGCTCCCGAAGGTGGAGGTGACGAACATCCGGCGCGTCTTCCACAATGGGGAACACAACGCCTTCACCGACCTCGCTGTTTTCAAGGGCGCCTTCTATCTCGCCTTCCGCAGTTGTCCCGACGGTCACGGGGTGAGCCCGAATGCCTCGATCATCATTCTCTCGAGCACCGACGCAAAAACCTGGAAACAAGTGCACCGTTTCAGCGTGCCGAAGCGCGACACACGCGATCCACACTTCCTGGTCTTCAAGGAAACCCTCTTCGTCTATTCGGGAACCTGGTTCAGTGGCGACGCGCCGATCCGTGACAGCAAGAAGCTCGAGCTCAACCTCCACCTCGGCTACGGAGTGTCCTCCCGGGACGGCCGCAAGTGGTCGAAGCCGCGGATGCTGGAGGGAACCTTCGGCCACTACGTCTGGCGGGCCGCGGCCCTTGGCGAGAAGGCCTACCTGTGCGGGCGGCGAAAGATCCTCTTCAAGGTGGGCCCGCGGGGTGAGCCCAACGGGGTGGAGTCGCTCATGCTGGAGAGCGAGGACGGATTTGTCTGGCGCAAACGCGCGACCTTCCAGGAGGTCTCGGGGGACGAAACCGCCTTTCTCCTTGAGCGCGATGGCAGCGTGCTCGCGATCGGCCGACGCGGCTCGAAGACCGCGCAGCTCCTGCGGTCGGCGCCGCCCTGGGAGAAGTGGCAGCGTCTCGATCTCAAGCGCTACATCGGTGGTCCATTGCTCACGCGCTGGGGTGGGCGCACGGTGGTGGGCGGCAGACACAATGTCCCGGGCAGCGGACCGACTACCTCCCTTTGCTGGCTGGTGGGAGACTCGCTCCATGAGTTTGCGCAGCTCCCCAGCGGCGGCGACAACTCCTATCCCGGGTTCCTCGAGATCACGCCCACCAGGGCGCTTGTTTCCTGGTATTCCTCCCACGAGAAGAGCGGGGACGGAAAGACGATCACCGCGATTTACCTGGCCGATCTTACGGCAAAAGAGGATCTCTCCTCGTTCTCCGGGAAGAATCGCAAGGCGATTGCAGAGGCCGACCGGGTTCTCGTGAGACAGCGCACGAATGGCGGCTGGGCGAAGGGCACAGAGGGGCACAACGAACTGAAGTTGCGCCTGGAGCGGGACGAGGATGACACCACTCTGGATAACGGAACGACGCATCGTGAAATTCGCATTCTTGCGCATGCATGCACTTCGACCAAGCTGGCCCGCTTCCGCGAGGGCTGCCTGGCGGGCATCGACTACCTCTTCGCCGCGCAGTACCGGAACGGCGGCTGGCCGCAACGCTTTCCCCAATCACCGGGATACGCGCGTTACATCACCTACAATGACGGAGCGATGATTGGCGCCCTGGAAGTGCTGCGTGAGGTGGCGAGAAAAGAGGCCCCCTTCGACTGGGTGGACGACGCGACCAGCGAACGTGCGGAGGACGCAGTGGCGCGGGGGATCGCGTGCATTCTGAAGTGCCAGGTGATCGTGGAAGGGGCGCGCACCGCATGGGGACAGCAACACGACGAAGTGACCTTGCAACCTCGCCCCGCGCGCACCTTCGAACCGGTGAGCCTCTGCTCGGCGGAAAGCGTGGGCGTACTCCGCTTTCTCATGAGACTGGAGTCCCCGAGCCCGGAAGTGGTGGAGGCCATCGAGTCCGCGGTAGCCTGGCTCTCCGGACCAGCAAAGCTCACCGGGATCCGGCTGGTGCAGGACGAGAAGACCGTGAAGCGCATCATCAAGGATTCCAAGGCGCCGGCGCTCTGGTCCCGGCTCTACGAGATCGGCACCAACCGGCCCATCTTCGGCGACCGCGATGGCAAGGTTTACTACCACCTCGCTGAAATCTCACGGGAGCGACGCGGCGGCTACGGCTGGTACGGGAACTCACCGAAGGCGCTGATCGAGAAGGATTATCCGGCGTGGCAGAAGAGCCGGCCGCGCTGATCTTCTGCTAGGGCTTCGCAGTCAGTCGCACCACGTGCACTTTGTTGAGTCCGCCCTTCCGCTTCCCTTGCCGGAGGAGCCCTTCCCCACAGGTGACCCAGCTTTCGTTTTCGCTGATGCGACAAACGCCGGAGTTGCCGAGAGTCGCCGCGTTGGCCGGGAGGATCACGCGCTCCGTGGCTTTGATCACGCGAAGCGTCTTGGGATCAACCTGGGCAATGAAGAGGGGCGCGCGATGACGAAAGATGTGATCGTTGTTCGCGCCCTTGCGCGTGTAGACCAGGAACAAGCCGCTCCGTAGCGTGATCCAATGTTGCTGGGTATTGTAGCTTCCCAACGGTGTCCCATCGTCGAATTTCCACTCGCGGATCTCCTCGAAGTTGATGCCGTCCCCACTCCGCGTCACGTAGCCAGTGTGGTCCGCGCGCATGGTGAGATAAAACCGATCCTGGTGTTGGATGAGGGACGGCTCATAAAGACCGCGCCCTTGCGGAACGGTCAGTTCGGATCCATGTTCCTTGTAGGTCAGAGTCGCGCCATCGAAACCGCAACGAACCACCACGCTGGTGTAGTTCTGTTTGCGGACATCGGCCAGGTAGCGCACCGGCAGAAGAATGTCGCCGTTGGGAAGATCGACGCGCTGCGTGCATCCGGCGTTCGCGGCGGTGATCACGTTACCGCCATGATCCTTCGCGGGCATCTCAAGAAAGCGCATCGATCCCCAACTGCCGGTCTTCGGATTCAGCGCCGCGTAGGACACTTTTTCCCGCAGGCGGTTCTCCCGCTTCCCGCCTTCAAAGTTGAAGGTCTTGCCCGTGGCAATGACCTTCCCGGACGCGGCATGCAGGCCGGGCCAGAGATCGCCGGGGGCCACTTCGTAACCGTCGGGTTGCTTGACGCGCTTCAGAGAGGGAATGACCACCGGATCGCTCCAACTCTTGCCTCCATCCCTGCTCACCGACTGGTAGATGTCGTGGAAGTTGTGCGTTCCCCTCCGCCCGGTCTCGGACATGGTGGTGATCCAGAGAGGGGATTCACCGGGAACATAGGCAGTGCGGGCCTGCCACCAATCCCATTCCCTGGAGCGCCCCTCGATGGAAGCGAGCGCTTCCACCTTGAGCGGGACCACCTCGGTCGCATTTGCCACCCCGAGGGCCATGATCGCGGGCAGGACACGGACAGGAGCAGGGATGAATGCCAGCATCAAGCAACCTGATATCAGCTTCCTACCCGCTGTCGATGCGGGAGCGGGGAAGTCCCTTATTGCCTCCTTCGTGATCCCTTGCCTAGTCTCCAAGGAGTGAAGAACTCCGACCCTGCATCCAACCGGCGCCGCTTTCTCAAGACCAGCACCGCCACCGCTGCGCTGGTGACCGTCCCCCATCTCGCGCACGCCGCGAAGGCCAATGAAAAAATCGTGATGGGAATCATCGGTCCCGGCGGGATGGGGATGAATCATGTGAGGGGCTTCGCAGACGCGGACAATGTGGAGGTGGCTTACGTGTGCGACGTGGACGAGAAACGACTGGCCAGCGCTGCGAAGGAGGTCGCCAGGCGGGGACGCGCGCCCAAAGCGGTGAAGGACATGCGCACGATCTTCGAGGACAAGAACGTCGATGCCGTGGCGATTGCAACTCCCGACCACTGGCACACTCCCGCATCCATCCTGGCCTGCGAAGCCGGCAAGCACGTCTACGTCGAAAAGCCGGTGAGTCACAATGTGCGCGAAGGCCGTCTCCTGGTGGAGGCCGCGGAGCGCAACAAGGTCGTGGTCCAGCACGGGACCCAGAGCCGGAGCACCGCACCCATCATCGAGGCGATGGAGAGGTTGCACAGCGGAGTGATTGGCGAGGTGCTGGTGGCAAAGGCGTGGAACAGCCAGCGCCGTAGCAGCATCGGAAAGTCCAAGCCCATCGATCCGCCCGCACATCTCGACTTCGACCTGTGGTTGGGACCCGCACCGAAAGTTCCCTATCGCCCCAACATGTTGCACAGCATCTGGCGCTGGTGGTACGACTATGGATGCGGCGACATTGGAAACGACGGAGTGCATGACCTCGACATCGCGCGCTGGGGACTCGGCACGTTCGGGGAGCGGCATCCGAACAGGATCATGGCGATGGGCGGGAAGTACTTTTTCGATGACGACATGCAGTGGCCGGACACCCAGACCGTGCTCTACGAATACGCCCCGGCCAGGGAGGGAGAACGCCCGCGACAGCTCATCTTCGAACAACGCATCTGGTCGCCCTACGTGCAGGAAGGATTTGAGAACGGGAATGCCTTTTACGGCACGAAGGGAATGATGCTGCTCGGCAAGCGTGGCGGCTACAAACTCTACGGTGAACGAAACAAGCTCATCGAGGACAAGCCCGCCGGCGGACCGGACCTGGGCGCCCACCATCGAAACTTCCTCGCCGCGGTGCGCGGAGAGGAAGCGGCCCATGCCAACGCCCTGACGGCCCACCTTTCATCCTCCCTCTGCCACCTCGGAAACATCGCGATTCGGACCGGACGACGCCTCAATTTCGATCCTGTTAAGGAATTGGTGGACGGCGACGAGGAAGCCAATGGGCTGGTGGGAAGGGAGTACCGCAAGCATTGGGGCGTCCCGGCCGGAGCCTGACTTCGGGTTTGACCCGGCGGCCCGGATCGCGGAGCTTTGCGAACTCACCAAACCCCATCGGATTCTCCGGAATCCCCGTCCCCCCAATGATATCCAGAACGCTTCCCCTGGTTTGCGCGGCAAACCTGATCCTCCTTCCCGCAGCCACGCTGGCGGTGCAGTACGGTCCGCAAGACTTCAATCGACCGGATGGCACCACTGACCTGGGTGACGCTACCACCATCGCGAGTTCCGATGGCACCGCCTCCGTCCAGGGCGGGGTCCTGCGCCTGACCGATGATGCAACACCCAACACCTACTCGTCGTTCCGGCTTCCCGCGCTCTCCGATTCCGCCGACGGCTGGACCGCCTCCTTTGACTTCGTGCTTTTCGATGGACCCGGAAACGATCCGCCGGCCGATGGATTCTCTCTCAGCTATGGCGAGATCCCCGCGTTCAACGCGGCCCAGGCGGATCCCTCGGCGGCAGATGCCCACGGTCTTGCGGAGGAGGGATGGAGCCCCACCGTCGATCACATTTCCTTCGAGGTGGACACCTGGAAGAATTTCGAGGCGGAACAAGGCTTCAACCTTTCCATCAACGGGAGCGATATTGCCTTCGCGAACCAGAGCATCCTGAACGACGGACAGATGATCGTAGGTTCGGTGGTGGTGTCGTGGGATCCCGCCGATGGTGCGAGCATGAGTGTCGACCTCGGACTCGGACTGACCTCCATCTTTGCAAACGTGTCCACTCCCGGCTTCAGCGGGAATGACACCTATGGATTTGCCTTCAGCGCACGCACGGGCGGCGCGACGCAGACGCTGACCATCGACAATGTCCGGATCACCACCATCCCGCCCGGATTCGTGGTCCTTCCCAATCCGGTCATCTCGGAATTCATGGCGGACAACAGCACGACCCTCGAGGACGAAGACTGCCGCAGTTCGGATTGGCTGGAGCTCTTCAATTCCACGGCAGATCCAATCAACCTGGACGGCTGGTACCTCACCGACGATCCCGCCGAACTCACCAAGTGGAGAATTCCAGACCTGCCTCTTGCCGCCAATGCGCGCAGGGTGATCTTCGCCTCCGGGAAGGATCAGACCGTTGGGGAACTGCACACCGACTTCGCCATCGAAAAGGCGGGAGGATACCTCGCGCTGGTCAAGCCCGACGGAGTCACCATCGCCTCGTCCTACAATTATTCGCAACAGGTCGAAGACATCTCCTACGGCACGCTCGGCCAGGCCCAGACCATGGGCTCGTTCGGCAATCCTACCCCCGGCGCTCTCAATGTTGCCCCCCAGGGCGACCTGATTCTCGAGAAGCCGGTCTTTTCGCTCGATAACCAACTCATCAGCGTCCCGATGAGCCTCGAACTCAGCCTCGATCCCGAGACCGAAGTTCCGGGGGCCACGATTCGCTACACGACCAACGGCAACCCTCCCACCGCCTCCTCAACGGTCTACACCTCGCCGATTTCCATTACGACCACTACGCGGGTGACGGCCCGGCTCTTCGCGCCCGGCAAGGAACCCGGCCCGGTGCGCGACCGGACCTTCGTGAAGCTGAATGCAAACATGCTCAGCGCTCGCTCGGAGATTCCCATTATCATCATCGACTCCTTCGGGAGAAACATCGATGCCGAATCGAGTTCAGACTCGAACAATCCGCGCCGGCCGGTGCACGCCATCTTCATCGATACCCACGGGGTGCCACCGCAAATCAGAATCACCGATATTCTCCCCGCTTCTCCAGACACCCCGGCACTCTTCGCAGCGGACTTCAACGGCCGCGGCGGCATGCGGGTGCGCGGACAGACCTCTGCGGGATTCCCGAAGAAGCAGTATGCCTTCGAAACTTGGGACAGTGAAGGCAATGACAAGAACGTGCGCATCTTCGGGTTTCCCTCGGAATCGGACTGGGTCATCCACGCCCCCTATTCCGACAAAACCCTGATGCGGAACAAGATCGTCTATGACACGAGCCACGAACTCGGCTACCCGGCGAGCCGCACGAGGTTCTGCGAGTTGTATTTCAATTCCAATGGCGGAGACGTCCAAGCCTCGGACTACCGTGGCGTCTACATCTTCATGGAGAAGATCAAGCGCAACGATGATCGGGTGAATATCAAGAAGCTCGAGACCTGCGACAACGGAACCGGGGCCGTGACAGGCGGTTACATCTTCAAGAAGGACAAGGGTGCGACAAACTACCCGATGAACACCACCCGCGAGGGCCACACTTTTAGCTTCGTCGAACCGGACGTCCCCACCCCGACGCAACGCGCCTGGCTGGACCGCCACCTGGACAATTTCGAAAACATCCTCCACAGTAGCCGCTTCGCCGATCCGAGGCGAGGCTATGCAAGCTATCTGGACGTGCAGTCGTTTATCGACACCCACATCTGGGTGGAAGTCTACAAGAACATCGATGGCTACCGCCTGAGCAGCTACTTCTACAAGGATCGGGGCCGCAAGATCGTGGCTTCACCGGTTTGGGACTACAACCTCTCGCTTGGCAATGCGAATTACCTCGGTGGGGAATTTGCGTCTGGGTGGTACTACACTCAAGTCGGAGGAGGGGGCTATCCATGGTATTCACGCCTCAACGCTGACCCGGAATACGTGATCCAGTACTGGGATCGCTGGTTCGAACTCCGAAAGGGCATGCTCGACACCAACGCCATGATGACTCGCATCAATGGCTACAATGGCGAGATCCGGCGGGCTGCAGTTCGGAATTTCAACAAGTGGCGCAATTTGCTGGGCAACTACACCTGGCCCAATGCCGGTGGCTGGCAGTCACGCACGAGCCACTCGTCCGAGGTCATCTGGATGAAGGACTGGCTGACAAACCGCTTGGACTGGATCGACTCGCAACATTCCAAGCCCCCGGTTTACAGCCTGGCGGGAGGACCGATTGCAGCGGGAATGACGCTGGGCATCACGAATTCCGCAGGTGGCGGTAGGATCTACTATACGACCGATGGAACCGACCCGCGGCTGCGGGGCGGCTCGGTCTCGCCTTCCGCGCAACTATACAGTGGTTCGATCATCCTTGATTCCGCCAAGACCATCCGGGCCCGGGTGCGCACTGGCACAAATTGGAGCCCGATCCAGATGGACTCGTTTCTCGTTGGCGGCGAACCTGCTGGCCCCGCCAACCTGGCGGTCAGCGAGGTCCACTACCGCCCCGCTCTCTCGAACGGGACCGAAGAGATCCGAGGCTACGACATGCGCACCGACTTCGAGTACGTCGAGGTCATGAACGTGGGTCAAGTGCCCATCGATCTCGCCGGAGTTCAGTTCACGGGAGGCGTCCTCTTCAATTTCGACCTCGGGGACGTCCGTTGGCTTGCACCCGGCGAACGTGCAGTGGTGGTTGGCAACCGCGATGCCTTCGAGTTCCGCTACGCCGCGAGTCTCTCCGGCATCCGCATCGTCGGCGAATACACCAACAACCTCAGCAACGATGGCGAAACCATCATTCTCTCGGACGCGAGTGGCGCCGACATCCGGAACTTCACTTACAATGACAAGGACCCGTGGCCGGAGGCGGCCGATGGCGACGGGTTGTCGCTCGTCCTGATCCACCCCATGGGCAATCCCGATCACAACGATCCCCTGAACTGGCGATCGAGCCTCACGCAGAATGGCACCCCGGGCGAGGGGAGTGCGGGCTCGCAATTCGTCGGGGACCCGAATGGCGACGACGATCAGAATGGAATCAGCAACTTCCTCCAGTACGCGCTGACGCCTCCCGGAGTGGATCCCACTCTTCCATCCACCGCGATTGCACCCTTTACCGTCGAGGAGGTGACCAGCGATTTCATGACGCTCAGCTACACGCGGAACATCGCGGCCGATGATGTGTTCTTCACGGCCCAGATCAGTGAAGACCTCGTGAACTGGACCGGAGATACGGAGGGTGTTTTTACCCTGGTCAGCCGCGTGGAAAACGGAGATGGAACGGAAACGATCACCTATCGCCTGAACGAGCCCGTGACTGCAACGGCGGAGCTCTTCGGCCGTCTCTCCGTGCAGAGCAGGACCCCGTAGGGAGGAGAACTACAAGAATCCTGGGGCGGACGTTCCTGCCCCGGGCCGTCATCGCTGCTTTGCATGAGAGATCAGTCAAACAAAGATCATGGCTTGTAGCAGAGGGCGGTGGTGGATCAAGACATTGCACGGTAATTGGACCGTATCCCGGAGAGTTATCAGTTGTGGTCCTCACTGGGTATTGACTGGAACGGAAACCCTTGTCGGGTTGTCGCAGGGTCAGGAGTCAGCTGTAGTCAGCCATGGAAATCACTCAGGGGGGGGCTGGACCGGGCACAGGGATGTCTGCTGGGGCAGTTAGCAGGAGATTCGCTGGGAGCTCTGGTGGAATTCCAGGGGCCGAAGGAAATTTCAGAAACTTATCCGCATGAGGTGAGCTCACTGGCTGACGGAGGGACGTGGAATACCATCGCGGGTCAGCCTACGGATGATTCTGAAATGGCGCTTTTGCTGGCGAGGATGCTGGTGGTGAAGGGCAGCTACGATCTGGACGGGGCTGCGGAGCGCTACCGGTTCTGGCTGGATTCCGAACCTTTCGATTGCGGTCATACCATAAGGCAGGGCCTGAGGGGGCGGCCTAATCTCCAGAGTCAGGCCAATGGAGCGCTGATGAGGATCAGTCCCCTCGGGATCTTCGGTGCGGGACGGGACAGGGAGGAGGTCGGCGAGTGGGCGCTGGAATCGGCTGGACTCATGGGAGGGCCCCTCGAGTCCTACACCAGTCCCGGG
>JAYGGC010000069.1:0-16090 GCA_046581525.1 Roseibacillus sp. | reverse complement strand
CGCGGGTGTGACCCAGGGAGTGTTCCCCTTTCTCACCATTTTGAATGGCCCGGCCAATCATACCGTGGTCGCCTTCGGTGCCACCATCGACACCGATCCCGGAACCCAGAATGGCGTTCCCTTCGGCGGCACGAACCATACCTTCACCATCCCGGCAGGCGGAGCCCTCATCGCGGCGGGCATCCAAAGCCCCAGTGGAATCGGAGTTCAGAACAGCATCCTGACTGATACTTCCTTCGGAAGAACAGATCACGCCAACTCCGGCAATTTCGACGAGGCAGGCGGAGTGGGCAACACCCTCGATAGCTTCGGGCACGCCAACCTTGCTCGCACCTACGCCTTCTCGGTCGATGTTGATTTGATCCCCGAGCCTTCCTCCGTCGCGCTCCTCGGTCTTGCAGGCCTCGCCTTGCTGCGCCGCCGACGTTAGGAAAGACGCCAAGCCGCGCAATTCGTCCTCACGGATGGATGCCTCGGTGCGGGACAGGTCCACGATTCATTTCAACAGGGCGGTCAGTCATCTGGCCGCCCTGTTCTTTACCAGACTGATTAGAACCCTGCCTCGTTGTCGCCGAATTTTCGTCCGTTTCCCGAACTGAGAAACGAAGCTCACCAACCAACCAACATCCATGTCTCCCAAAGCACTCCTCTCCACCTCGCTCGGAATCTCCCTCGTGGGTCGCGCCAGCGCGATCACGATCGGTTTCGGAACCGTGTTGACCGGCGTTCAGGATACCCAGTCCAACGGTGCCAATAACCAGATGCGTCAGAACATCAATATCACCGATACGGTCTTTCTCGAAGCGGGGACCTACCACGCGACCACGTGGGACTATCAGGCTGCTGAGGATTCAGCCACCGTGGGGGTGACCCAGCCGGTGTTTCCCTTCCTGACGATCGTGAATGGCCCGGCCAATCACACCGTGCTCGCCTTTGGAGACACCATTGATACGGAGCCCGGAACGCAGAATGATGTTCCTTTCGGAGGCAACAATGACACCTTCACCATCCCGGCTGGGGGAGCCACCGTCGCGGCGGGGATCCAGAACCCCAGTGAAATCGGGGTCCAGAACAGCATCCTGACCAATACCGGGTTCGGGGTGACCGATCACGCCAACAGCAGCAACTTTGACGAGGCTGGCGGAGTGGGCAATGCCCTCGATAGCTTCGGGCACGCCAATCTCCCTCGCACCTACGCCTTCTCGATCGATGTCGAGTCCGGCGTGGCCCTGGACCAGGATGGCGACAATCTGCCCGACAGTTGGGAAACCGCCCACGGCCTCGACCCGAATGACGATGGCACGGTGGGCGAATCCGCCGCCGGTCTCAAGGACGGCCCCAACGGCCCCCTGGGCGATCCGGACAACGATGGGCTGAGCAATGCGGATGAACTCGACAACAACACCGACCCGCAGGATCCCGACAGTGACGGCGATACCATCAACGACAATGATGAGCTGACCGCCGGAACCAATCCGAACAATGCCGACAGCGATGGCGATGGACTGGACGACGGCGAGGAGGCCACGCTCGGGACCGACCCCACCGAAGCCGACAGTGATGGCGATGGCATCAATGACGGCGCGGAAATTCTCTTGGGAAGCGATCCGAACGACCCCAACAGTCCGGAATTCAATGGGATCGGACCAGGTGTCACGATCACGAATGCAACCGTCCAGGACATCCAGAATCAAGAACGCCTGAACGTCTCACTCAAATTCAGGAACCTGACGGCCGGATCCTACGACGTGAGCAGCTGGCTGCTCAATGTTCACACCCACACAATTGGCTCGGTGACGCCCATGCTGCTGACGAGGATCAACAATGTTACCGTCAGCACCGCAGGTTCTCTCGTCCCTGACGGGACAGGAGTGTTGCGGGAGACAGGACTCAATACCCACATCTACGACACCTACGTGATCGCGGAGACATATCCGCGCAAGCGGCTATACCTCGACGGCAGCACAGCCAAACTGGAATACTATGCCGATTCTAGCGAGTTCACTGGCACATCTAGTGGACTCTGGACATCAGTCACAGGCAGCGGGACAGATCCAGCGACATATACCTCATGGAGTGCGACGAGAGTAAGCGGAGTGCCATTATTCGCCAAGGGAGCACCATCGTCGTATACCACCCTCTGGATTGGCTCGCCCTACGATCCGACCGCCAATGGAATCCAAACCGCGCTCGAATCCGGGTCCTTTACCCTGGACGCGGATACCGACGTCTATGCCGGCTTCTTCACCACCGAACTGGGGTCCGGCATCATTGCCCTGGACCAGAACAACTCGGGCACTGGCACCCATGCCACCGACCACGATAACTTATTTGTCACGCCCACGATGCCAGGCGAACTGGTCACCGATTTCAGTCACGCGGTCCTCGGGAGGTCATACGCCTTCGAGATCAATGTCGAGTCCGGCAGTGGCCCCCAAAAAATTCCCCTCAGCGTCACCCAGGTGGGCTCGGATCTCGTCTTCACGTGGACGAGCCAGGCCGGCATGCGCTACGACCTGCTGAGCGAAATTGATCCTTCGGTCGCGATGCCTATCGACTGGCCGGTCTACGATGGCCACGAGCAAATCATGGCCACTCCGGACACCAACACCCTCACCATTCCGCTCCCTGCCGAATCCGAGCGCTTCTTCGTGATCAAGGAGTATCCCGCTCCCCCGGTGCCTATCTACGAGGAGAACTTCGACACCACCCCTGCCGGGTCCCTGCCCGCCGGTTGGACCATTGGAGGATCTCCAGGCAACCCTCCCGGCACGAATTGGGAACTCGGCACGCCGTCCACCGTCGGCCCGCCGACCGCTTTTGACGGGCCCAACTGCGTCGGCACCAACATTGCCTCCCCCTACACCCTGAATGCCAATATCTTCCTGCGCTCGCCGGTGATCGATCTGGTCACCGCTGTCGGAGCGACCCTGAATTTCGCCCATTGGGTGGACATCGAAGAGGGCTTCGACTTTGGAAGCGTGGCAGTCCTGGATGCCACCGACAATTCCGAGCTGGGGCTCGTTGTCAGTGTTGTTGACGGCGATCTGCCCAGCGACTGGGAGCAGTTCAGCATGTCCCTTCCTGCCGCTGCCCTCGGCAAGAATGTCATCTTTGAGTTCCGCCTCTTTGAAGATGGAGTCAGCCTGCTCGACCAGGCCGGCTGGTACATTGACAACGTGGTGGTCACCGTGCCCGGTTCCTAGCACCCTCCTTTCACAGGCAATCCAATAGAGACGGCGGCAGCCCCCGGGAGGCCGCCGTTTCTTTGCCCGGCCAGGACGGCGAGAGGCCGGCGCCGGAATTCCGTTTCGAATCAGCATCCTTGACCCCCACCAACCCCGGAAATCAGGCCTGAAATGAAAACTCCTGGCAGTTGTGGCTCAAAGGGTTGAGTTTTTCGTCATCCACGCAAACTGGTGGCAGAAACACCACCTCCCCAAACCTCCCCCCCATTACCATTCCTATGAGTTCGCGTTGCCTTCTTTTGGGCCTCCTGGCCCCATGCCTGTCTCTCACCTTCACTCCACGCCTCTTCGCCACCGCCGACTCGGTCGTTGTCTTCAATGAGATTCACTACCACCCGGCCGACGAAGCGAACGACACCGAGTGGGTTGAGCTGCACAACCTCCACGGTGTGGACGTTGACATCTCTGGCTGGCAACTACGCGGCGGCGTCAACTTCGACTTCGCGCAAGGCATCGTGGTTCCAGGTCACGGTTATCTGATCGTCGCCGCAAACCCGAATCACGGTTCCCTCTCCGGAACCAACGCCCTCGGCCCTTTCACGGGCAAGCTCGCCAACAACGGTGAATCATTGCGCCTTGAAAACCGCAATGACCGGGTCATGGACCGGGTCTCCTACGGCGATGATGCGGACTGGCCTTCAGGTCCCGACGGATCCGGCGCAACCCTGGTCAAACTCAATCAGGATTCCTCCGATGCCCGGCCCGCGAACTGGGGCACCAGCCCGGATCTCGGCGGGTCCCCGGGCGAGACCAACTTCCCGGTAGCCGGTCAACTCCCCACCCAGCACGATCTCGTCGACCTGGACGCCACTTGGAAATATCGCGACGCCAGCACCGCTCCCCCCGCCTCTTGGAAGGACCCTTCCTTTGACGATTCCGGTTGGGCCTCCGGGGACGGCGCGCTCTTCTCCGGCACCTTCAACAATCCCGGCCCCGCCACTCCCCTCAGCATTCCCAGTGGACTGGTCGCCTACTGGAATTTCGACGGCAATGTCGCCGACCAATCCGGCACCGGAAATCATGGCTCCCTACAGGGCGCGTCGTATTCGAACGACACCCCCATCGTTGGCGGCCAGTCACTCGATTTCAACGCCAACGCGGAACATGTTCTTGTCAGCGCGGACTCATCGCTCAATTCCAGCACGTTCACGATCGCCTTTTACATGAAGGACCGGGGACAGGGCGGGAACGTCAATCGTCTCATCAGCCACCAAAGCGATCGCTTCGAACTCGGCATCGACAAGGTCTTCGGCTCCAACGGACTCGCTTACAACAGTCCCGCTACCGGATGGAACACCTCTTCGGCAGTTCCCGCGCTGAACACCTGGCAGCATGTCGCCTACGTGGTCACCAGTTCGACGATGACCATCTATGTCGATGGAGTGGTGGCCCACGGCCCGGCTGCCT
Organism: Roseibacillus sp.; assembly: GCA_046581525.1. Classification (GTDB taxonomy): domain Bacteria; phylum Verrucomicrobiota; class Verrucomicrobiia; order Verrucomicrobiales; family Akkermansiaceae; genus Roseibacillus_B. Next base: position 11,435 of record JAYGGC010000069.1, on the reverse strand, counting down.
TCAACGCATCTCCCACCGGCTTCATCCATATTGGAAATCGCCACAACAACGTCGAGGGCTTCAACGGATTGATGGATGAGGTGGCCATGTGGAACCGCGCCCTCTCGGCCGCCGAAGTGGCCGGTCTGGGCGGAGGGTCGTCCCTGCCCGCCCTCACCACCGAGCTCACCCACGGATCCACCACCCACTACTTCCGGCATCAATTTCAGTATAACGGCTCCCCTTCCCGGACCTCTCTTGCCTTCCAGCCGATCTTCGACGACGGCGCGGTGGTATCCCTCAATGGGGTAGAGGTATATCGGGAAAACATGCCTGGGGGCGCGATCTCACATGGCACCCTCGCCTCCGTCGAGATCACGGACCCGGCCTTTACAAATCCTCCGGTCAATCTTCCGGTCGCCAGTCTCTTCAATGGCACCAATGTCCTCGCCGTCGAAGTCCATCAGAACCACCCCGCCAGCCCGGACATGATCTTCGGCGCCACCCTCGATGCCATCGAACAGCCCGCTCCACCTTTCGAATTCACACCCACCCTCGCTTTCAACGAGCTCTCCGCCTCAGGAACCACGCCCTTCATGGTCGAGCTCCGCAATGTGGGCGAATCGGCTTTCAATCTCAGTGGCTACCGGATCGGTCATTCCAGCGGGGCGAGCTACTCCCTCCCCGCTCAACTCCTCAACCCGGGCGATCGCTTCACGGTCGACGAAGCGACCCTGGGCTACACTCCCGTGAACGGCGACCGCCTCTTTCTTTACGGTCCCGGCGCCTCCGCGGTGGTCGATGCCCGCGAAGTCACCAACCGCTTGCGCGGACTCTCAAATGGGGCGTGGCTGTATCCCGATGCACCCTCCTTTGGCTCCGCCAACTCGTTCTCGTTCGAGAGCGACATCGTGATCAACGAGATCATGTTCAACGCCCCCGGGCTCTCGGCCGTTCCCGGCACGCCGGCCACCTACCAATCCGTCACCCTCTCACCCTACAACGCCACTTGGCGCTACAACGAGTCGGGCGCCAACCAGGGCACGAATTGGGCAACGGTCGCCCATCCTGTCGGCGGCAGCTGGCAATCGGGCCCCGGGATTCACGCCTTTGAGCCACACGGCACCCCCATCGCAATCCGCACGCCTCTCTCCGATCCCGGCGACAACAATCCCTACGTGATCACCTACTACTTCGAGACTGAGTTCAACTTGACTGCTCAGCAGCTCCTCGATCTCGATGAAGTGATCCTCAATCATCTCATCGACGACGGCGCGGTCTTCCATATCAACGGAGTGGAATTTGACCGCTACGGCATTCCGAACGGGGTGGTCAGCGTCTCCACTACCGCCAACCGGGGCGGGGAGTCCGCGCTGGGCGGACCAGTGACCATTCCCCTCAACCTGCTGCAGGCAGGCAGTAACCGCCTCTCCGTGGAAGTGCACCAGACTTCGACCGGGAGCAGCGACGTGGTGATGGGCGTCGAGGTGATCGCTCGTGAGATTCTCACGCCCGCGACTCCGGCAACCCCCTTCCGCAATTCTCCCGAGCAGTGGATCGAGATCTACAACAAGGGCAATTCAACCGTCGACCTGAGCGGCTGGGAATTCTCCGACGGCATTTCCTTCACCCTCCCGGATCCGACCATGCTGGGCCCCGACCAGTTCCTCGTGGTCGCCGGGGACCTCCCCTCCTTTACCGCCAAGTATCCCGCGGTGGTCGTGGCCGGAGAGTTCAAGGGCAACCTTTCCCGCAGTGGCGAGCGCGTCCGGCTGCGCGATGGCAACAAGAACCTGGCCGACGAGGTGCGCTTCTCCGACGGCGGACGCTGGCCACGATTCACGGACGGAGGAGGCTCCAGCCTGGAGCTCCGCGATCCGGAGGCGGACAACAACAGCCCCGGTGCTTGGGCGGCCAGCGACGAGTCAGCCTCCGGCGCTTGGCAGACCTTCAGCTACCGTGGGCAAGGCTCCAACAACGGAAACGATCCCACCACCTATCACGAGTTCATCTTCGGCCTTCACGATGCGGGCACCATGCTCATCGATGACGTCAGCGTGATCGAAAACCCGGACGGAGCGGCGCGCGAGCTTATTCAAAACGGCGACTTCGAGGGCGGCAACACTGACAAGTGGCGCCTGCTCGGCACCCATCGTCACTTCGAAGTGATTCCCGATCCCGACAACGCCGGCAATCAGGTGCTGCGGGTGCGTGCCACCGGGTTCACGGAACACCTGAGCAACCATGCCGAGACCACCTTCCGCAACAATGGCAGCTACGTTACCACCAGCAGCAGCCAGACCTACGAGATCTCCTTCCGCGCTCGCTGGATGGGCGGCTCGGATCAACTCCACACCCGCCTTTACTTCAACCGCCTGGCCCGCACTCACATTCTCCCGCACGACGAGAGCTACGGCACCCCGGGCGCACCCAACTCCACGCTCCAGAACAATATCGGTCCGACCTATCAAGGACTCACCCACTCCCCCGCCGTCCCGGAAGCCGGTCAACCATGCCTGGTCTCGGTCACCCCCCGGGACCCCGATGGGATCAGCGGCCTCTCCCTGCGCTACGCCGTCAACGGCGGCTCGTTCAATACCGTCGCGATGTCGAGCCAGCTGGACGGCCGCTGGAGCGGAACCATCCCGGGGCAATCGGGCAGCGCCAAAGTGCAGTTTTATGTCGCCGCCAGCGACAACCTGGGCGCGCTTTCCAATTTCCCCGCTGCGGGCCGGAGCTCGCGCGCCCTCATTCCCTGGCAGGATGGCCAGGCCAATCTCGACTACGGCAGCTGCCAGCCCAACAACCTGCGCATTGTGATGACCACCGCGGATGCTGACCTGCTCCACCTCAATACCGCCTACATGAGCAACGATCGCATCGGATGCACCATCATCTACAACGAAAATGAGATCACCTACGATGCCGGCATCAGACTCAAGGGCAGCGAGCACGGCCGGAACAAGAACGTGCGGGTCGGTTGGAACATCCGCTTCCCCGCGGACCAGCCCTTTCTCGGTGCCCACCGCGGCATCGCGGTCGATCGCTCAGGTGCGGGCAATCAGTTCAGCCAAAAGGAGACCCTCGTCAAACATGCCATCAATCACGCCGGGGGGATTCCCGGAATGTTCGACGATCTCATCCGGGTCATCGCCCCCCGCAGTCAGCACACCAGTTCTGCCATGCTGCTCAAGTCGAAGTTTGACAACGAATGGCTCGATAACCGTTTTCAGAATGGTGGCGACGGCCGCATGTTTGAATACGAACTGATCTACCACATGACCGGAACCACCGGCGGACCGGAAGGGCTCAAGCTCACCCAGGACGGAGGCACCAGTGGCGTGAGCGTCCGCAGCCTGGGCACCGACAAGGAACTCTACCGCTGGCACTGGCTCAACAAGAACAACCGCGATGCCGACGATTACGAAGGGCTCATGGCGGCAGTGACCGCCATCGGACAATCTTCCGGTGGACAGTTCCACGCCGACACAAAGGCCCTCCTCGATGTCGATCAATGGCTGCGCAGTTTCGCGATTCAGAACCTCTTCGGAATCGGCGACAATTACAGCGGCGGCTCCGCCCACAATGCCATCATCTATCAGCGCCCCTCCGATGGAAAATTCCTCCTCTTTCCCTGGGACATGGACTTTACCTTCAGTGGGGGCTCGCGGGCCACCGGCAATGGCGACCTGAACAAGATGCTGCGCGACCCGGGCAACAAGCACGCCTACTACGGTCACCTGCACGACATCATCAGCACCACCTTCAACACCGGCTACATGACTTACTGGGCGCAGCACTACTCCTGCTTTCTTCCCACCGAAAGTCTCACCGGATACCTGAACAACATCAGCAGCGGTGCCGCCAGCGTGACCAACTCGATCAACTCGGCGGTGTCCAACGTCCCCTATCAAATCACCACCATCAACGGACAATCGACCTCCAATTCATTCCTCGCGGTGCAGGGCGACGGCTGGGTCAACGTGCGCGAGATCCGCGCGGTGGGATCCAGCGCACCACTCGACCTCGTTTGGATCGACGACAACACCTGGCAGGCCCAACTCCCCGTTCTCCCCGGACCGAACACCATCACCCTTGAGGCCTACGACCTACAGGGCCAGTTGGTGGGCACCGACACCGTCAACTTTACCGGGACTGGCACGATTGTCCCCGCCAGCGCGGACAACCTCGTGATCTCCGAGATCATGTATCACCCGGCCTCTCCCAGCCAGTCAGAGATCAATGCCGGCTTCGCGGACCAGGACGACTTCGAGTTCCTCGAACTGCTCAACATCAGCAATGACACGATCACGCTGACAGGGCTCGACTTCAGCAATGGAATCACCTTCGCGCTCGGCTCCAACACCATCTCTCCCGGCGGGCGGGTCCTCCTGGTTGGCAACCAGGCTGGATTCCAGGAGCGCTACGGAGGCGGTCTGCCCGTAATCGGGCAGTACCAACTCGGGGACGCGAACAAGCTCAGCAATGGCGGCGAGAAGCTCACTTTGCGCGACGCCATCGGCGCACTCATCCGAGACTTCACCTATGACGACAAGCTCCCGTGGCCAGTGAGCGCGGATGGGAGCGGCCACTCCCTCGTCCTCCGCTGTCCCAACGCAAACCCCGATCACAAACTCGCCGCCAACTGGCTCCCTAGTGCCTTGATCGGCGGAACTCCAGGCACCGAGGATGGAGTCTCCTTCGCCATCTGGCTCACCGCCCACGGAGTGACGGGGCAGGCAACCGACGACGACGACCTCGATCAGCTGAGCAACCTCCTGGAGTACGGATTCGGCACCGATCCGCTTGATCCCGCCAGTGTCGGCCCGATCGCTTCACTCGTCACCGACAGCGGTGGCGGCTATCTCGCCCTCACGGTCACCCGTAGTCTCACCGCCACCGATATCCTCTTCTACCCGGAGGTCTCCGAGGATTTGATCAACTGGTCTTCCGATCCGCTCGACATCGTCCTCTTTTCCTCCCTCAACAACGGCGACGGGACCGTCACCGAAGTCTACCGCAGCACCATTCCCAGCGCCTCCTTCACGCGCCAGTTCATGCGGATGGTGGTGGAAATGAAATAGCACTCCGCGTCCGGTTTCGCAGCGGCCGCGAAACCAACTCTTCTGGTCCTTTCCCAATCCTGCAAACATGCCCTGGGGCTTTCATGTTCGGCGAAAGATGTTAGGGATCTGCAGTGACCTCGTCGGATTCAGTGATGAAACCATTCGCGACCATGGCATTCGCGATCTCGCTTTTCGTCGGCTGTGGCGAATCTCAGAAGGAGTCAGGTCCCGCGAAAACGAAATCCCCTGCTCCCAACGAGTTGCTGCAGGTTTCCGCAACCGCTCTTCTTCGTGTTGAACGCCCGGCGGCATACGTCCATGCGAACGCCGGGATCGGAACCTCGGATATCGGAATTCAGGCGACCGGTGCACTCACCGCGGCAGATCGTGAAGCCGCCAAGCTGAGGCCCGACGTTTCCGGGTGGGACTCGGAACGACTGAACGCCCTGGCTACCGGACGGATTCAGCAGTTGGCTCAACCTCTATCTGAGATCGACTTCAGCACCCTGCTCACGGACAACTTCGAATCCTCGCCTCTCATTCCGGCCGCCTTCAAGGAGACCACCCTTCCGGGCGGCATTGTGATCATCGAAGGCACGGTCTTTTCTGATCTTACGGTGGAGAGTCTTACCCAGGAGCTTGCGCAATTGCGAGGCCGCCTTGGAGGATCGAGCGCGACAACAATGCGATTCAAGCCTGTCGGCGTTGTGATCAACGATGGCGGCACTGGTGCCTTCACGACCGATTTCCTGGTCGAAGTGGTGGCCTCAAGCACCGAGGGAACCACTTCGCAAATCGATGCTGTCTGGCAGTGCGCATGGACTGGCGAAGCGTCGCCGAGGCTGACGAGCATTGCGGTGAAGAGTTACCGGGAAGTGCATTCGCCCGGCGTTCTCTTTAAAGATGCGACCCGGAGTGTCTTCGAGCACGCCCCTTCCTTTGACCGGCAGATGATGCACGGCATTGGCTATTGGGCGCAACGTTTGACCAGGGTGGACGACATGATGATCACGGGACATCACGGCATTGCGGTCGGGGATCTCAACGGTGACGGCCTGGACGATGTGTATGCCTGCGACGGCGGCGGGCTTCCCAACCGACTCTACCTCCAGACCGCTGATGGAACTGTAGTTGATTACTCCGCGGCCTCCCAGGTGGACTTCCTGGAGGACTCACGGAGTGCGCTCATCGTGGATCTGGACAATGATGGGGACCAGGACCTGGTCGTTGCCACCGTCGCCCTGGTGCTCTTCGCGGAAAACGACGGCACCGGAACTTTCACGCTGCGGGGCGGACATCCAGGGTCACCGGGACCCTACTCCATGGCAGCGGCCGACTACGACAACGACGGAGACCTGGATATCTACGTCACGAGCTACGGAAAGGGACGCGAGGCCGGCTCCGGAGCCCGGGGATTCGAAGCCAGTTCCCCCATTCCCTACCACGACGCCAACAATGGGGGACGAAACATCCTCCTCGCAAACCACGGCGAGTTTCGCTTTTCCGACGTCACCAGGTCCGTTGGGCTCGACACCAACAACTCGCGTTGGACCTTTGCAGCAGCGTGGGAAGACTTCGATCAGGACGGAGATGCCGACCTCTACGTCGTGAACGATTTTGGGAGGAACAACCTCTATCGCAATGACGGAGGACGCTTCCGCGACATTGCCGCGAAAGTCGGGGTGGAGGACATGGCGGGAGGGATGTCGGCCTCCTGGGGAGACGGCAATGGCGATGGCAAGATGGACATCTACGTTGGAAACATGTTCTCGGCGGCAGGAAACCGGGTGACCTATCAGCGGAAGTTCAACGCCTCGCGCAAGTCGGGCGACACTTCAGCCATGCAACGCATGGCCCGTGGCAACAGCCTCTTTCAACAGGGACCTGATGGCGTCTTTCGGGATGCCAGCGAGGAGGCGGGCGTCACGATGGGCCGTTGGGCATGGAGTTCCGGCTTCGTTGATCTGAACAATGATGGCTGGGAAGACCTGGTGGTTGCCAACGGTTACCTCTCGAATCCCAAGACCGACGACTTGTGAAGTTTCTTCTGGCGACAGGTCGTGTCGCCATCACCGGTTACCGATCAGGACAAGGAAGGGGTCGAGCAATACCGCGCCTCCTGGCAGGCCATCATGCAACTGGTCCGGAGTGGATCATCATGGAGTGGCTATGAACGAAATTGTTGTTTCCTGAACACGGGCGGCCGATTTGCGGGAGCCTCCCATGTGAGCGGTCTCGGGTTTGCAGATGACGGGCGTGGCCTGGCGGCGACCGACTGGGACCAGGATGGCGACCTCGACCTCTGGTTTCGAAATCGCAGCGCCCCACGCCTGCGCCTCATGCTCAATCAAACCGCTGGCGAAGGCCCTCCCCGACACGTGGCCTTTCGCCTGGAGGGGACGAAGTGCAATCGGGATGCCATCGGGGCGGTGGTCGAGTTGCTCATGGAGGGATCCCATCAGCGACTGGTTCGCTCCGTGCGGGCCGGCGAAATGTTCCTTTCTCAATCAAGCAAGTGGGTTCATTTTGGAATTCCAGAGAAGGCCGTCGTGAAGGGCGTCAAGGTCCTCTGGCCCGGAGGTAAACGAAGCACCTTTGGCCCCCTCGAAGCGGGGAAACGCTACCTCCTGAAGCAGGGCGAGGCCTCGGCCAAGCTGATTCCCTTCACCCGCACCGTGGTCCTCAAGACCGTGCCCCTCAGCACCGTGACGGACTCGACCGGACAGGCGTCGATCGTTCTCCCAGCCCCGGTTCCCCTTCCCATCACCTCCTATTTCGACGAAGGAGGAAACGCAGTTGCCCTTACCATCGCGAAGAAGGCACGCCTCCTGATCCTTTGGTCTGCCGGTTGTCCTCATTGCAAACGGGAACTCGCACGGCTCGCCCGCAATCCTGCCGAACTCGAGATCGTCGCTCTCTGCGTTGATGGCAATACCATCGAGGCCCGAAGCGCCGCGAAGGCGCTCCTCGCGGAGATCGGCTTCTCCTATCCCTGGGGAATGATCGAGGTGGATGCCTTGGAACGTGTGCATGTCCTGCAGGAGGCCCTCTTTGACTCAACGCCTGATTTCGCCGTTCCATTTTCCCTCCTCCTGAGACCGGGCAACGAGATCGTCGCCATTTATCGGGGTGCCCTGTCCAACGACACCTTGGCCCATGATGTCAAATTCGTGGTGCCGGCTCCGGATGCTGAACGACGAAATCTCGCACCACCATTTTCAGGTCGCTGGTTCACCATGCCAGCCGACCCCGCCTTCCTCCCCAACATGATCGCTCGGCGCATCCAGGCAGGTTATCCAGAGGAGGCCCTCCCCTACCTGCACCATGCCGCCGAGAAATCCGGAGAGGTCGAAAAACAAGAGTTGATGGCAGAGCTGGGGCTCCGGCACTTCAAATTGGCTGATCAGTATGCCAGGCAACGACTGAGTGAGAAATCAGATTACCACTATCTGAAATCTCTCGAGGCTGCCCCCAACAACGCTTCCGTGCACAATGATTTTGGCTCCTCCCTCGCGCGGAGGGGACGGCTCAAAGATGGAGAGTGGCACTTTACCGAAGCCCTTCGACTGCAGCCCAACTTTCCCCTCGCCAAAAAGAACCTGGCCAGAGCGAGGGAGTTGCTCGAGCAGTCAGGCAAGTGACCTTCCCGGCCGATGCGCCAGGTTCGCAATGCGATGGGTTTCTCGTAGCTCTTCTCGTCTCTTCACGTTGTTCGGCTCATTTCCGCAGGAAGCGCTTCCACTTCACGGGGACGTCGTTTTTCTGCGGAGCACCGGCACTGCTGCGGCCGTCGGTGACAATCTTCCCCATCAGGGCGGTGAGTTCGGCGACGAGCTCGGGCTTCTGGGCGGAGAGGTTGTTGGATTCCCCGAGGTCCTCGGCGAGGTTGTAGAGCTGGACCGGTTGGGAGTCGCCGCCCTTGGTCCACCCTCCGGAGCCGGAACCGAAGATGATCTTCCAGTCTCCGCGGCGCAGGGCGGACAGGCCCCTCATGGACTGGCTCACGGCGTGGGCGCGCACCGGCTGATCGCCCCCCTCGAGGATGGGCAGGAGGCTGACGCTGTCCTCTGCGGCGCCGTCCGGCAGCTTGGTGCCGAGGACTGCAGCGAAGGTGGCCATCAGGTCGGCTTGGTGGACAAGCTGGTCGCAACGGGTGCCGGGTTTCACCTTCCCCGGCCAACGGACGATGAAGGGAACGCGGTGACCGCCCTCCCAGACATCGGACTTGTATCCGCGCAGCGGTCCGCTCGCGAAGTGGCCCTTCTTCTCCATCTCGGCCACGCCGATGTAGGGTGCGCATCCGTTGTCGCTGGTGAAGAACACCAGGGTGTTGGCGGCCGCGCCGCTTTCCTCGAGCGCCGCGAGGACCCGGCCCACCACCGCATCGGTTTCCATGACGAGGTCGCCATAGGCTCCGAGTCCGCTCTTGCCCTTCCACTCCTCGTTGACGGCGAGCGGGGTGTGGGGGGAGGTGAGCGGCATGTAGAGGAAGAACGGGGCGTCGGCCTTGACGGCCTTACGGATGAAGGCGGAGGCGTGGTCGCCGAGGGCGGGAAGGATGGGCTCGAGTTTCCATCCGGCAAGCGCCGGGCCCTGCACGCTGGCCATGTGGTTCTTGAAGAGGCGCGCGGGCAGGAACTCGCTCGGGACGCCCACCGTGCGGTCGTTCTCGATGAAGCAGAACGGCGGCCAGTTGGGCACGTCCGTGCCGAAGTAGCTGTCGAAGCCGCGGGCGATGGGCCCACCGGGGATCGCCTGGGAGAAGAGCTCCTTCCAGGCGGCACTCTGCTTCGCGGTGGCGGGAACGACCTTGGTTTTGGATCCCCCGAGCAGCTTTCGATCGCCGGCCGCCAGCGGCCAGTCCCAGCCCAGATGCCACTTGCCAACCATCGCGGTGGTGTAGCCGTGCGCTTTGCACAGCTTGCCAATCGTGAGGCGGTCCGGGGCGATGAGCGGCTTGCCCCAGACGCCCACAATGCCGGACTGGAGGCGCGAGCGCCAGTGGTAGCGGCCGGTAAGCAGGGTGTAGCGGGACGGCGAGCAGACTCCGGAACTCGAGTGGCCGTCGGTGAAGCGCATTCCCTGCGAGGCCAGCTTGTCGATATGGGGCGTGGGGATCTTGCCGCGATCCGGGTTGTAGGAAGAGACGTCCCCGTAGCCGAGATCGTCAGCGTAGATCACCACGATGTTCGGCTTCCCGGTGGCGGCACTGGCGACCGGAAACTGCAGGCTGAGGACCAGCACCGCGGAGACCGCCGCGGCGAGGAAGATGGATTTTGATCGATGGCTGAACATGCCGCTGAATGATACCCCGGGACGGGGGGAGGTCTTCCAATCGTCCCCCAATGCAGGATGAGGCGCCTGCTGGAAGCCAAGGACGGCTACCTCGTGTGGACGCGCAGGCGGATGAATTCGCGCGGGATGGCTCCCAGCGGAGTGGTGCTGCGGTAGGTGACGGTCTCCGTGCCATCACCGTTGTGGACCGCGGAAAGGTAAGCGGTGTCGAGAAGGCTCCACGCGATGAGGTCGGTGCCAATCTGGACAACGAAAATCAGATCATCGGCGGCGAGGTTGCGTCGGAAGCTGATCGTGAGGTACTCGCGCAGGGTCCCGGCACCATCGTCGAAGACTCCAATCCCCAGGGCATGACTGTCGTCGGGTCCGGGGCTCGAATCGCTGGTGCCAAAGGCGTGTTCCAACAAGGCGTTGATCCCATCGGCATCCCCGTCCAGATCCGGATCGCCAGTGAAAGGAGGGGCCGCATCCGAAGTGCCGGGGTTGCCCCCGGTGACCGTGGCCGGACGCCAACTGAACGGGTCCCCGTGCGGTGGATTACTTTGCGGAGCGATGAGCACCAGGCTGTAACCACCGCCATCCGGAGAGGTCGGCCAGTCCGGGTCGTCGTCGTAGGTGAAGCGCCGGATGTCGCCACCCAGCGCATTCCGGAGGACAATCTGTTCGCCTCCGTTCGAAAGCTGATTGGTGTCTCCGGCACCGTGGTACTCGCCATCGAGCAGAGCGGCCGCCGCTCCTGGATGCCGACTGAGGAAGGCAGCACGGGCACGGGCGAGCACCACCCGGGCACCGGGCGCGATGGTGGTGGACGGCAGGAGGAAATCGAAGGCCCCGGAAAAGGCAGCCCCGCTCAGATCGACTGGCGCCGCCCCGATGTTCATCAACTCCACATATTCGAAGAGATCGTCGTCGCCGAATCCCGCCACGATCTCGGAAGCGGTGGGAGCGGCCGGATGATACATGAATTCTGAAATCACAAGATTCGCCGCCGAGGCAGGTTCGATCGGAGTGGTGTTTTCGATCGTGACACTCCCGCCCCCAACCAGTGCCCCGGAAAAGTCGTAGGCCTGGAGGGTGTATGATTGCGAACCGGGA
>JAYGGC010000102.1:0-44158 GCA_046581525.1 Roseibacillus sp. | reverse complement strand
GTACTCCTCGGCCTTCTGGGCCATCAGACCCACATTGGACACGCTGCCCATCGTGGTCGGGTCGAAGGCGCCGTGCTCTCGGCACGAGTCGATCACCACCTGATAGATACCGGCGTAACTGCTGTCCGGAATGACCGCCTTGGTGTCTTCGGTATCTCCCGCGGCGTTCCACAGCTGACCCGAGTTGCGGATCATGGCCGGCATCGAGGCGTCGACGATCACATCGCTGGGGACGTGGAGGTTGGTGATCCCCTTGTCGGAGTTCACCATCGCGAGGGCCGGACCGTGCTGGTAGCAGGTTTTGATGTCGGCCTCGATGGTGGACTTCTTGTCGGCATCGAGAGATTCGATCTTCGAGACCAGATCGCCGAAGCCGTTGTTGAAGTCGACTCCGAGGTCTTCGAGGACCGGACCGTGCTTGGCAAGGAGGTCGCGGAAGAAGACCCGCACCCCGTGACCGAAGATGATGGGATCGGACACCTTCATCATGGTGGCCTTCAGGTGGAGCGAAAAGAGGATCCCTTCTTCCTTCGCACGGGCCACCTGCTGATCGAGGAAGGACACCAGGGCCTTCTTGCTCATGAACGTGCCATCGATCACTTCGCCGGCGAGGAGGGGAGCGGCATCCTTGAGAACGGTCACCGTTCCGTCCTGCGCCACGAACTCGATCTGGAAGGTGGTCTCGGCCTCCACCGTGACCGACTTCTCGTTGGAGGCGAAATCGTTTTCACCCATGGTGGCCACGTTGGTCTTCGAGTCGCACGACCACGCGCCCATCGAGTGGGGATTGCTGCGGGCGTAATCCTTCACCGCCTTGGGCGCACGGCGATCGGAGTTGCCTTCGCGCAGGACCGGGTTGACCGCGCTGCCCTTCACCCTGTCGTAGCGCGCCTTGGCGTCCTTCTCCACGTCGCTCTGCGCCTCATCAGGATAGTCCGGGAGTTCGTAGCCATGGGACTGGAGCTCCGTGATGGCGGCCTTGAGCTGAGGGACGGAGGCGCTGATATTGGGCAACTTGATGATGTTGGCCTCGGGGGTCTTGGCCAGCGCGCCGAGTTCCGCGAGGGCGTCCCCGCGCTGCTGTTCCTCGGAAAGGAACTCCGGAAAGACCGCCAGGATGCGTGCCGCCAGCGAGATGTCGCGGGTCTCGACGTTGATCCCCGACGACTTCGTGAAGCGCTGAATGATGGGGAGGAGCGAGCGGGTCGCGAGGGCGGGAGCCTCGTCGGTCTGGGTGTAGATGATGGTGGGAGTGGAGGACATCGTGGCGGAGTGAGAAATTGGGCGCAGCGTTTACGCTAGAGGACCGCGATCGTCAAAGGCATTGTAGGGCAGGGCTCCAAGAGCATAGGCGACAGGCTGCCGCAGTCCAGGGATCCGCTGCCCGATTGCGTGCGGCAATGTTCTCTGGACACCGCCATCCACGACGCCACCATTGAAGGTGAGACCATGACCATCCTTCGCCCGATTCTCGCCTTCTTTCTTTGCCTTTCTCCTGCCCTCGCGAAGCATCCCAACGTCCTCGTCTTCCTCAGCGACGACCAGGGCTGGGGAGACCTGACCAGCTCTGGAAACACGGACTTGCGCACGCCGCATATCGATTCCCTCAAGCGCGACGGGGCGAGCTTCGACCGCTTCTATGTCTGCCCGGTCTGTTCGCCGACGCGTGCCGAATTTCTCACCGGCCGCCATCATGCCCATTCCGGGGTCTATTCCACTTCGGCGGGAGGCGAGCGCATGGATCTCGACGAAACCACGGTGGCCGATCTTTTCAAGGCGGCGGGCTACACCACCGGCGCCTTTGGCAAGTGGCATAACGGAATGCAGTATCCCTATCACCCGAACGGCCGTGGCTTTGACAAGTTCTATGGCTTCTGCAGCGGCCACTGGGGCAACTACTTCGACCCCATGCTCGAGCAAAACGGCCGCATCGTGAATGGGGAGGGATTCTGCATCGATGACTTCACCAACAAGGCGATGAGGTTCATGGCGGATGCGGTGAAGGGGAAGAAGCCCTTCTTTGCCTACCTCCCCTACAATACCCCGCACTCTCCCATGCAGGTGCCCGACAGATTTTGGCAGCGCTTCAAGGACCGGCCGCTCGTGAAAGTGAACGAGCAACAACCCGGGAAGGAGTTGCAGACCCACAAGCGGAGCGCGCTCGCGATGTGCGAAAACCTCGATTGGAACGTCGGGCGCGTACTCGCCATGCTTGAGACCCTGGGCATCGAGGACGACACCATCGTGGTGTGGTTTCACGACAACGGACCGAATGGCGTGCGTTGGAATGGCGGGATGAAGGGCCGCAAGGGATCGACCGACGAAGGAGGGGTGCGCAGTCCGCTCTACCTCCGCTGGCCGGGCGTCATCGCGCCCGGGACCGAGATTACGCACATTGCCAGCGCGCGCGACTTGCTCCCCACCCTTTGCGATCTCGCCGGGGTGCCCGCCAAAACCGCCAAGCCCCTCAATGGGATCAGCCTGAAACAGATCCTCCATGGCACTGAAGAAGAGTGGACCGAGCGCATTCTCATCAATCATTGGAAGGACAAGATCAGCGCGCGCAATCCGCGCTTCCGGCTCGATCACACCGGCAAGCTCTACGACCTGGTGGCCGATCCGGGGCAGCGGAAGGTGGTCACCAAGGAGCATCCGGGTGTTGCCAGGAAGCTCGCCGCCGTCGTGAAGGCGCATCGCGAGACGCACATGCCGGGCTACTATCAGGACAAGCGTCCCTTCGTGATCGCTCATCCCGACTCGCCCCTGACCCAGCTCCCCGCCCGCGATGCGAAGTCGCACGGAGGAATCAAGCGTTCTAACAGGTTTCCCAATTGTTCCTACTTCCGCAACTGGACCAGCACGGAGGACAAGATCACCTTCGCCGCCGAGGTCGCCGCCAGCGGGACCTACGAGGTGGTCCTCTACTACGCTGCCAAGGAGGCGGGAGCGAAGTGCGAGCTGAGTTTCAACGACGCGACCCTCAAGTTCGAGATCGCCGAAGCGCACGACGTCCCCGAGCTCGGGGCCGAGCACGACCTGCATCCACGCATGGAGTCCTACGTGAAGGACTTCAAGGCCGTGACGATCGGGAAGATCGTGCTTGAAAAGGGGAAGGGCGAACTGACTCTCCGCGCCACTGTGATTCCCGGAGCGGAAGCAATGGAGTTCCGCCTGCTGACCTTGGAGCGAATGTAGGGTGGAGAGCTGAGAAGAAGGGCTAGAGGCAATCGGCGTCGTGAGGGAGGTCGGGACCGGTGAGGTCTATGCCGAAAACCAGTTGGTTCCCTTGCGGTTGTCGCGATAAGTTCCAGCGCCGCCTCCCCGCCCGGCGCAATGGCTTGCTCTCCGCCCGCAACTCCCTACCGTCCCGCCTCTCATGTCCATCGAACTGATCCTCACGCACCCGGGTGGCGCGCACAAAGACGACTATCTGGCCTGCAGTTTGCTGGTGGCGCAGCACGGTGCTCCGATCGAGCGTCGCGAGCCGGAGCAGGGCGATCTCGACAACTCCGCTGTGCTGGTGGTCGATGTGGGCGGAGAACACGAGCCTGAGCGGGGGAATTTTGATCACCACCAGTTCCCGCGCGATCACGAGCCGATCTGTGCGCTCTCCCTCGTGCTGCAGGACCTCGGGCTCTACGAAGATGCGAAAATGTTCTGCGACTGGCTCGAGCCCGCGGAGTGGTTTGACACCCGGGGGGCAGGCGGGACTGCCAAGTGGCTGGGCGTCGAGCGCGACATCATGAGCAAGCTCAACTCGCCGATGGACGTGACCTTGTTGCGACGCTTTGCACAGGCCGAGCGTCTCGACCCTGGCGATTTGCTCTACGAGATGATGCGCTGGGTGGGAGAAGATCTCCTGGAGTATTTGAAGACCTTGCGCGAGCGGCTCACCTACATCGGTGAGCATGGCGAGCTCTGGGAGCTGGAGGCCAACGGCGCGGACACCTTCAAGGTCCTGTTCATGCCACGGACCGATCCGCTCCCGGCCGAGCCCTCGATGGGGCTTGGGCGCTATCTCGATTCGATCGGCGAATCGGAGAACGTGGCGGGCCTGGTCTATCCGGACCGGCGGGGCAGCGGCTATGGGCTCTCGCGTCACAACGATCACCCGCGACTGGAGTTCACCCGGATCGACGAAGAGGACGACGTGCATTTTGCGCACGCCCGGGGATTCGTGGCGAAGACTTCGGCCACGGAGAAAGAGCGTCTGAAGGAGTTGCTTCGAGCGGCCTGGGTGTAATTGTGGGATGGGACGGGCGCACAGCCTGCTCCAGGATGTAGAATTTTCGACGACCGTGAAAATCCAATCGGCCATATTCGAGCTTGGGGCTGTCAGCCTCGACGGCTGTCCGGAGTCGAAGCTCCCTGAGTTCGCCTTCATCGGGCGCTCCAACGTCGGCAAGTCGTCGCTCCTCAACCTTCTCACCAGGAAGTCTGCGCTCGCCCGGGTCTCGGGCCAGCCCGGCCGTACCCGCGAGATTAACTTCTTCACCATCAACAAGGCGTGGAGCCTCGTCGACCTTCCTGGCTACGGTTACGCCAAGGCCTCGCGCGCCGATCGCGACCGCTTCCACGAGCTCGTCTCCGATTACCTTCGCGAGCGCACGAACCTCTGCCGCGCCTTCGTCCTGATCGACGCCCGTCACTCGCCCCAGAAGATCGATCAGGAATTCGTCCGCTGGCTGGTCGACAGCAGCATCCCCTTCGCCCTGGTCTTCACCAAGGCGGACAAGGTGAAGCCCAACGTGGTTAAGAAGAACATCGCCCTCTTCACGGAAGCCATGTCCGAATGGAGCGAGGGCGCACCGCACATTTTCACCACCTCGGCGGTGAAGGGAGATGGTCGCAAGGAGCTCCTGAGGTTCATTGGCGAGGCGATTGAGAAGTAGAGTCGAAGGTCGAAGGTCGGAAGTCGGTGGACGGCTGAAGTCGTCACTCCAGCGCGGGGAACACTTTCTTGGTTGTTGCGCGCCTCACCAGGGTGGAGAATCAACCTGTGAAACGCCCTTTGTTCTCTACCCTGCTCCTCCTCGGGGGCCTGTGCTCCGCTCTTTCCGCCGAGCAGCCCGTGCCTTCTGCCGGCGAAAAGTTCTCCTTTGTCCAGATGTGCGACACCCAGCTCGGGATGGGCGGCTATGAGCACGACGTGAAGACCTTCACGCTGGCCGTGGATCAGATCAACAAGATGAAGCCCGACTTCGTGGTGATTTGCGGAGATCTCGTCAACAAGGCCGATGAAAAGTCATGGGCCGACTTCAACCGGATCAAGGCCGGCTTTGTCATTCCATGTCACTGCGCGGCCGGGAATCACGACGTCGAAAACGTGCCGACCGCCAAGTCGCTCAAGCTCTACCGGGAGAAGGTGGGCAAGGACTACTTCGCGGTGGAGCACAAGGGTTTCACCTTCGTGATCGCCAACACCCAGCTCTGGAAGGCGCCCCTCAAGGGTGAATCCGAGAAGCACGATGCCTGGTTTGTGGAGACCCTCAAGGTGGCGAAGGCGAAGGGGCGGCCCGTGGTTGTGGTGGTTCACTATCCTCTCTTCCTCCAGAAGCCCGACGAGAAGGAAGCCTACTTCAATCTCCCCGTCGCCAAGCGGATGGAGCTTCTCAAACTCTGCGAAGAGAACGGGGTGGTGGCCTTCCTGGCCGGTCACACCCACAAGCTGATTGTGAATGATTACAAGGGCATCCAGCTCGTGAACGGGGAGACCACCAGCAAGAATTTCGACAACCGGCCGATGGGATTCCGGTGGTGGGATGTCGGCTCAGACCGGAAGATGAAACACCGCTTCGTGGAGCTGGTGGGGATGGACAAGAAGTGACGGACTGAAGATTGGAATTGCCATTTGGGCCAATTGCCGCCGAATTCCGGGCATGCCACTCAAGCCTTCTGCAATCCTATATGCTTTCGTGCTTTGCGCGACGACCGCCGGCGCAGCGCCGCGGACCAATGTTCTCCTGTTCACCGCGGATGATCTGCACGCCGAATCCCTGGGAGTTTTTGGGAGCAAAGTCCCGGATCTGACGCCCAACCTCGATCGCTTCGCCGCGGAGGGTATGCTCTTCAACCGTGGGCACGTGAATGTCGCCATCTGTGCCCCGTGCCGGGCTGTCATCGCGACCGGTCTGCTGAGCCACAATTCCGGCGCGATGGGATTCATGAAGGCGAAGCCCGGGACGCCGGACATCGTGAGCGCGTTCCAGAAGGGCGGTTACCTGGCCGGCATCCTCGGCAAGGTCCCCCACTCGACCCCGACGACGACGATGAAGTGGGACTATGTCTTCGATCAGAGGGATCTCGGCAACGGCCGCAATCCGGATCTCTATTACCAGCGCTGTGTGACCTTCTTCAAACGCTGTCAGGACGAGGACAAGCCGTTCTATTTCATGGTGAACTCCCATGATCCGCATCGGCCCTACTGCAATCCGGAGAAACTGACCAAGGGCGCCGCCATGCCGAGTCGCGTCTACCAGCCCGAGGAGGTTGAGGTGCCGGGGTTCCTTCCCGATCTGCCGGGCGTGCGGGCCGAACTGGCCCACTACCAGAACTCGACCCGTCGCCTTGACGACACCTTCGGCCGGGTCATGCGGGCGCTGGAGGAATCCGGGCTGGCGAAGAACACGATCGTCGTCTTCATTTCGGACAACGGCATCGCTGTTCCATTCGCCAAGTGCAACACGTGGTTCCACAGTTCGCGCACGCCGTTTCTCGTCCGCTGGCCGGGCACGGTGAAAGCGGGCACCCGCAACGACACCCATTTCGTATCCGCCGTCGATCTCATGCCCACTTTTTTGGAGTTATGCGGCGTCAAGGGACCGGCGAAGTTGGATGGCCGCAGCATTGCTTCCCTGTTGCGCGGCGAGGCGCAGAAGGGTCGCGACTTTGTGTTCACGCAGATTGACAGCAAGGCGGGTAACGACGGCGTTCCGATGCGCTGTGTGCAGGACGGAAAATTTGGCTACATCTACAATGCCTTCAGCGATGGCAAGCATGTTTACCGCAACAACAATGAGGGCAAGACCTTCGCCGCGATGGCAGCGGCCGCAAAAGACAACCCGGACATCGCCGCCCGCATTGATTTGTTCCGCATGCGGGTGCCGGAGGAATTCTACGATCTGGAGAAGGATCCGGACTGCCTGCACAACCTGATCGGTCATACCGAGTACCAAAAGACCATCGGGGAATATCGCCAACGGTTGGAGTCGTGGATGAAACGAACAAGCGATCCGATGCTCCCGGCCCTCCAGAACAAGGACGACCGGGCCAAGGTGGACGCGATCATGCTCAAGACCTACGGCCCGCCGAAAGTCAAGAAGGCCAGGAAAGACAAGAACCTGCGGAAGAAGAATAAGGAGTGAACCGGGATCGCAATCGTCGGGTGGTCCACGGGTCCATTGACGGAATCCACCGCCAAGACTTCATCATCCTTCGACAGGCGATCAATGGGATTCCGGTGGTGGGATGTTGGTTCAGACCGGAAGATGAAACACCACCTCCTCACGCCAGCACACCCTTCACCACGTTGCCATGCACATCGGTGAGACGGAAGCGCCGTCCCTGGTAGCGGAAGGTGAGGCGTTCGTGGTCGATCCCTAACAGGTGCAGGATGGTGGCGTTGAAATCATGGACGTGGACGGGGTCGCGGGCGATGCCGTAGCCGAGGTCGTCGGTTTCGCCGTGGACGTGACCGGGCTTGGTGCCTCCGCCGGCCATCCAGACCGTGTAGGCTTCCTTGTGGTGGTCGCGCCCGGCCTTGGTGCGTTCCTCTCCGTTGCCGCTGGTGCCCTGGGCCATGGGGGTGCGACCGAATTCGGCGTTCCAGATCACAAGGGTGTCGTCCAGCATCCCGCGCTCCTTGAGGTCCCGGAGGAGGGCCGCGATGGGCTTGTCGACCTGCTTCGTTTTCTGCGGGAGGCGGTCGAAGACGCTGCCGTGGTGGTCCCAGCCCTGGTCGAAGAGTTGCACGAAGCGCACCCCGCGTTCCACCATCCGGCGGGCCAAGAGGCAGTTGTTGGCAAAGCTGGTCTTGCCCGGCTGCGTCCCGTACATCTCGTGGATGCGTTTCGGTTCGGAGGCGATGTCCATCAGCTCCGGCACACTGGTCTGCATGCGATAGGCCAACTCGTACTGGCTGATGCGGGTCGCGATCTCGGGATCGCCGACATCGGCGAGAGCGAGCTGGTTGAGGTCGTTCACGGCATCGACCACCAACTTGCGCTCTTTCCCGGAGACCCCTTTCGGGTTGGAAAGGAAGAGGACCGGATCGCCCTGGGAGCGAAACTCGATCCCCTGGTGGAGGGTGGGCAGGAAGCCGCTGCCCCATGCGCTGTTGCCCGCGCCGAGGACCTGGCCGGTGACGAGGACCACGAAGCCGGGGAGGTTATTGTTAGGACTGCCCAGTCCGTAGCTCACCCACGATCCGATGCTGGGGCGGCCGAAGCGATTGAAGCCGGTGAGGGCAAACATCTGCGCCGGGGCGTGGTTGAACTGATCGGTATGGAGGGTCTTGATGAAGCAGAGCTCGTCCGCCATCCCCTGCAGGTTGGGGAGAAGGTTTGAAATCTCGAGCCCGGAATCGCCACACTTTTTGAATGTGAACTTCTCCTCCTTGGGCGAACCCAGCAGGTTCGGTTGTTGGCGGATGAAGGCGAGTTGCTTGCCCTTGAAGAACTCGTCGGGACAGAGCTGGCCGTGGCGCTTCTGCAACTCGGGTTTGAAATCGAAGAGGTCGAGGTGCGAGGGTGCCCCGACGAGGTGGATGTAGATGACCCGCTTGGCCTTGGGCGCGTGGTGGAGGCCCTGCCTGGTGAGCGGATCATCAGTCGCCGCCGCCGCGTCCTCGTTCATCAGGGAAGCCAGCGCTGCGCCACCAAAACCGAAACCGGTCTTCTGGAGGAAGAGGCGGCGGGTTTGGTGGTGGAGAGGGGTTGTCATCAATTGAATCCTGGAGTTGCACCGAGGCAGGCTGCGGCAGCTACGGTTTGGTCATGGTCTCATCGAGGTTCAGAAGGACACTGGCGAGATAGTGCCAGGCGGCGAGCTCAGCCTTCCCCCTGTGCCTGGGCTGGTAGACGAGGGTGGGATTGTTGAGCAGGCCGTCGACTGCACTCGGATTGTTTCCAAAGTGCGAGAGGCGGTCGTGGAGGAGGGCGTTGAGGAGCCTACTCTCGGCGGCGGTGGGACGGCGGGAGAGGACAAGGCGATAGGCGTGATCGAGACGGGTGGCGGGGGAGGGGGCCTCGGTGAGGATGCGGTCCGCGAGGGCGAGGGCCATTTCGACGTAGACGGGATCGTTGAGCAGGGTGAGGGCCTGCAGCGGAGTATTGGTGCGGGGGCGCTTCACGGTGCAGGCTCCACGGTCGGGCGCGTCGAAGTTGACCATGCTGGGATAGGGCGCAGCCCGGCGGTAGACGATGTAGATGCCGCGCCGCCAGCGGTTCTCGTCCTTCTGCTCCACCCACTTGGGCTCGTTGCGACCGGTCTGCCGCCAGAGTCCGGGCGGCTGGTAGGGCATGATGGGTTTGCCGTGCATCCTGGTGGAAAGGAGGCCCGAAACAGTGAGGGCGTTGTCGCGCAGGCGCTCGGCATCCATGCGAAAGCGGGGAGCGCGCGCGAGGAGGAGGTTGCGCGGGTCTCGCTCTAACAGGTCGGGAGTGAGCCGGGACGACTGCTGGTAGCCCTGCGACATCACGATGGTCTTGAGGAGGTGCTTCATGTCCCATCCGGACTCCATGAACTCGACCGCGAGCCAGTCCAACAATTCGGGATGGGTCGGAGGTTCCGACTGGGTCCCGAAGTCCTCAAGGGTTGCCACGATGCCGTTGCCAAAGAGCTCGGCCCACCAGCGGTTGACGGCCACCCGGGCAGTGAGAGGATTGTCGCGGCGCACCAGCCATCTTGCCAGGGAAAGCCGGTTGGTGGGCGAGGTGGCAGGGTTGCTTCCCGTTCGGGGATTGGAGAGGGGAGGGAAGAGCCCGGGGGTGTTGGAGGAGACTTCAGCGGCAGGAGAGAGGTAGTTGCCGCGCGTCATGATGTGGGTCAGGCGCGGTTTCTCCAGTTCCACCATGACGAGGGTCTTGTCGGACTTCAAGGCGGCGCGCGCTTTCAGAAGGCGCTCCAGTTCAAGATTCAGTTTCTGGAGGTCGGCACTGGTCTTGACGAAGTAGGCGTTGAGCTTGTCGCGGTCCTTCTTGCTGCGCTTCTTCTCCTGCTTGCGGAGTGCGGCGGCGATGTCCTTGGGCAGGGCGCCGATTCCGGAGGGATCCGAAATGGCGGAGAGGCGGAGGCAGCCGATGACGCGCCCGCGGCCGTAGTTCTGCTCAAGGGTGAAGACGAGGGTATCGGAACCGGTGAGGGTGAGCGGCTTGGCGATCTTGAAACTCGCCCAGTGCGGCTTGCCGAATTGCGGCGCAATGGCCCAGCCGCTCTTGGCGTTGCCGTCGATCGCCCCGGAGACGCCCCAGTTCTTCTGCGAGAAGTCGGCCTCCGCACCGAAGAGCTCAATCGGCGTGTCCCGGCCCTTGCGATGCAAGGTCGCCTCGAATTGGTTGAGGACGAAGTTGCTGCGGACCGAATCGCCGCGGCCGGGTCCCTGGCCCGGAATGTCGGGATGGGTGAGAGTCTCCAGCTTGAAGCCGGTGACCTCCTTCAAGCTGCTCCGGACTTCCACCTCGTAGCGAGCGGTTCCCGGGACGTTGCCGGTGAGGAGAACCGAGCCGTCGGCGAGGACACGGTGATCTTCTCCGCCATGGGCGCGGAAGGTGGCGACCTTCAAGGTCTGCCACTTCGGGCTGTGGGCCAGCGACTCCCGGGCGGCCTTCTCCCACGCTGCAAACCCGGACTTCGGATTCTCGACGAGGTCTTTCCGCTTCTTCCTGGTGGCCGCAATCCTGAGATCGAGGTCCTCCTGTTTTTTGCGCTCTTCCGCGGAGAGTGGGAGGTCGAGATAGGGACCCACGAAGTCGTGCGAGACATCGTTCTTGCTGCTGGGAAGGGAGACTTCGAGGGGCGTGTTGTTGAAGAAGGCGAAGAGGGAGTAGTAGTCCACCATCGAGAAGGGATCGTACTTGTGATCGTGGCACTGCGCGCACTCCATCGTGATGCCGAGCCAGACCGTGCCGGTGGTGTTGACGCGATCGACAACCTGGTTGACGCGATTCTCCTCGGCGTGCACGCCGGCCTCCACGTTGCAAGTGACCGTCCGGTGAAAGCCGGTCGCGATCTTCTGTTCGATGGTGGCATCGGGAAGGAGATCGCCGGCCAGTTGTTCAATCGTGAATTGATTGTAGGGCATGTTGGCGTTGAGGGCGTCAATGACCCAGTCGCGGTAAGCCCAGGAAGGACGGAGCTGGTCGGCCTGGAAGCCGTTGGAGTCGGCGTAGCGGGCGAGATCCAGCCACGGACGGGCCCAGCGTTCCCCGAAGCGGGGGGAAGCGAGGAGTCTATCGACTTCTCGCGCGATTGCAGATTTCAGATCTCGGATTGCAGATCGTTCAAAGGTGGCGACCTCCTCGGGAGTGGGGGGAAGACCGATGAGATCGAGGGAGAGGCGGCGGAGGAGGGCGGCGGGGGAAGCTGGTTCGGAAAAGGTGAGCTTCTCATTCTCGAGACGACGGAGAAGGAAGGCGTCGATGGAGTTGGCGACCCTCTCCTTCGCGCTCACGGCAGGAGGTATGGGTCGTTCGGGAGCGGTCCAGGCCCAGTGCGCCTCGTACTCTGCGCCGGCGGCGATCCAGTCCTTGAGGAGATTCTTCTGCTTTTCTGTGAGAGAGCGCTTCGACTTCGGCGGCGGCATGCGCTCGTCCGGATCGGAGGAGAAGATGCGGGCCACCACTTCACTTTCATCCGGCTTGCCGGGCACGATGGGGTCGCCGAGTTCCCCGCCCTCGGTCGCGCCCATGAAGGTGTCGAGGCGCAGGCTGGACTTGCGCGCCTTCTTGTCGGGGCCGTGACAGTGGAAGCAGTTCTCGGAGAGGATGGGGCGGATCTCACGGTTGAAGTCGGGCGCTTCCCCTGCGGCCAGACCGGGGACGATCCACCCGCTCACGACGAGGCACCACAAAGGACGCAGGGACCACAGAGGCTTTTTTGGGCTGCCCATCGCAAAGATTTCTATCGTGTCGGAGCTACCATCGCAAGCGGGGGAATTGCAGGGCGCCTCCCTACCGATAGTCCTTCAGCTCCCGCACCCAAATGTTGCGGTAGCGGACCGGATTGCCGTGGTCTTGAAGCCTGAGGTTCCACTTGTCCTTTTTCCTGCCGAGGGGAAAGCCGTGATGAACGACCACACCGTTGTGGAGGATGGTGATGCGAGCCGGTTGGTCATCCCTGGCTGCGTGAAAGATAATGTCATAGGTCTGCCATACTCCAGGCTTTCGGCTGGCATTGATCAGGGGCGGAGTTTTACCATAGAGGGCGCTCGCCTGGCCACCGGGATAGGTGTCGTTCTCGAACGAATCGAGGACCTGCACTTCGCAGTAACCACCGAGGAAGACGCCGCTGTTGCCGCGACCCTGGCTCTTGCCTTCGACTTCACTCGGAGTGGCCCACTCGATGTGCAGTTGCGCATCGCCGAAGGATTGCTTCGATTGAATCTCACCGCTCCGGTTCACTTCGGCGTAACCGTTTTCGACCTTCCACTTCGGCGGCGCACCCTTCTGGGTAAAGCTGTCAAGATTCTTGCCGTCGAAGAGGATGATCGCATCGCTGGGCGGTTGGCCGGGCTGGTCGTTGGTGCTCGCTGTGCCGGGTGTGATGACCTCGGGACGCGCGCGCTCATTGGAGTTGGCCGGAGGCTTTTTTGCGGGAGCACTCTTCTCGTGATGATCGGCGAACACGCTGGCCCCAAGCAGGGACAGGGCCGTGAGGGCAAGGAGGCGGGTTATCATGTAGGCAGGATACGCTGGCTGGGCCGGTGGTGTTGCAGCGGGGAGAAATCGGGGGATATCAATCTGATCGATATTCGGATTGAACTTATCCACTCACGCTTGAGCCGGCTTTCTGTGCATGGTGGCAGCGAGATGACGCTGAAACGCGAATTGAGTTGGGCCTTCCTGCTGCCCGCCCTGGTGGTGCCCACCCTTGGGTCCCTGATCTACTTCGTGTGGATCCCGGAGGGAACAGTGGGGAAGGCCACCTACAGCGCCACCAAGTTTTTCACCCTGCTCTACCCCTTCCTCTTCCTGAAGTGGGTTGGTCTCGGGGGACTGACCCGACGAGAGGAACGCAAGACAAGTTGGCCGGCCTGGAAGACCGTGATTCTAACAGGACTGGGCTCGGGAGTGGCGATCGTGGTGGTGGGACTGCTCCTCATGATGACCCCGCTGGGGGCGATGGTGCGGGACGGGGCGGGTGCGGTGAGCGAGAAGGCGGAGGGGCTCGGCTTCAAGGATCACTTTATCCTCTTCGCCGTTTTTGTTTCGGTGTTTCACTCCGCCTTGGAGGAATTCTACTGGCGATGGTTCGTCTACAGTCACCTGCGCGAAAAGGTGGGTCGCTGGGCCGGTCACGTGATCGCGGCGGTGGGCTTTGGCGGTCATCACCTCGTGATTACCCTCCAGTTCTTCCCTCCGGCCCTCGCAATTTTCCTGACCCTCTGCGTGGTGGTGGGCGGATTCATCTGGACCCTCATGTACGAGCGGCAGGGCACGGTGGTGGGCTGCTGGGTCAGTCACCTCTGCGTCGATGTGCTGCTGATGGTGATCGGATTCCAGCTGATAATGGGCGGGGGTTGATGCGTGGCATCCCCAAATTCTGCGGCGAGATTCCCGCGAGCTTTCCCTATTGCAGTTTTGGCCACAGATGTTGAAGATTCTAGCCTGCAGCGTGGGCGGGGAAATCAAGCAGCGACACCGAATGAGTTGGCCAGCCATGGTGCCGACCTTAACGGTTCCCATCCTTTGTGCGCTCATTTACTTCGTCTGGATGTCGCAGGGCAACGGAGGACGGGGCGCCTATGGGGTGACCAAGACCTGGGTTCTCGTCTATCCGCTCTTCTTCTTTGGCTGGATCGGCCTCGGTGGATTGACTCGCCGGGAAGACCGGGAATCGAATTGGCCTTCGTGGAAAGTGGTGGCGCTGAGCGGAATTGGCGCGGGAATTCTCATCTCGTTCCTCGGATTGGTGATGGTCCTCACCCCGCTTGCCGACGTTGTCCGGGAGAACGGGGACAGGGTGGGCGAGAAAGTGGATGGTCTCGGCTTCCGCGAACACTTCGTCCCGGTTGCCATCTTCATCTCCGTCTTCCATTCCGCGATGGAGGAATATTACTGGCGCTGGTTTGTCTATGGGCACCTGCGCCAGATGGTGGGCCACTGGCCTGGGCACATAATCGCTGCGGTCGCCTTTACCGGTCACCACTTCGTGCTCATGGCGCAGCTTTTTCCCCTTCCGTTCGCCGTCTCTCTCTCGGTGTTGGTGGGCATTGGAGGCCTGATCTGGACGCTCATGTACGAATGGCACGGATCGGTATTGAGGTGCTGGCTCAGCCACTTGGTGGTGGACGCGTTTCTCATGATTGTGGGCTACCGGCTCCTGACCGGGGGGTAGTCGGAATGGGCGACCTTCGGGAGCAAGACTTTGATTTACGGATTCGCCATTGCGGGCTAGTGGTTGCCCCTTGTGATTGGGACCGACCTCGGCACCACCAACAGCCGCGCATTCCCAGGCCGGGACTTCCGCCCACCACTCCGGGGGGGCGCTGAGAGAGGAGCGTCTAATTGCCTGCCTGCAAGTAAGCCACCAGGTCGCGAAGCTCTTGTTCGCTGAGGGCGTCGAGAAGTCCTTCCGGCATGACCGAGATTGGGGCCCGCGATTCGTTGGCGAGGTCGACGCGGGCGATGACCGTCTTCAGGCCGGCAAGATCCTTGAGGGTGACGGTGCGCTCGTTGGCATCGGTGAGGAAGCCGGTGAGCACCGCGGGTGAGGCATTGCCCACGGGACGCAGGGTGAGCGTGGCGAGCTCGTAGCCCTCACGGATTCCGAGGTTCGGATCGACGATGGCGGGGACCAGGTAGTCGAGGTTCTTCATCTCGTAGCCGGTAAGGTCCGGGCCGATATCGCGGCCCTGGTCGCCGAACTTGTGGCACACTGCACAGTTCCTGGCAAAGATCTCGTGCCCACGCTTGGAGTTCCCCTTCTGCGTTTTGTTGGAGAGGATCGTCTTGAGCTCAGCAATCCGTTTGGCCTTGGCCTCGTCCGACTGCCGCAGCTTGCCCCAATGCCTGGCAATCAGGTCGCTCGTTTCCTGGTGCTTGTAGGTGCTCATGAGGAGAACACTGTCGAGGCCGATCGATTTGCCGGGAATGACACCCTCATCCACCGCATGCAGGAGACGCAGGGCCCAGGAGGGACGGCTGGCGAGGAGGGATTGCGCGGTTTGTTGGAGGTCGCCCTGCAACCCCGGGTAGAGCTGCAGAACAGCCGAGGGAATCTCCTCGCTCGAGTAGCGCCGCAGGGCGCTCAGGGCTGCGAGGCGAAGACCAGCGTCCTCCTTTTCGTTGCGAAAGAGACCGAGGAAGACCGCTTCGGAAGGCGCATCGCGCATCTCGCCCAGCGCTTTGAGAAACTCAAGACGCTGGGCCTTGGGGGCCTTGGGATCGCTCACGAGGGGGCGAGCGGCGGCCAGGGCCCGCGGGCTCTTCAAGCGCAGCGAAAAGCGAATCACGTCATCGGTCGCGCGGTGGTTCTTCCAAATGTTGGCGATTGCGGCGTCGAGAGCGGGAGGGACGGGATCGAGAGTGGTGCCTTCCAGCGCTTTCTCCATGCCGCGGATGAGGGGATCGAGGTGGTCCGTCCCCGCGGCCTTCTCCAACAGGAATGCGCACATGGCGAGGCTCTCCACGCTGCGCTCCGCCATGTAGCGACGACCGATCCGCTCGCGGATGACTCGCTGGAAGAGGGGCGCCTCCCAGAACGTGGGATTCTCAAGCACGAGCTTGGCGCGTTGGGGCGAGCGCGTGATGAGCGACTCCATGGCCCACCAGAGTTGTTGGGGAACGAAGGGATCCTCAGCGAACTCGCCGCGGTTTGCGAGATCGCGCACCACCACGGCCGCACTGAGGGTATAGAGGCGCTGCGCGGTGGAAGCGATTTGGGAAATCACCCTGGGATCACCTTCCGTCGCGACCATCTCGAGGAGACGTTTTTCCACCTCTTCCGTGAGCAGGGTGTTTTCGCGATCGGCGAGCAGGCGCACTGCCCAGAGCCGGACATGCGGATCACTGTGCTTCAGGGCGGGCAGGGCGAACCGGGGGAAGGCGCCCAGCGCGTGCAAGGCCCACACCGACTCGAGTGCGAGTTGGTGGTCGGTTCTTTTTGTCAGGTTGTTGACGAGGGCAGGGACGACCGACTGATCGTTGCGCCCGGCGAGCAATCGCTGTGCGCTGCGGCGCGCCCATTGGTTTTTGTCCGCGAGGACCTTCAGGAGATCCTGGGACGAGACCTTGCTGAGATCGCGCGGCATGGATGGTTGGGCGCTCTTCGCGCGCAGGCGATGAATGCGCCCGTTGCTGCGGTCCCAGTTGTCGCGGGGATCAACGTGCGTAATGCGCGCGTCGTAGAAATCGGCAAAGTAGATCGCTCCATCGGGTCCGATTGTGCAGTGGACGGGGCGGAACCACTTGTCGTCCGTTTGGAGAGGCTTCTCCTCCTCCACCGTTGTGAAGGTGCTTCCGTTCTGCTCGACACGAAGGGCGTGCACCTTGTTGGCGAGGGAGCTCCCACCGATCAGGCGGCCCTCGAGACTTGGAATCGCGCCGCTCTCATAGCGAATCCACTGGTGCACGAGCCGGGTCTTCTCGCCCACGATGGGGATTCCGTGGAAGTGACCGAAGGCGTAGGGGTTGGTGTGCGGGCCGTGCTTGCCGAATCCCTTCTGGTAGTAGCCCCCCTGCACGAAGTGGACGGCCTGCTGAGTGCTGTTGGTGCCGGAGTAGAGACGACCTTTCGCGTCAAACTCGACGCCGAAATTGTTCCAACCGCCCTCCGCGAAGAGCTCGAACTCGTGCCGGGTCGGGTGGTAGCGCCAGATGTTCTGTCCGAGGAAGGGATAGCGCGGAGCGTTCTCGTCGAGGTGCACCCGCACCCTCGCGGTCACCGTGCTGCCGGTGCAGCCGTAGAGCCATCCGTCGGGGCCAAACTTCAGGCTGTTGGAGATCGAGTGGGTGTCTTCGAGATTGAAGCCGGAGAGATGGACCACCGGTTCGCCGTCGGGGACGTCATCGCGGTTCTTGTCGGGGAAGAAGAGGAGATAGGGCGGATTGAGAACCCACACGCCATCTTTTCCGGGCGTGAGGGAGGTGACCATGTTGAGGCCATCGAGGAAGGTCTTGTGCGTGTCGAACACGCCGTCGCCGTCGGTGTCCTCGTGAATGGTGATCTTGTCTCGCCCGATGAACTTCTTGTGTTCGGGTTTCACAAAGGGAGGGGGCGGCGGGACCTGGTCGAAGACCTTGCGGAGGTGTTTGTCCCAGGTGAGAACCTCAAGCCCGGCCGGATTCGGGTACTGGATGTACTGCACCACCCACATGCGCCCGCGTTCGTCGAAGTCGATGAAGAGCGGCTGGCGCACGAGCGGTTCGCTCAGCACGGTGTCGAGTTCGAGGTCCTTTCCCAGCCGGAATTCACCACGCGCCTTCCCAGGCGGAGTTGGGTCACCCTTGTCATCCGCGCGGGCGTAAGGATTCTTGTTGCCTTCGAAGTGTTTCGCCACCGCGGAGTGCATGCGCTTGCGCCACTCCTTGTCGGCCGGAATCACGCCGAGATGTCCCGCTGCCTTTTTGCCTGCCAGCTTGAGGAACGAGCGGATCTCTCCTTCCCGATCAGTTCCCCAATCCGCCCAGGCCAGGGCATCCCCGCGGCGAAAGAGCCAGGTGCCACTGAGGTCCAGCGCATCGTCGACGCGGGA
Source organism: Roseibacillus sp. (assembly GCA_046581525.1). Lineage (GTDB taxonomy): Bacteria > Verrucomicrobiota > Verrucomicrobiia > Verrucomicrobiales > Akkermansiaceae > Roseibacillus_B. Next base: position 26,247 of record JAYGGC010000102.1, on the reverse strand, counting down.
CAGGTGAATCGGCCCCCTGAGAATGCCACCCTTGCCCTTGTTGTTGAAGACGCGCCACGCGATCAGGTTCCAGTCGCCGAAATTGACTTGATCGGGCTCGATCACGAAGGGACGGCGAATGCTGCTGGAGGGATTTCCGAACAGTGGCGGCATCGATCCATTTGCACCGACTTTCTGGCCGTTCACGAAGCCTTCGTCCACGTCACTGATCGCATCGACCATGAGCAGGAGACGGCTCCCCTTCCAATCGGCGGGGACCTTCACGATGGCGTGGTACCAGCCAAACCCCTTGGCATCTCCCCAACCCGCTTCGTGGGGAACGGCGATCGGGCTCCAATCCTCATGTTGAGCCAGGGCGGCGGGCAGGGCTGCCCAGAGGAGGGCGAAGGCGTGGGGAAGTCGCATGACAGGGGGAGAAGTAAACCGCGGGGAGGTCCCACCTTTCAACCGTCAAGATGCCCGCCGTGAAGCTGCGCTTGATCTGGCCCACCTTTTCGGAGTTGGATGGCCTCCATGAAGCGGCGCAAGTTTCTCAAGGGAGCAGCCCTCGCGGCTCCCGCCCTCGGTCCTTCTTCCGTTCTCGGCAGAGGGCGGAAACTCAAACTGGCTCTCGGCTACGATAACTTCGCGGTGCGAGCCATGGGCTGGAAGGCGCCCGCCTTGATCGACTACGCCGCCAAGCTGAAGTGCGACACCTTGTTCATCACCGATTTTGGCCCCTTCGAAAAGATGGACGATGGTTATCTCGGTGACTTGCGCAAGAAGGCGGACGATGTGGGCGTGAAGATTCTCCTGGGAAGTTGGAGCATCTGCCCCAGTTCGGTGTCCTTCAACGACAAGTTGGGAACCGCGGACGAACATCTCCAGTTGGGAATCCGGGCCGCCAAGGCTCTCGGCTCGCCCGCCTTTCGGGTGATCCAGGGCAACAGCCGCGATCGCAACACCGAGGGAGGAATCGCGGCCCGCATCGCGGACACCGTGAAAGTGCTCAAGCGCAATCGCACGCGGTGTCTCGACGCCGGGATCAAGATCGCGGTGGAAAACCACTCCGGTGACATGCACACCCTCGAACTGCGCGGCTTGATTGAAGATGCCGGGCCCGACTTCGTGGGCGCCAATTTCGACTCGGGCAATGCGGTGTGGACCATGGAAGATCCCGTGCAGGCTCTCGAGAACATCGGCAATTATGTCCTCACCACCAGCCTGCGCGACTCCGCGGTGTGGGAAAGCGACAACGGCATCAGCGTGCAGTGGACCGCGATGGGCGAAGGTAACACCGACTTGAAGACCTTCTTCAAGCGCTTCGCCGAGCTCTGCCCGGATGTCGCGGTCAACATCGAGACCATCTCCGGTTTCAACAAGGAGCTGAAGGTCAAGGACGACAACTTCTGGAAGACCTGGCCGAACGGAAAGCCCAAGGGCTATGACAAGTTCCTCGCCCTCGCGAAAAGTGGAAAGCATCGTGATACCTGGAAGGCGCCCAAGGGCATCGACCGCAAAATGGCGCAACAGGATTACCAGCGCGGCGACATTGAGCGCAGTCTGGCCTACTGCAAGAAGGAGCTGGGTCTGGGGAGGCGGTAGGAGCAGGCCCGTCACCACCGCGGGAGCAGTGCCTCGCCGCTCTCCATTGTGATCAGGGATGCTAACCCGGTTTGGTTATCGGAGCGACGGGCGCAACCATGGCGTTGACTTGCCAAGCGGCTGAACACAACGATGATGCCGGTGGTGCCGCAATCCCTCCTTCCCCCGCCTCACCGCCTCTGCGCGCTCTATGAGCGGGGGCGAATCACACGGGCGCAGTTGCAGGTCGCCATGCGCATTCACCAGCAGAGGTTGCTGGTCGAGATTGCGGAAGCCCGGCAGAATCCGGTCCTGGCATACCTCGATGCCAAGCTCAGCAAGCTCGCGGCCGCCCGGCTCGAACGGCGCCATGGGGAACGCGTGATTCGCCAAGTGCTGAGCGCGCTGTCCGCCCTTGAGCAGTTCCCCCCCGCGGACCTTCTCTGGAACGCGAACCACCTTGATGTGCCGCTCTATTGTTTCTTCCGCCTCCGCCGCGAACCGGTCTTCCGCCTCATCCGGATCGAGATGGGCCCGCATGTCGTGACCGTGGTGGTCGAACACGGCCGTGCCGCCAAGCGCCATACCACCCGCCAGGAATTCCAACTCAGACGCGATCGCTTCGGCAATCTCAGCGCCGGGAAGCAGAGAAGGTAGGTTCAGTGATGGGATAGAATGCCGGATGCTGGATGTTGGACCTGAGGTTTCTTTGGAAATTGGCCCGTCGAATTTTCGCCGGAACCGATGCGACCCCCGCACCAACCACTCGACGCCGAGCACCACCTCGCCCTCCGACGATCGCCTCATTCCTGAAAGACCTCGCCTCTTCGCTGCATATCTGGAACACCAATCGCGATGAAATCACTCTTTCTTCCCCTCGTCCTCCTCCTCGCCGTCCTCAGTGCGGTGGTCTTTGCCCAGCAGGATCGCAACGACAAGGCGCGCAAGCCCAAGGTTGCCGAGAAGGGCGTGCGCTTCGATCCCGTGGTCAAGAACATCGAAGGGTGGACCGTGCACGTCGACCCCGCTCTCCTCAAGGGCGAGCACGCCGAAAAGGGAGGCCGGTGTCTGCGCATGCTGGCGGACCACCTCAACCGCATCGCCCTCCTCGTGCAGGGCGAACCACTTGCGAAACTCAAGAAGTGCGAAATCTGGATCGAGTACAAGCATCCCTCCCTCGGTGCCATGCAGTATCATCCCAGCGAAGGTTGGTTGCGCAGTCACGGTCACGATCCCCGTCTCACCAGGAAAGTTCACATCCCCCGGGCGGAGGCCCTCATCTCGCGCGGGCAGCTCCTCAAGCACCCGGCCGTCGTCCTGCATGAACTCTCGCACGCCTATCACGACCAGGTTCTCGGGTTTAATTACAAGCCGGTGGTGGATTCCTACAAGAAGGCGATGAAGGATGGGACCTACGAGAAGGTTCTCCTCTACACCGGTCGCACCGTGAGGCACTACGGCGCGACCAATCACAAGGAGTACTTCGCGGAGGGCACCGAGGCCTACTTTTACCACAACGACTTCTATCCCTTCGTGCGCGCGGAGCTGAAACAGCACGACCCCACCCTGCACGATGCCCTCGAGAACATCTGGGGACGGCTGCGATAACCGGGGCTGATTCGGTTCTTTCTAGCCAACCTGCGAAAGCGGGCGTAGCGTCTTCCGCGATGATCCGAACACTCGCCCTTGTTGGGGTCCTGGCCGGCACGCTCCCCGCCCGCGCCGGACTGCTTGAAGATTACGTCAACAAGGAGAACAAGGCCCTCGCCTATGAAGTCAAGAAGGTCACCACCGACCTTGGGATGCGCATCCTCTCGGTGCGCCTGACTTCGCAAAAGTGGCGCGGGAAAGAGTGGAAGCACTGGTTGACGGTGTTCGTTCCGCCGGTGGTCGACACCCACAAGCGGGGAGTCCTGCTTATTGAGGGCGGTTCGAACCGCGACGGGTTGCCCGATCCCAAGTCGGAAGCGGGAAGAATGATCGCGATGACGGCATTGAGCTTGCGCGCGCCGGTGGCCCTTCTGCTCCAGGTGCCCAGCCAGCCACTCTACGACAATCTCTACGAAGACGATCTCATCGCGCACACCTTCGACAAGTATCTCAAGGGCGGCGACGACGAGTGGCCCTTGCTCCTGCCCATGGTGAAGAGCGCGACCGCGGCGATGGATGCCTTGCAGGGCCTGGCCAGGGAAGGCCAGCTCAAGACCGCGGCGGGGGTGGCCTGTGCGCTGGAAAACTTCGTGGTGGGTGGTGCCTCCAAGCGGGGTTGGACCACCTGGCTGACCGCCGCGATCGACAAGCGGGTCTGTGCCCTGGCGCCCTCCGTGATCGATGTCCTCAACATGGACGACCAGATGCGCCACCAGAAAAAGTCCTACGGCGCGTTGAGCGAGAAGATCGCGCCCTACACCAGCCGCAACATCATGAAGCGCCTGGAATCCCCGCGCGGAGAGTTGCTGCGCAAGGTGGTGGATCCCTACGAGTATCTCGACAAGCTCCTGCAGCCCAAGCTTCTCCTCCTCGGAACCAATGATCCCTACTGGACCGCGGACTCGGCGCAACTCTACTTCCCGAAACTGAAGGGGCCGAAGTCGATCTACTATCTCCCCAATGCGGGCCACGGCCTGGGACTCGGCGTGCTGCCCACCCTGAACACGTTCTGCCTCTGCGCTCTCAATGGCAGGCCGTTCCCGGAGCTCAAGACCGAGCAGGCCGACGGGAAACTCAAGGTGAGTTGGAAGGGCAAAGGCAAGGCGATCCTCTGGAGCGCCGACGCACCGGGCCGTGACTTTCGCAAGGCCAAGTGGACCGCGACCGCCTTGGAAGGGGAGGGGAGCGTGACCGTGACCCCCACCACGCCCACCAACGGATGGCGCGCTTCCTACGTGACCGTGACGTTCCCGGCCCTGCGCACCACCGACGCAGACTACAAGATCAGCACGCCCATCAAGGTAGTGCCGGAGAAGTTTCCGCACGAGTAGGTTGCCTCTCGGCGACCCTGACCAGAGAACCATGAGGATGCGCGCAGCGGCGTGCCAACCGTAGAAGGATCCAGATGCTTAAACCAATCGGAGTTTTCTTTCTGACCTGGGCTCTCGCGGTGAGCGTGAAGGCTTCGTCAGAAGCCAGTGTATGGGCCGACGAGATCATCTTGTAGTCATGCAAGCTCCAGATTGAGGTGACGGCCTCCTACCATCCGGAAGCCAAGGGGGAGACCGTCGCCATTTCGATCAAGTCGGCGGGGAAGGAAATGAAGATTCCGAAGGAGTTCCTCTTTCACGAGAAGAGAATCCACTTGCGGTCGATCAGGATTCTGACGACTACGCTCACGGGTGCACCCCTGGAGAAGGACCATCTGTTATGGGCGGGCTTTTGTGATTTCGTTCGATTGTGGAAGGTCTCGCATCCACTCGAAGAAGGGCAGGAAGATCGAGGTCCACGAGCGAGTCCGGTATGAGTTCAGCCCGGGTGGTTTCCGGATGCGGGAACGGGCAGTGCCGCGCGGCCGGTCGAAGAATGTGTGGACCTACTACATGATGGGAAAGGATGGGAAAGAGGATGACAACGGCACAGAGAAGAGCGCCGCGTGTCCCTGCGATTCCTAATGCCGCTTGGACTGGTTGCCGGCAATCAGTCTGCACCGATTGCCAGCAGTCAGTCTGGAAGATCACTCCAAGCGTTGCCTTCACGATGGCAACGGCCTTCCGGGAACCGTTCCGGGGCGGCCGAATTCGTTGATCGATCGAACTTTGCGAGCCTCAGAGCGAGGTGCTGTGCAGCTGCAAAAGGCGTTTTCCTTCCTTCACCACGAACTCGGCATCCGTGAAAGGATCGGCACTGATGTCCTGCCAGAGGACACGGCCGGAGGGATCGATGATGAAGGTCCCGTGCAGGGCATCCTTCTCGAAGTCATCGTAGGCGTTCCACTCACGGAAGATGTGGAGGGAGGGATCGGCAACGAGGGGGAAGGGGAAGGCGTCGCCCTCGGCGGAGTACTTTTCCTGTGACTTCTTCAAGTCGGCCACCGTGTCGGTGCTGATGGCGAGCACCTCGAAGCCGGCACTCTCGAAGAGCTCCTTCTTCTCGGCGAAGGCGTTGAGTTGCTCCGCGCAGTGCAGGCAGCCGTAGCCGAGATAGAAGACCAGGACAAGCGGGCGGCCCCGGTAGTCACTGAAGGCCACCGTCTTTTCCTCCTGGTCGGGAAGGGCAAAGTCATGACCGGACGGCGGGCTCCATGAGACCGGGCCGAGGCTGTCGAGGTCGGGGCGATCTCCCACGTCCTCCCGGACCACGCGCGCTGCATGCCAGTCGCCAAGTTCGAGCGTCTTCGCGATTTCCTCCACGCGTTGCACCGGTGGCGCAGCGGGATCCAGGTAGGCGGAGATCGGCGCGAGTTTCTCGAAGGCCTTCTTCGTCTCTTCCATCTTGTCGAGGGCGTGCAGAATCTCGATGCGCGCGAGGAGGGGAAGGACCATCTTGGTGGCCCGGTCGACGGCCTCCTGGCTCAGGGTGAGAGCCTTCTCCTCATCGCCGAGCCTGAGATGGAGCCGGGCCAGGGCATACTTTTCTCCCTGCACGGAGCCGATGTGCTTCTTGGCTTCCTCGATGTTGTCCTCGAGCAGGGCCAGGTAGCAGCTCATCGCATTGCGCGCCTTCTTGACGGTGTTCACCCAATCGCCCGGCTTCTTCCCGGCATCCTTCACCGCCTTCTCGGTGTCCTTCTCGTTCTTCTTCTCCTTCTCGGCCTTCTTGCGGGCCTCGTCCTGGGCCTTTTCCTGGACCTTGCTGGCCGCGTCGAGCATGCCCGCGATCTCCTGGTCGATGGAACGCACGCCGTTCACTGATCCCTTTCCAAAGTGCGCGGTGCCGAGGAGACGGAGTCGCTTGAGCTGTTCCTCCTTCTTGGCGGTGGGCTCGAGATAAGGCGTCTCGGCGAGCGCCAGCGCTTCTTCCCACAACTCGAATCGTTGCAGCACCTCATAGATTCGCTGGCGGCCGTACTTCGCACTGTGGCTGCCGCGATCGGGGGTGTTGAGCTTGGGATGACGCGGGTTGGCAATGAGGGTCTTGGCCATTCCGAGGGCATCGTGAGCGCGTCCCAGGTTCATCCAGTTGCGGGCCAGCCATTCGTTGTTGTGGGCGTAGTTGTGAATCTGGTCGGGCAGCACGCGGCGCGTGATCATGTACTTGTGGTCGGTTCGCGCGGAGGCTTCCTGCGCAAAGGCCGAGTCATCCCAGCGCTTGAGCTTGGAGTAGATGTGTCCGGGCATGTGCCACATGTGGGCGATGCCGGGTGCGGTGTGGCCAAGCTTGGCGGCGGAATCGAGTGCGATCCTGGCCTTCTTGCCATCCCAGAGGTGGATGCGAAAGTGATGCGCGGGATGCATCGGATTCACCGCGAAGATCTGCTGCAGGATGGCATCGACGGCCTGGTGGCTGTGAATGGGCAATCCACCGCGCGAAAACTGCCAGAGCCGCACGCAGAGAATGGCGCGCGCTTCAATGTCGTCGGGGAATTCCTGGATGATGTTCTCGTAGTCGTCGATGAGCTCCTGCTTGCGCTTCTTGGAGTCCTTCGGTTCGCCGTCGAGGTAGTTGTCCTGCGCTTCGATGAAGAGGCGATTGTGCTCCGAGGCGTTCTCCTTCAGCTCAACCGCCTTCTTGATGAATTCCTTGGCGCGCTTCTGGTTTTCCCAGTTCGCCATCGCCATCCCCCAGAATGCCATCGCACACTTGGGATCGTGGGAGGCAATCTCGCGGAAGGTGCGCTCGGCCTCGTAGTACCAGAATCCGTGGACTTGCCCGAGCCCCTGGTTGAAGAACTCCTGTCCCTTGGGCCACGCGCACACGATCGGGAATTTAATCCCGCCAGTGCCCTCGATGCGAACGGCGGACTGGCGCGGACCTTCGTTGAAGGCTTCGCCCTGGTGCGAATGTCCGGCCTTGAGCTTGCTCTCCTCGGCGGGCTTCTTTTCTTCTTCGGCAAGGAGGAAACCCGTGGCGGCGAGGAGGATCGGTAGGTGGCGTCTCACTGGGACGCCAATACGAACATAATTGCCGATTTCCTTCGATCGGATTTTCCAATCCGCATCGCGCGGGCTGGCCCGGGCGCAAAGACAGGATCCGGCGGCCCTTCCAAGCCGGCATCACTTCGCCGGAGGCCCCGCCGGCAACCAGCAATTGTCTGTGCGCGCTCAGCCACGTTTCCGGGTCAACATGATCTCATTTCCCTCCGGATCGATGCACATCGCGAGGTGAGGGAGTTCGCCCGGTTCGTCGGGGGTGGGCTCGCGGGAGAGTTGTCCGCCCGCCGCGACGATCTCCTTCGCGCCCACCACCACGTCCGCCACCTGGAAGCTCATGCCAGTCCACGTCTTCTTCCCATCGCCGCCTCCGTGAATTCCAATCACGGCTCCCGCGATCTCCACTTCGCTGATGACCTCGGATTCCCTGGTCACGGTGGCTCCCAGCGCGTTCCGGTAGAAGGTAAGGGCCCGGTTCATGTCTGCGGCCCAGATGATGTACTTCGTGCGCTCCACTTCCATGGGGGCAGCTTCTCCAGTGGCGGGCCGGGACTCAATCCAGAAACGCGGATCACTCTGATACTTGACGGCTGCGGAGTGTCCCCCTAAGCACGCGTTCATGTCAGTGCTTCGCCTTTCCCTCTGCAGCCTGGCCCTCGTCGTGCCGCTCTTCGCCAAGGAGGAAGGCTGGAGCGGTTCCCATAACGTGGGAATCACGCTCGCCACCGGCAACTCCGAATCGCTGCGCGCGACCGCAGGCCTGGAGGCCACGGGCCGCTTTGGCGAGTGGGAAATCCTCGGAAAGGCCTCCGCGATCTACGGCGAGGACGGTGGGGTGCGCTCCAACGAGCGGGCAGATGCTCTTCTGCAAGTCAATCACGATCTCACCCGGCTCCTCTACGCCGGTCTCACCACGGAATTCCTCTACGATCCGCTGGCCGGGATCGACGCGCGCTTTGGGATCACGCCCATCCTCGGGATGCGCGTTCTCGACACGGAGCGCGTCACCCTTCGGTTCGAAGCGGGTCCCGGTTACATCTGGGAGAATCGCAACGGCGGCAAGCGCGGTTACAGTTCGGTGCGTCTGCACGAGGCGCTTACCTACCACCTGATGGAGGATACCAAGCTCTTCCAATCGCTAACCGCGGTGCTGGAAGCCGGGGACCTCGATAATTATCTCCTTACCGCCGAGGCCGGAGTGGAATCCAGGTTGGTGGGGCAGTGGTCCCTGCGCATCGCGGGAAAGGCGATCCACTACGGGGATGCCCAGGCCATGAACAGCGACGACCTCCTCGTGACCGCTGGATTTGGCTACAACTACCTCCCCGGTGACAACAAGGAGGGTTCCCTCGAGTCCGCGCACGGCGATCGCAAAGTGAGTGGGGCCGAGTGGGTGGTCACCGCCCTCCTGGGCGGGAGCTATTCGGAGGGAAACAGCAAGGCACGCTCGATCAATGCCGGGCTGGAAGCGAAACGGGAAGGGGACGACCATGAAGTGGCAGCCGGCGTCCTTGCGACTTACGGCGAGACCGCCGGCCTGGTGAGTGCGGAAGGCATCGCTGCCGATGCCCACTATCAACGGAATCTGCACAACCATTGGTTCGCAGGCGTGCGGGTCGATGCTGACCACGATGCGCTTGCCGATCTCGACTGGCGCTTCGCCCTCTCGCCTTACCTCGGGCGCAAGCTGATCGACTCCGATCGCAGCAAGCTCTCCCTCGAGGCTGGTCCTTCCGGCGTGATCGAGCAGCAGGGCGGATCGCAAAACTCCTACCTGGGTGCTTACGCAGCGGTGAAGGGGGAATACAAGCTGGGAGCAAAGACGCGGCTCTACGGCGAATTCACCTGTCTGGCGGAGTCGACCGAGTGGTCCAGCTATCTCCTCACCACCGAGGCGGGAATCGACCAGTCGATCACGGAAAGGATCAGTCTCAAGCTGATTGGTCGCAGCAGCTACGACAGCACGCCGGCGTTGGGACGTCAGCGACACGATCTGCAGTTGATCAGCGCGCTGGGAGTGACGTTTTGATCAAGGTCCCGAGAAGGGAGGGAGGTCGAAAGTCGAAGGTCGAAGGTCTGGATACGGGATACTGGATACTGAACACCGGACTCGCTGACTTTGTTGAATCCCGGCACGTTCAAACCCCTCAGATCCGGCTGCGGGCGAGGTGCGCTTGAGTAGTCGTTGGATGAGCCATCGTAGGCGAAGTCGTTGATGTCCTCCACTTCGGGTGCCCACTCGATCACGACCCCGGACTGGGCCCACACGCGATCGATGTAGGACTCGATCGAGGCACCACCCAGGAAGGTGGTGGTCGTGCCGTCGGCCTTTCTGGTTACGATCGGTTGAACGCGCACGCGGTGAGTGATTTCGAGTGAGCTGTTCACCGCCACACCCCCGGGCACGGGTGTCAGCCCTCCCAACAGGACAGTCAGGAGCTAGCCCTGAACACTACATTTCAGGCCCGGGCAGCCGAATTTTTGGAAGGGTGACATTGCGGGGGGATTCAACTTTTTTTAAATTAAAATTCCTTATTTTCAACCAGATTGCAGGATTCGGGTCTCGCCCGGAATCTCTGCCTCCTTCGCCCTGGAAGCACCCTCAGGATTCGGGATCGGGTCCCATCGAGGCAGCGGCCGACGGCCCCCTGGAGCGGATCCACGGTGAGGAAGGGGCAGGGCCAAAGCGGGCGCCTTTCCCTGATGATGACGGCGCTCGGAGCGCCACGGGAATTCGTAGGCGCGTCGGCGAGCAACCCCTGAGGCCAACTCGAAACTCCAACTCGGATGACGAACTTCGTTGGTGTCAGATGTGCTCGGGTGGAATCCGGAGGCGCCGAAAGTTCTTCACAACGATTCACAGCGACGCCCACGAAGAGAGGTGGGAGCGACTCGGGGCCTCCTCAGGCCCCCTCGCGCATAAAATATTTTTCTCGACCCAAGCGGCGAAAAGCTTGACTGAAACCTCTGTAAATCATGCCTTTTCCCGGCGAAAGCTTTTCAAACACTCAATCAATAGAACCTACATTCATGGCCGATAATAAACCAGCAACCAAGACAGAGATCCTCAACAACATCGCCGAAGAGACCGGCCTCGCCCGCAAGGACGTTGCCGCTGTGCTCGAGTCGCTTAGTGGTGAGATCAGGAAGGGAGTGAGCAAGAAGGGTCCGGGTCAGTTTACGATTCCGGGTCTGTGCAAGATCGTTGTGCAGCGCAAGCCGGCCACCCAGGCCGCCACGCGTCCGAATCCGTTCAAGCCGGGTGAGATGATGGAAGTGAAAGCCAAGCCGGCTCGCAACGTCGTCAAAGTACGTCCCTTGAAGAACCTCAAGGACATGGTCGCCTAACCGGCGATCACCAGACTATATCCTTTCGCAGCCGCGTCCTTAACTGGACGCGGCTTCTTTGTTGGGGGAAGGGCGCCGCGGTGGGCTTGTTTCCTTGCATCCGGACGACGATCGTTTGAGCCTTGCTCCATGGCCGATCACAGCAACGTCGTCAGCATCCATCCCTACTTCAAGATTCACGAAGGCAAGGTGGAGGAGGTGAAAGCGCTCCTTCCCGAGTTTGTGGCCAAAGTGGAGAACGAGGAAGGTTGCCTCTATTACAGTTTCACGATGAAGGGCGATGAACTCTATTGTCGCGAAGGATACGTGGGCGCTGCGGGTGCCATCGCGCACGTCGAGAATGTCGGCCCGGAACTCGCTAAGATCTTCGAGTTGGTCGAGATCACGCGCATCGAAGTGCATGGTCCGGCTGACGAGTTGGAGAAACTCAAGGAGCCCTTTGCCGCGTTGAATCCTTCCTGGTGGGAGTACCAAACCGGAATTTCCGGCTGAGCGACCGATCGTAACATCCACCCTCGCCATGAAACGAACTGTTCACGCTCTCCTGCTCGCCGCCTTCGCTTCGCTGGGTGCGGCCTCGCTCACGGCCCAGGATACCGCGACGGCCCCCAGCGTCGAAATCCCCGCCACCGACGAGGGCCTCCCCGGGGCGGGTCCCATTCGCCGCTACGATTGGTTCAAGAATCTCTGGCGCAAGAAGCGCAGTGGTTGGGCCAAGCGCGTGCAGGAGGACCAGGAGGCGATCGTCTTTCTCGGGGATTCCATCACGCAGGGATGGGGCGACACGATGGGCGGAAGTTTTCCCGGGATGAAGGTCGCCAACCGCGGGATCAGCGGGGACACCACGCGCGGGATGCTTATCCGTCTGAAGGAAGACGTGCTCGCGCTCCAGCCCTCCGCGGTCGTCCTCCTGATGGGGACCAACGACCTTGAAGAGGGGGCCACCCCGGAAGTCATTGCCGGAAATCTCAAGCTCATCGTGGCCGGGCTGAAGGCGCATGACCCCACGATGCCGATCGTGCTCTGCAAGGTGTTCCCCAGTTCGGCCCGCAAGAAGCGTCCGGCCGGCCAGGTCAAGAAGCTCAACGAGCTTTACGCCGCTGCGGTGGTGGGCGACCCGCAGGTCACCGTGATGGAAACCTGGCTGCTCTTTGCCGACGAGAATGGTGATGCCAGGAAGGCGGAGTTCCCCGACCTCCTTCATCCCAACAAGGCTGGCTACGCCAAGTGGGCGGCCACCCTTCGGCCCATTTTTGCGACCCTCGGGTATCTCGAGACCGAGCGGGATGCCTTCAAGCTGGAAGAGGGATTCGAGAGTCTCTTCAACGGGAGGGATCTCACCGGTTGGGGATACCGCGCCAATGCGAACACGAAACGGAAGCCGTCCCCGTCCCGTCCGGTGTGGAAGAAAGACCATTCCTTCGATGGAAAGAAGCAGAGTATCGACGGGCGCTACGCCGCCGTGAACGGCCGCCTGGTCGTGATCACCCCGCCCGCGGGCCGCCGCTTCCAGCAAATCTGGACCACTCGTGAGTTCAGCAGGGATTTTGTCCTGAAGCTGGAATTCCGCGCCACCGCCTTTGCGGACAGCGGGGTGTTCATCCGCAAGCCCCAGCTCCAGTGTCGTGACTTCCTCCTCGCCGGGCCCTGGAAGGAGCTCAAGAACTACAAGCCGCAGGAGTGGAACGAGCTGGTGGTCACCGTGAAGGGCAACGTCGCGCATTGCACCTGCAATGGCGAGGTCCTCGACGCCGCCATGAAAGTTCCCGACTCCGGGCCCATCGGCCTGGAAGGGGACCGGGGGCAGATGGAGTACCGGCGCATACGCATCAAGGAAATGTAGATCTGGAGTGCGGGAATGACCGCCGCTCTCCATTACCTTGCTCCCGCCTCCACTCACTGCCATCGTCGGCGGGATGAAATTCGCGACCCTCTTCCTCCTTCTTCTCGCCAACGCGAGCCTGCACGGCCAGGAGCCACAGATGCGCTACGCCATCGTCGTTCACGGTGGGGCGGGCAGCCCTCCCTCCGCGACTGATGCGGCGCGCAACATCGCCAAGTACGACGGGCTCAAGCAGGCCCTCGAAGCGGGCCAGAAAATCCTGGAGACCGGGGGAAGCAGTCTCGATGCGGTGGAAGCCGCGATCCGCCTCATGGAGGACAACCCGGTCTTCAACGCGGGGCGCGGTGCGGTCCTCAATGCCAATGGTGAGGCCGAACTCGATGCCTCCATCATGGACGGGCGCACGAAAAAGTGCGGGGCGGTTGCCAGCGCCACCCGCACGCGGCATCCCATCACCGTTTCGCGCCTCATCATGGAAAAGACGCGTCACATCCTCCTCGGGGCGGAGGGGGTCGACGCCTTTGCCCAAAAGATGGGCGCCGAGCGGCAAGAGCGCTCCTGGTTTGTGACCGATCGGCAACGCGAGCGCCTCGAGCGATTACAGAAAAAGTCAGGGGCTCTCACGCCCGCGGAGGATCTGGCCGGCAGAATCGGAACGGTGGGGTGTGTGGCCCTCGACGTGAAGGGAAACCTCGCAGCCGGCACCTCCACCGGCGGGCTGGTCAACAAGCTCTTTGGCCGCATCGGGGACTCGCCCATCATCGGGGCGGGGACCTACGCCGACAATGCCACTTGTGCGGTCTCGGGCACCGGGATCGGGGAGGAATTCATTCGCCATGCCGTGGCCTACGACCTCTCCGCCCGCATGAAATACGCCGGGCAGACCGTCACCCAGGCCGCCCACAAGATCCTGCGGGAGACTCTCCAGCCCAACCAGGCCGGTCTCATCGCGGTCGATCGGAAAGGGACCATCGTGATGGACTTCAACACCAGGGCGATGGCCTGCGCAGCGGCAGATTCGAGCGGCCGCTTTGAAATACGCTGGCCACGTGGCCTGCCAAAGTGATGAGGTAGCCCCGTCATGAACGTCATCGCGTTGCAGTACGACTTGGCTTGGGAAGATCGCGAGGCAAACTTCGATACCGTCCGCCGGCTTTTGACCAAGAGTGGGGTGGCCCCCGGCTCCCTGATCGTCCTGCCCGAGATGTTCTCGACCGGGTTCAGCATGGATGTCGCGGTGGTGGCCGAGAACAAGAAGAGCGGGACCGAGAAGTTCCTCGCCTCGATCGCCTGGCAACACCAAAGCCACGTCGTGGGCGGGATCGTGAGCAAGGATCCTTCCTCCGGGAAGGGGCGGAACGAGCTCGCCGTCTACGATCCCTCCGGCCGGCCGGTCGCGCTCTACCAGAAGAACTACACCTTCTCGTATACCAACGAATCGGACCACTACCAGGCGGGCGACAGCCTCGCGATGTTCAAGTGGCGCGACTTTACGGTCTGTCCGCTCATTTGCTACGATTTGCGATTTCCCGAACTCTTCCGGTCTGCGGTGCGGTTGGGCGCGGACCTCTTTACCGTGAGTGCAAATTGGCCGGACGCGCGACTGCGGCACTGGAAGACTCTCCTCGACGCCCGCGCCATTGAGAACCTCGCATTCGTGGTCGGGGTCAATCGCACCGGGAGCGATCCCAACTACCGGTTTCCCGGGTGCTCGCGCATCGTCGATCATCACGGCCAGCTTCTCGCGGAGGCCGGTGACTCGGAGGCGATCCTGTCCTGCGAGCTGGACTATCCCGACCTCATCGCCTGGCGGCGCGAGTTTCCGGCGCTGGAGGACATGAAGGAGTAGAAGGAACGTCCTGAGCAACTACGATGTCATCGTTGCAGGAGTCGGGTCGATGGGCTCGGCGGCTTGCTATCATCTCGCCAGGCGCGGGGTGCGTGTCCTTGGTCTCGAACAGTTTGACCTTCCTCATGGACACGGGTCCCACCACGGGCACTCGCGCATGATCCGGCAGTCCTACTACGAGCACCCCGACTACGTGCCGCTCCTGCGGCGTGCCTATGAACTTTGGGATGAATTGGAGGAGGTTGCCGGATCGAAGGAGAACGAAGAGGAGCGCATCTTTCATCGGACCGGCGCACTCTATCTCGGTCCCATGAATGGCTCGATCGTTCCGGGAGCCCTCGCCGCCGCGCGTGAGCACGACCTGCCGCACGCGTTGCTCGATCCCGCCGCGCTTGCCGCGCGCTTTCCGGCATTTTGCGCGCCGGAGGGCTTCAGTGGGTTCCATGAGGAAGAAGCCGGATTCCTCGTCCCGGAACTGGCGGTGGCCGCTCATGCGAAACATGCCTGCGCGCACGGAGTCGAGATACGATGCAACGAAGCGATCCTCGATTGGGAGGCCGCTGCTGCCGGGGTCTCGGTGCGCACCGGCTCGGGCACCTACCATGCCAGTCACCTCGTCGTGACGGCCGGGGCGTGGAATGGTTCACTGCTGCGCGATTTGGACGTCGAGCTTACCGTGACCCGCCAGGTCCTCGCTTGGTTCGACCCTCCGGGCGATTCCCAGTCGCTCGCGCTGGGAAACTTTCCCTGCTGGTTCATCGAGACCGACACGCCCTTCGGCCACTACGGCTTCCCCATGCTCTCCTCCGGCCAGGGCGGACTCAAGATCGCGCTCCACAAACCCGGACTGGAGATTGATCCGGATGAACTTGCTTCCGCGTCTCACGAAGCCACCGAAGACGAGATCGAATCGCTGCGTGAAGTCCTGCGCACCTGCCTTCCCGATGGAGATGGCCCTCTCCTCGCGACCCGCACCTGCCTCTACACCAACAGCGCGGATTCCCACTTCATCCTCGGGGCTCATCCGCTCCACGAGAATCTCACCATTGCCGCCGGCTTCAGCGGTCACGGGTTCAAGTTCGCCAGCGTGATGGGGGAAGTGCTCGCCGATCTCGCAACCGAAGGCAAGACGCGCTACCCGATCGAGTTTCTCAGCCCGGCGCGCTTCGGGTGAGGTCTGCGCACGGCGGTGGGGGAATCTCGTCGATCTCCGCCCGCATGACCCACTCCAGCCCGTCGACCTCATCGATGTGCTCCCCAGCCTTCAGAAAGTTCATGGCCTCCGCCATGCGCAGGGAGGGGAGGTTGGCAGGACTGATCGAGAGGACAAAGGTGCGCACTCCGTGTTCGCGATGGGCCCACCCCATCATCCCAAGCGCACCCTCGGTGGCGTAACCGTTCCGGCGATAGGGTGCCTCGATGGTGTATCCGAGCTCGGCCGCCACTTCCGCCTACCCGAGCAAGTGGGGGTCCGGTGCCTTGTGGTGAAAGCTGATGTTGCCGACCATCTGATTGTCCTCCTTGCGCACGACGGCCCGGTTCAGCCAGGGATGTTGCGCGGAGCCTTCCTCGATCATGCGGATGCGGCGCTCCAGCCAGGATTGCCCCGCCATCGAGCACGGATCGGGGATGGTGAAGCCGGCGGTCCTGCCAACCTCCTCAAGTCTCCGATCCACCATCTGCTGCAGGAGTCCGCAGCTCAGGAAAATCAGCCACAGGCGAGCGGTTTCGATCGGCGGAATGTCGCTCATGGAATTGAACTGGGGAGGGGGAGACCACCCTGAGGCAGGACGCCTATCGATTTACGATCACCAACTCCAGGCCCGCGGGTGGAATCTCGAAGCTCACCTTCCCACTGTCGAGAGGGAGGCGTTTCCATGCGCCTGCCGTCCGGTCAAAGATCGCGACCCCGAGCACCTTGCCTTCGAACTTCAGGTTCATCGTCTGCCCCTCATAGGAATTGTGATTGGCGAAGAGGAGGGCTTCACGACCCTTGGGATCCTGGTAGAGGCCCATCACGGCCTCGCCAGCGAGGATCCTGGTGGTGGAGTCTTCGGGGATGGCCTTGAACTCGGGTGGGACTGCCGGATCTGTCCCGGTGGGTCGGTTCTTGGCGGTTATCGAGATGGGAGTGGAGTATACTGCTTTCGGATTTCCCAGCTTCATGACCTCCGGGCCGAGCGGGGCGATCATCGCGTTCACCTTGGCAAGGTCTTCGCCCAGCGTCTGCCACTTCCACGTCTTCTTGTCGATTTCCCCGCCGGTGTGGTGGAAGGTGTATCCCTTCAGTCCGCAGGCCACCGACATCGAGATGGTGTAGAGCACGCGGTTGTAGTTTCCCACGCCCACCCTGCCGGGAGCGCCGTCGGCGTACTTCAGGAAGAACGAATCGGTCTTCAGCGCGACGTCCCGTGCACGCAAGAGATGGCGCCAGTGGCCTCCGCGCTTCCAGTGGAAGTCGTAGTAGCCGACGAGATCCGGATTCGTGAGCCCGGGAATCTCGCTCGCTTTGTAGTCGCCGACATAGGTTGCATGATTGGGATCCCACTTTTGCACATTGGCGACGTCGCGATTCCGCCCCGCCACCTTGCCGCCCATCCTGTCGCTCCACAAGTGGTAGGCGTAGATGGTCTCGCTCTTGCGCAGGGAGGTGCACAACTTCTCGGCGCCTTCGGGACTCTTGTAGACATGGTGATCCCCCACCAGGAGATCGACCATCATCTTGATCCCATGTTTCCTGCAGAGCTCCTCGCGCCATGGCGTGTGCTTGCAGAGAACGGTGTTGTAGTTTGCGGCTTTGACCGCCTGGAGCAGGGTCTCGAACGCTTTAGGCTCCTGGGGAAAGTGATCGCCCGCATAACCCATTTGGAAAATGATCCCAAACTCGGTCGGCCGGCGCCTGTCCTTGGCCGGATCAGCGCAGAGGGAAGGCCCGAATGCGAGGGACAGGAGGGTGGCGAGAAGAGGTGATATCCGGGGCATGGCGCCCGCCAGAGTGGGTCTCTGCCGGAGCGGCGACAAGAATTCAGGCCCGAAATCGGTCGGAAATCGTTTGCGGATTGCCCCCGGCAGCTAGAGTGCCTTGAATCGTCTCCATCGCGTCATGATCCTTCGCCCCGCCTGCCGCCTCCTTGCCGCGCTCAGCCTGACCTCCATCGTCGGCGCTGCGAACGGTCCCATCGATCCCACCCGCATCGATCACGCGGTGCGCCTGGCCTGTGTCGGCGACAGCATCACCTTCGGTGCCGGCGTGAAACCACGCAGCACGATGGCCTATCCCGCGCAACTCGGCCGCATGCTCGGCAAAAAGTGGGAGGTAGGAAATTTCGGAGTGAGCGGGGCCACCCTCTTGCGCAACAGGGATCATCCCTATCACAAGACCAAGGCCTACGCGCGCGCGATCGCCTGGAAGCCCGACGTGGTCGTGATCAAGCTGGGCACCAACGACAGCAACTACCCCGGCAACCCGGGAGGCGGAGGTTCCAACAACTGGCGCCTCAAGGCCGAGTTTGGTCCCGACGCCAAGCAACTGGTGGCCGATTTCCGGGCCGCCAACCCCAAGGTTCGCGTTTTCATTGGTCTGCCCGTGCCCGCCTTTCCCGGCCGCTGGAACATCGACGGGGCAACAGTGAAGGACGAAATCGTTCCCATCCTGAAAGCGGTCGCGACTGAAAACAAGTGCGACGTGATCGACCTCTACACCGCCCTCGCGCCCCATAAAAAGTTCTTTCCCGACACGGTCCATCCCAATGCGGAGGGTGCGACTGTGATTGCCCAAACCGTCTATCATGCCCTCACCGGCAAAAGCGCCGCTCCCAAGGTTCCGGTCCTGAAGTGACCGGCTCCCCATTTGCACCGAATGATCGCGCCCCCTCGATTGCTCCCCCTTCTGCCCATCCTGTTGATGAGTGGCATCGCCTCGGCGGCGCCTACCATGACACTCGATCTCGCCTCGCCGCCGCCGGGCGCGAAGATCACGCGCATCCTCGGTCACGGATCGGACAATGATGGGGTCCTCGGGGTCCCGGTCTGCGGGGGATTTGACTGCGATGGCGATGGCCACAACGATTTCGCCTTCGCGCAGTTTCGTGCCGATCCGCTGGGGCGGCCCGGGGCGGGCGAAGTGTCGGTGGTCTTTGGCAAGGGCTCGATCGGGGTTACGGCCGACTCTGCAATCGCCCAATCAGGAATCCTGCTCATTGCCGGCTTCCAACCTTACGAGACTGCGGGAGATGAAGCGTGGATGGACGATGTCACGGGCGATGGACTGGGCGATCTCCTGATCGGCCGCCAGAACCACTCCTTGGAATTTCCTCCACCGGGGCTCCCGCGGGTGGGCTGTGGGGCGTTGACCATCCTGGTGGGCGATCCCGGTTGGAAGACGCAGGCCGCCACTCTCACCCACCTCGATCTTGGCGCACCGCCGGCCGGTCTCAAACTCATCACCTTTGTCGGTCCCGCCGAGTACGATCGTCTCGGCATTTGGTTCCGCACCGGCGACATCACGGGCGATGGGATCGCCGACATTCTCGTGGGGGCCGATGAAGTCGACGCCGTCGGGCAATCGGTGAGCCAAAACCAGGGCGCCGCGTTCGTCATCCGGGGCGGACCTCACCTGCTGGATGCTCCCGATGTCGTTGACCTGGCCGAATTTGGGCAGCCCACCTTTCCCGCGAGCCTGAAAGGTCACGTGGCTTGGATCGATCCGCCACCTGGTTCCAGCGATTACCACTTCGGGGCAACAGTGCAGGTGGGCGATCTCGATGGAAACGGTCGCGCCGAAATTATGGTGGCCGCCACCCTGAACCGCGCGGGCGCCGGTGTGGATCTTCCTGGTGCGCCGAGCGGCACCGGAGAAGCATCGGGAGGATCACGGGACGGTACTCTTTACATTGTGTGGGACGAGAATTTTCCGCCGGGACTGTGGCCGGAGAATCACCGCTTTGAAGCCACCAGCCCGCCCTTCGGGGACTTCACTTCCATCGATGGCGATTCTGCGGCGCGGTCCTTCGGAGAAGAGATCCTTGGTGGATTGGACTATAGCGGCGACGGCTTCGCGGACTTGTTCGTGGGCGACCTGGTGGCGGACCCGCTCGGCCGGAGCAACGCGGGTCGCGGCTACATTTTCTACAGTGCGGGCAACCTGCGGGGACTCACCATCAATCTCGACCTCAATTCGCCGCCGCCCGGAGTTGCCTTGACGATCATCGATGGGCCGATTGCGGGAGCGATCAGTTCGGACACTGCTTTGCATGGTGACTTCGATGGGGACGGGATTGGGGACCTTGGGATCGGCAACCCGCACGACGACCCGCTGGGCCGCAGTGATGCCGGATCACTCCACGTCCTCTACGGGCAAGCGGGCGGCTGGCCGCTCACCGTCGACCTCAAGGATTCCAATCTTCCGGACCCCGCGATCATGCGCATCGCGCTGGTGCAGGGAGCGAACGGCACCTCGTTCTCAGACCGCGGTGACACGCTCTGTTACAGTGCGGCGCACGGAGACATCAACGGCGACGGGCGCCCCGATTTGATCGTGAACGAAATGGCGGGCAACGGGTTCGGCGGTTCCCCTGAAGACGTTGGCAACATGTTGGTGATCGATGCGGCCTCGCTTCTCGCCCCCTTTCAGCCCTCCCTCGACCCCTCGATTTCGGGGCCGGTCGACTTTGGTTCCGTCCAAATCAGCGCCGGGACCGCGATGCGCTCGATCACGTTCACCAACAACAGCGCCGGCCTCGTGAACATCACCTCACTCGGTCTCTCCGGGCCGGCTGCAGCGGAGTTCATGATCACTTCGGACAGCGGCGAGTCGACTCTCGGCATAGGCGATTCGCGGGTCGTTACGGTGACCTACGATCCATCCGTTGTCGGCCGGGCGGGTGCGGCCCTCACCTTGCAGACCGACGTCGATCCCCATTCCTTTGGCGTGGGATTGGCGGGGCGGGGCGTGAATTCGCCTTTTGTCGCGCCCATCCGGGACTTTTCGCTGGTGGGCAAGCACGTGGTGGCGAAAGTGCAGAGCCAGTTCGGGACCGACTACAGCCTGACGCTAGATCAGGACCTTACCAATCCGACCCCGCCGATTCTCTTTACCGTGCCTGGCAATGGGCAGAGTTTGTATCTCGTCGATCCCGATGCGTTCGACACCTTCAACCGGGCGTTTTACCGCGTGCGCGCCGAGCGGAACTAAGTCTCATCCCAAATCCATGGCAGCCGGAGCGGCTGCCCTACAATCGCGGTCACAGGAATTGAGTTTGTAGGGCATGCGCTCCGCTTGCCGGGATCTCCAGTCTCCCGGGGAATTCGCGGACTCCTCACTCGCCGAACCGACCCGGACGTGCTTTAGTGATTATCGAATGCTTCGTACCTCAGCGTTTTTGTGGGCCCTCACCATTGTTTCCCTTCCGACCTCCGTCACTGCGGGGCCGAAACTCAAGGAGTCGTTTCTTCCGGAGAAGGATGCCATTCCGGACCTGACCCAGACCGATCCCAAGGGCAATTTCGCGGGGGGAGGGAAAAACTTTTGCGCGCCGGTGGCGGTCTCCAATTCGTTCATGGCGATCTATGCCGACGATTTGAAGTGGAATGATGTCACGCATTATGACCTGGTCAACAAGTTGGCATCCCTTCCCTTCATGAACACCGATCTCTCCAAGGGGACCAACGTGCGACAGCTCATGCGGGGCGTGGAACACTTTCTCAGAGAGCGCGGGGAGAAGGACTACTACCTGAAGTTTCAAGGATGGCGCCGTCACGACAACCGCCATCGGACCGGGATCAGCGAACCGCAGTTCAGTTGGATCAAGCACATACTTGCACAGAACGGTTCGGTCTGGCTGAACGTCGGCTGGTACCAAAGGACGCTCGAGGAAAACACGCTCAAGCGGATTGGGGGACACTGGGTGACTGCGGTGGGATATGGTCAGACGGCTTCCGGCACGAGCAATTCAGCCATCATCGTGATTCATGACCCGGCGCCGCGGGCCGGAATGGTTCCCGACCGCGAATTCGTGAAACTGACCCGGATCGAGCACGGCATTCTGAGAGGAACGATGCGCAATCTTCCTCGCCCCGCCCGCAACCTCTACCGGATGGAAGGTGGGATGCACGTGAAGCCCGGTGCGCATTTCGCAATCCTTGACGGTGCTGTCGGTCTGCGCCTCAAACCCAAGACCCCTGTGAAGCGATGACCCCCGCAGCACGCCTCGTGGAGAGGCACCCACCTCATTGAGTGCCATGACCCTGAAACCTCTCCTTGCCCTTGCGGCCGCCTGTTTTCTTGTTCCCAGTCCGGTTACCGGCGCGATTTTGATCGGGATCGTCAACGATTTTCAGAACTCCACGGTGGAGGGTTGGAGTCATGGCAGCCCGTCGCCAGTGCCCCCGGAACCCGTCGCGGACGCTGGGCCGAACGGTGCTGGAGATCATGCCCTGCGCATTTTTACGACCGGAGTTTCCTTTGGCGCGGGGAGTCGCTACCTCGCCTTCAACGGCAACTCGAACTGGCAAGGTGACTATCTTGCCATCGGGGTGACGGGCATTCGGGTCGACATCAACAATATCGGCAGCGACGCCCTGGATCTCCGCGTGGCCATCAACGGGCCGGGAGGGTGGTTCACCAGTCCGGCCGTGATGGTGGCCCCGGGCGGCGGATGGCATGCGGAGCTCTTGTCGCTGCTGATCTCGGACTTGAGCTATGTCGGTGGCGGCACCGAGGAGGTCGAAGAGACCCTGGCAGAGGTGACCGACATCCAGCTCTACTCTGCCGCGGACCCCGACTATGGCCCCGGCAATATCCCTCGGGGTGACCTTCGCGAAGGGGGTGAGGCCCTCTTCGATAACATCACTGCCGTCCCCGAACCAACTTCCACAGTCCTGGGCTCGCTCTCGCTCTTCGCTCTCTTGATCTTCAGGTCGCGGGCACGGAGTTCGCGCTAAAAATCTAATGGGCGCAGCAAGGCGGCTATCCCCAGTCGTCCTCGCTCACCGTCTTGCGAAAGGCGGCGATATCCTTGTCTCCATAGTAGGCGATCAGGATCGCCCCGTCCGCGGCGACCGCATCGAAGAGACCGTGCATGAGTTCCTGCTCGCCCGGCCAGGGGTAGACGTAGAAGAGATCGATCTCATCGACCTCGCAGTCCATCCCCTCGTAGGCGGGGACTTCGACCACCGCATCCTCCCAGCGCGAAGAGGGCTCGGGCACCATCAACTCGGCACCGCCCTGCGCAGAAAAGGAGCCGTAACCTTCCGGAAAATAGCTGGTACACAGGTTCTCGACTTCGATGTCCAGGTCCCCCGCGAGCTCTTTGGCGAGGACGACGAGGTCCTCTTCGATCTCGAGCCCGTACGATTTGTAGCCGAGCAAGGCGGCGAGTCCCGCGCCCACTCCAAAGCCGCTCCCCCACTCGCAAAACACGCGACCGGGAGGCAGGTCGTTCTTCGTCAGGAAGTCCAGCACGCGGTAAAGCAGGACGGGGTCGCTCGGCAGAAAGCGCGGCACCCGGCGGTTGCGGTTGCTCTCGAAGAGGTGATCGAGACGCTTGTCCGCTTCCTCAATCAAGGCCGAGACCCGCGCGGGCAACTCCACCTCCTTCAGTTTCAGTTCAATCTCCTCGAGCGCCATCGTTGCGGGGCAATCATCTACTTGTCGCCCCGCCGCGCAAACACTTCCACGTTCAAGCATTCATAGGCGGCCACCTGCATCGCGCCGCTGGTCGGGAGAATGCGGATGGGATAGCCGGGAATGGGGACACAAGCGTCGCCAAACGCATATCCCATATCGATGTTTGCGGCCCAGGGCTCGAGGTAGGCCTGGTTTTCCGGGTAGGGATTCTCTGAGGTGATCAGGATGACCTTTTGCCCCTTCTTCCGGAAGAGAGCCGCAAGATCACGGCTGAATCCGGTCTCGCCAAGGCGCACCACGAGGGCTCCCTGGGCCGTCTTCTCCTGGAAGCTCTTCACCTGGGATTCCAGGAAGGCGTGCACCTCCTGGTTGGTGGCCCAGGCCGAGTCGTCGTAACGCGCGACGTAGTACATCGCCATGTGCCCGGTCGAGGCGATCACCGTCTTGCGGCCGGCGCGGTGCTCGACCGCCACCAGTGCCGCGGCCTTCTCGACCTGATCCAGTTCGGTTCGTTCGAAGCGCTGGAGGAGGTAGCGCATCCGGTCGAGGTAGGCTGATCCGACCTTCCCCGGATCGACGGGCGCGATCTTGAGGTCATCGTGATACTGCTTCTTCCGAAAGAGGGCCTCGCTCCACTCCCGTCCGTCCTTGAAGGCCCATGATTTCCACATCGTCGGCATGTGGCCACGGCGTGTCAGGGCCGCCACCGTTTCCCCGGTGAGGGTCCAGGCGTAGAGGACATTGATGAGATGGTTGATCTTCCCGGCCCGCACCCCGTCCGCATACTCGACCACCCGATCGTCCGCTGGTCGCCCGGTGTCAAACCATGCATCGGCCAGTTTCACGTGCTCGCGGAGTCCGGGCATGGCCTTCGGTCCGAATCCGATCACGTAAGCCCCGCGTTCTTTTTCCTTCTTCACCACGCCGAGGTCCCGCGCCTCGGGAGCGGAATCCCAACCGAAGATGGCGACATCGTTTCGCTTCTCCGCTTCGGTGCGATCCTTCTTCCACGGCCGATCAAATCCGACGTGCATGATTCCCCCGCTTCGTCCCACCAGTTCCACTCCGAGGGTCTGCCGAATCCAGGGAAAGCCGACCAGTCCGCCCTTTGCGTAGCGATCCGCGATTTGCTTCCCGACCGCGGTGAGGCGATCCATGTCTCCCTCGATTCGATTGCAGGCCTCAAGAGCTGCACGGAGATACTGTTGTGACGGCGTTGCCTTTCCGGTGCCCGACTTGAAGGCGTCGATCCGCAGAAGAGTAAAGGGGTAGAGGAAGGTGGCGTAGAGCGTGCCGTCCCGACCTGCGATCAGGGCCATGTGGTGGTGGAGCGGTGTGAGCGTTCCGTCGGGAAGGGTGTGGAATCCGTGGGTCCATTTTTTCCCGGCAGCAAAATCGAAGAACTCGGGGTTTTCGATCGCGAGGACGCCGAGATCGGTGGACTCCTTGGTTTTAGGATCGAAGCGCACGAGGTGATGCAGGTAACCACTCCCGAAGCCCGTCTTGTTGTCGATGCGCACCACCGCATAAACGCGGCCGTCCGGGGCGATGGTCAGGGCGCAGCGGGAATCCGGACCCTCGCCCTCGATGAGTGTTCCGTGACTCGTCGCCTTGACGGTCTCTCCCTCGCTCGCGAGATCGATGCTGAGCAAGGTCGCATCGTTCATCAGGATCAGGTAGGCCGTGCGTCCGTCGGCGGCCAGTTGCCAGGTTGGAATGGAGCCGCCGCCTCCGCGGGTCCAGGCCTTGCCGTCGAGGATGACCGGCCGGGTGCGGACCTTCCCGGTCGCGGGATCGAACTGCGCCAGCTGAAATTCCTTGGTCAGGACATTGGCGCGCCCCCGGGAGTCAATCAAGGTGGTCGCGTAGGGTGTGAGCATCGGGCCGAGTTCGCGGTACTTCCTGGTCGCAAGGTCGTAGTGCATCCAGTGCTGGTCCTCGCAAGTGACCACGTAGAGGAGGCCGCGTTGTTCATCCGCCACCACGTCGATGACGCCCTGTTTCTCGTAGGGCATCCCGAGGTTTTCGATCGTCCCGGTGCGCGGGTCGTAAGTCAGCACGTAACCACCGGCATACTGCACCTTCTTCTTCTTGTCCTCCGCGGTGGCATATCCCTGCTTGGTGCCGACGTATACTTTCCCGGAGGGGCCCACGAAATTACGGGTGTGGAACTTGGCCTGCGCCGCGTAACCGGTGTCGCTGAGCCCGAGGTCGTGATGGGCATCGACGACAATGCGCTGCCTTTCTGTTCGCGGATCAAATTCAACGAGGTAGGCATTGTGGCCGTACTTGGCGGTGCCGATGTGCACTCGACCGTCGTGTGCTTCCGAGAGCGAGAAGTAGCCCGACTGCTCGCTATGAGTGCCGGGAAGAACGTGCCAGGCCTTGGCCTGCACGTAGGGAAAGGGCGCCGTTGTTATCTTGGCTGGTTTCTCGGCAGCCAGAATTCCTCCCGGCCCGGCGAGGAGAAACGCGCATGCTCCGAGCACCCAGCCCTGCTTCGACTTCATGGCGTCAGTAGAAGGGCCCTTGCACGGTTGGAAAAGCCCGAAATCATTCCTTCGAAGTCGGAGGCAATTGACTCGACAGAAGTTCGGGATCACCGACCATCCGCCGCGTTGAAGGAGGTCGAGATCTTTACCGATGGTGCTTGTCGTGGAAATCCCGGTCCAGGTGGTTATGGAGTGATCCTGAGGATCGGAACGCATCGCAGGGAACTGAGCGCCGGCTTTGAGAAAACGACCAACAACCGCATGGAACTCCTCGGGGCCATCGCGGGCCTGGAGCAACTCAAGCAGCCATGTCGGGTCGTCCTTGCTTCGGATTCAACATACCTCGTCAACGCCATGACCAAGGGGTGGTTGCGAAAGTGGAAGGGCTTCGGCTGGATGCGCGGCCCGGGAAGGCGCCTCCGCAACGAGGACCTCTGGAAACGGCTCGATGCCGCCCAAGCAAACCACGAGGTGACCTGGAAGTGGGTCAAAGGCCACGCCGG
>JAYGGC010000220.1:0-5359 GCA_046581525.1 Roseibacillus sp. | reverse complement strand
AGGTTTGCGGGGATTCAGCGGCCAGACGGCGGAACTGCCCGGAGGTCGTGGAGCTGATCTTGGCGAGCCAGCCGCCCACCGGTGAGAATCGAAAGGGACTCCGGCCCATCGAACCAGCCCCCGCCATCTCCACTAAAGTCGAAGTTAGGAGTAGTGGGAGTGTCCCTCGGGGTCCAAACCACCTGCAGATCGCGCCAGGCGCGGCTCGCTGACGACGGCGCCCACTACTCCAGATCGGGATTCATTTCGAAGGACATATTCGACGGGGAAGCGGACACATTCGCTACCGAGTTCCTGATGCCGTGGAAACTTCTCCAACCGATCGTTGGCGATCGAGAACGCGGACCGATGGTCATCCACCCGACCTCGGAACAATGCGAGAGCTCAATCCCAGCCTCTGCCATCCGCTACCCTGAGATCTCCCGAGAATGCGTGGCTGCGATCGTTTCACACCAAGGACGGATCGAGGCCCTCGTCGACGCGGGCCTCATCCTCCAAGATTGATGCCCCCCGCCTCCTCACCTACTACATCTCCCGTCCCAACCTCAGTGTGGAGGACTGCCGCCAGTGGGCCGCGCTCCGCGTGGAGGCCCTCAACCACGCTCTGCGGGGACTCCCCGAGGAGCGCGTCCGCTTCCATACCTGCTACGGAATCAACATCGGCCCGCGGGTGCACGAGATGAGCCTCGCCGACATCGTCGACATCATGCTCAAGGTGAAGGCGGGCGCCTATTTGTTCGAAGCGGGGAACCCCAGGCGCGAACACGAGTGGAAGGTCTGGGAAGACGTGAAACTCGAGGACGGCAAACTCCTCGTGCCCGGCGTCATTTCTCACTCCACCCCCCTCGTGGAACACCCCGAACTCGTCGCCCAGCGACTCGTCCGTTTCGCGACTATTGTGGGCAAGGAAAACGTCATCGGCGACTGCGGGTGCGCGTCGTTCGCCGCCACCGAACAGGAAATTCACCCCACCATTGTGTGGGCCAAGTTTGCCAGCCTCGCGGAGGGCGCCCGCATCGCCACCGCTGCCTTGCATTGACACGCGCGGGACTGGTTCGTCAGCTACCTCGCAACCGCAGAAAGATCCGCTCTTGCACTGATCCGACCGGATCGGCGAGGCGAACCGTGACCGTCGCGGTGCCGTCGCCGTTGTAGACGGCCGACACCGAATCGAAAAGGGCGGGATCTGAGGACCAAGTGACGAGGTCGAGGGAGACTTCGACCGTAACCGAAGCATCGGCGTCGAGGTTCTGACGGAAGGTCAGAGTCAGATAATCGTCCACCACGCCGCCGACCTCGATGCTCTGAATCGCGGCGCTGGGCACGGGAGCGTCGGAGGCGAGGTCCGGGCGGGAGCCGTAGAGAAACTCGAGAAAGTTGCTGATCCCGTCACCGTCGTCGTCGTCGTCCGGCCCACCCTGGATCCCGTGCAAGGCAGACCAGGCTGCATAGGTGATGCTCGCTGGTTCCGCTGCGCCGGGCGTGCCCCCCGGCTGGCGGCTTGCCTCCCAGCTGGCGGCATCGCCGTGTGGAGGTTGGGCGAATGGGTCGAGGAGGGACATGCTCGGCCCAAGTCCGTCCGCAGTGGTCGGCCAGGGAACCTGGTCGTTGTAGGTGAAACTGATGATCGGATCGGGGCTGACTCCGGTGATGACCACCGCTTCGCCGTCATTGCTGAAGCGGCCGGTGTAATCGAAGGCCTGCACGCCCGCAAGGGGGCCATACCTGGCTTCAAAGCCGGCGCGGTTGCGGATGAGCAACAGGCGTTCGCCGACCTGCATAATGGTGTGATCGGGAAACGTGAAGTTGATTCCGGAATCAAATCGAACGCCAGTGAGATCGAGGGCGGTTGGGCCGATGTTGAGGAATTCAAGAAACTCGAAATCGTCGCGATCGTTGCTCACCGCCAGTTCCGCTGGAGTAGATGGGTTGGTGGGATGGTAGTGCAGTTCGGAGACCACCAGGTTGGTGCCGTCGGCCGGGACGGTATTGATCGTGAAAAAGGCCTCGTTGAGAGCGCTCCATTCACCAGTGCCCGTGTTGTAGGCGCGGGCGGAAAGCAAGGTTGGCTCAGTGAAAAAGACCGGGTCTGAGACATTGTCGCCGCCACCTTGGCTGGTCTCGCCGCGCAGGATCATGTCCAAGCGGATATCCGAGCTCTGGCCGTCACCCTGGTGGATCTCCACTGCGAGCGTGTTGATGCCGGCCAGGAAGGAGGCGGTGGGAATGTTGTAATCGAACCAGGAACTCTCGTTGCCATTGTCGGAGTTGGCGTACTGGCCGGAAGTCGCGCCCGCGGGGAGGTTGGGAGTGCGGATGATTTCATTGCCGTTGAGGTAAACGGCTGCCGCATCGTCGTAGCGGAGGCGGAGGAGGAAGTGGAGGAAGATCGATGGATCGGGGATCTCGACCGTGGTGCGGAAGTAGGTGGTGGCGAACTTGTTGCTGGAGTCGGGACCGGGCGAAACAGGAGTCGCTTCGCCGTCCCCGCCGTAGCCAAGTGCGGACGGGCCGCTGGCCCAGGTGGTGTCGATGAAGCTGCTCGACCGCCACGCCGTGCCCTGGTTGGAGCCATCATCGAGATACTTCCAAGTGTGCCCGGTGGTGAGGTAGGTGACCGGGGCGGGGCCGGCGCCGCCAAAGACCGCGGTCAGGGCCGCCGGATTCGGCGCGCCACCGGGCAGACGGGGATCACTGCCGTCGAGGGTGTAGTAAATCCTGTCGGCGTCGGTAGCCATCGTCACTGGAGTGATCGGCAAAACCGAGCCCCCGTATTGGCTGAATACGGGAGCGTCCGTGTCCGGATACATGCCGGCGGACTTGAAGCGGCTGATCATGGTCCGGGTCAGGCCGGGGAAGTGGTTGTTGACCAGGTTTTGCTGGTAGCTGAGCCAGTTCTGGTATTCGCGGAAACGGTTGCCCCAGCGTGCCGACTCGGCAATAAACCCGGGTCGGGCCTCATCGACCCGCTTCTGCAACCGCTCGATGTTTTGCGAGGGCGTCAGCGCCCCGTCGTTGAAAAAGTGCATGTGGATTCGGTCTGCTACAAGCATCGCAAAGTCCGTGTTGCCGCTGCGCAGGCGCGACATCAGGCTTAACGGCCCTGCACTGCTTGCAGAGTGGCCCGGGCTGCGCAGGAAACCGTCAGCGTCCTTCATCTGGAAGCGGAAGGGTTGTCCCTGTGCCTTGGACCCGAGCAGCCTGACTTCACTTTCCGAGTTGCCGCTGACCCACAGCAGCATGAAATCGATCAGGTTGGCGACATCGATGTTGTTGTTGTTGTTTGCCCAGGGATTGGGGCCTGTTGCCAGTGCCTTGGCCTCGTTCCAGAAAACGCCGGTGCCATCGTAAACCTTTTCATCGTTGCGGAAACCGTCGTTGAGGTTGACCGCGTCATAGTCAGCCTTGGGGCCCCCGAAGTAGCTTGAGGCCATGTCGGCGTTCCAGCGCTCGCGCAGGTGATACTGTCCCCAGTAGCTGCCATTGAGGTAGACGTGCACGAAGCGCCCGTGCGGGGCAAGGTTACCCATGTCGAGCATCGAGTCGTCGGTGAAGCGGTTGGACATGTAGGCACCCCGTGAATTCATGTCGTGGGAACCGCTGCGCAGGTCCATGATATCGAAGCGTTCCGTTGGCGGGTAATGCTTGTAATCGAAGCCGTCGAAGAGCGGATAATTGATCTTGGTGGCCCCGTATTGGGAACGAAAGCCGATGCGGAAGTTCTTCTTGCGGAAGTTCGTATAGTAGCCACCGAAGTGCTTCAACCCGCCGTCTTCCTGGAAGCCGCGCGTGCCGTCGGGGAAAATCATCTCCACGGAGGCCGGTGACTCACTGCGGATGTTGCCCCCGCTTTCATTCATGAAGGGACCGGGATTATCGGTGACGATGGAAATTGTGGGCACAGACTTGAGGGAATCGATCATCTGCGGGCCGAGGGTCGCCGACTGGGTGACGGCGGTGCGCATGCGCGACTGATCCACCACATCCTCAGCGAACAGGTAGGTCTGTGTATCGACATTGGTCGGGCGCAATCCTGCCTGGTGCGCCATGGCACGCACCACCGTGGTGCCGGTGATGCGGATGGCTCCTGCGTATACCTGCCCGCGTGTCGGGCTTGGCGGGCTACCGTCGAGGGTATAACGGATTTCGGCTCCTTCAGTTGCGCTGGTGATTTCCAGGTCAAAGGCTTCCTCGAAGAAGCCGCGGTCAACACTGAATGACGTGTCGCTGACAAAGCCGTCGAAAGTGTCGCCATTGAAGCCGCGCGGCGACGGGGTTTCCAGGTAGCCTGGTCCTCCCAGGGAGGGGTCGGTGATCCGTGTGCCGTGCAGTTCAGCGGTGATCAGCATGTCGGAGCTGGTGATGTTGTCATTGAGCCCGTGAATGGCCAGGATGTTTGTGCCAGCGCCCAGTATGTGGGCGAAGGAGGTGATGTCACTGTCCTGAAACACGACCGCCTCACCGTCGGAGTGATTGCCTGTTGCCTCAGAGTTCCATGTCAGTCCTCCAGGCGCATTGGCGTCGGCAACCAGGGTGTCATTGAGGTAGGCGACAAACCCGTCGTCGTATTTCATCTTCAGGGTGAGCTTGGTGATCGAGGACGGATCGTCGACTTCAAAGGGAACGCGGATATATACCGAGGTGTTAACGCCGTTGAATTCATTCCCGAGATTCCCGTCGGTTCCAAATTCCAGGGAGTATGTGCTGTTCTCGTCGTAGCCGATGCCCATTTGTGCTGATGCCCATTGGGAATCCTGGAATTGCTGTGCTGTCCAGTCACCGCCAAGCGCATCATCGGAGGGGATCAGGACCTTGGCTTGTTGCTGTGACCCGATGAACACTGTCGGCGTCTGGCCGCCCCCCTGCATGAGACCATAGGAGGCATCTTCAAATTGCTCGGGGAGCGGGTTGTCTTCAGTGCCGAATTCCGCCACGACCGAGCTACCGTCAGGCGCGACCAGGGCCAGGTATTCACCATCACTGGAAAGCTTGAAGCTGGTGTGCAGTTCTGCCCCGGGGATGCTGCGATCTTTTCCCGAGGCAAATACCAGCAGGAATCCATTCTCGGTAATCTCGACTGAGGGAAAGCTCCACTTCGTAAGTGCGTCTATTTCGTCGGTGAGGAAATACCCCTCCATGTTGACGGGTTGCGGGCCGGAGTTGAAAATCTCGATCCAGTCAGAGGCATCGTCATCGCCATCTTGGAGTGTATTCTTATTATCAGCCATGAACTCGGTGATGTGGAGCGTGCCGTGCGCGTTTGGCGAAGCGCACAGAGTGAGGGCGATGAGCACAGCCGTGCTTGCAAGGGACCGGATGGAATTCATGGGGTAGAGTTGGGGATTGGCGAGGAGTAGCG
>JAYGGC010000194.1:0-6489 GCA_046581525.1 Roseibacillus sp. | reverse complement strand
TCCCAGCCGCGGTGGAAAAGTTGCACGAAGCGCACGCCCCGCTCGGCCATGCGGCGGGCCAGGATGCAATTCGAGGCGAACGATCCCTTCTTCTTCGACTGCGGTCCGTACTTTTCAAAGGTGCTCTCCGGTTCGTCGTCCATGCTCATCAAGTCGGGCACCGAGGTCTGCATCCGGAAGGCCATCTCGTACTGCGCGATGCGGGCCCGGATTTCCGGATCGCCGGTCTCCTCAAAGTGCTGGCCATTGATGGCGGCCACCCCATCGAGCATGGAGCGTCGCAACTCGCGATCGATTCCAGGAGGGTCGGAGAGATAGAGGACCGGGTCGTCCCCGCTGCGGAACTGGACGCCCTGGTGCTTGGAAGGCAGGTAGCCACTGCCCCAGAGACGGGAAAAGAGCGCCTGACCGGGCTTCGCGCCAACTGAGATCATGATGACGTAGGCCGGGAGGTCTTCGCTGAGGCTGCCGAGGCCGTAGGAGAGCCACGAACCCATGCTGGGTCGTCCGAACTGCTGCGTCCCCGTGTTGATGTAGGTGATTGCGGGATCGTGGTTGATCGCCTCCGTGTTCATCGAGCGGATGATGGTGAGCTTGTCCGCGATCTTGGCAGTGTGGGGGAGAATGTCGGTGTTCACCCAGGTCTGGCGCTCGCCCACTTTCTCGAAGTTGAACATGGGCGCCACGCAGGGGAACGACTTCTGTCCGCTCGTCATCCCGGTAATGCGCTGACCCTGCCGGATGGAATCGGGGAGCTCCTTGCCATGAATGTCCCGCAGCGCCGGCTTGTAATCGAACATGTCGATGTGGCTCGGACCGCCGGCCTGGAAGAGATAGATCACCCGCTTGGCCTTGGCCGTGAAATGAGGAAGTCCGGGAATGGGAGCGGCGTGGCCCTCCTGCTGCAGCAAGCTCGCGAACGCGGCCGTGCCGAGGAGCGACTTGGAAGTGTCGAGGAACTTGCGCCGTGTGATTGGGTTGCCCGTGATCATTCTCTCGTCAGGGTTTCGTCCAGGTTCAGAATCATGCTCGTCACATTCGTCAAGGCGGCGTGTTCGGCGACGGGAAGGGCCTCGTCGCGCTTGGCCTCGCCCACTTGCAGGAGTTGTTTCGCTAGATCCGGACTGGTGAGATACTTGGTGAACGCGCGCTTGTAGACCTTGTCGATCGTCGCGATTTCCAGGGCGTTGGGTTTGCGCGCGGTGGCCAGCTCGAACGCATAGCAACCCTGGCTCTCCGCCGTTGCTCCGCCTTCCTTCATCGCGCGTTGTGCGAGCATGCGGGCCGCCTCCACGAACTGCGTGTCGTTCATGGTCACCAGGGCTTGCAGCGGGGTGTTCGTGCGCGGGCGTTTCATCACACAGATCTCCCTGGTCGGAGCATCGAAGATCTGCATGTTCGGAGCGGGAGCGCTGCGCTTCCAGTAGGTGTAAATGCTGCGCCGATAAAGTTTGTCGCCATTGTCCTGCTTGAACTTGGGATTCCCGCCCAGGCCGACCTGGGCCCAGAGTCCGGGCGGCTGGTAGGGCTTCACCCCCGGCCCCCCCATCAGCGGATTCAGCAAGCCGGAGAGGGCCAGCGCGTTGTCGCGAATGAACTCGCCCTGCAGGCGGAAGCGCGGAGCGCGCGCGAGGAAGTGGTTCTCCGGATCCTTGCCGGTGATCCCCGGCCGGCGACGCGAGCTCTGCTGGTAAGTCCGCGAAGTCAGGATCTGCCGGATCAACCTCTTCATGTCCCAACCGTTTTCACGGAAATCGACCGCCAGCCAGTCGAGGAGCTCGGGATGGGTCGGATACGCGCCCTGGGCCCCGAAATCGCCGGGGGTGGCCACCAGTCCGGTGCCGAAGAACGATTGCCAGATCATGTTCACCGCCACGCGCGAGGTGAGCGGATGGTCATCGGAGAAAATCCACTTCGCGAGGGTAAGACGATTCTGTGGTGCCTTCGGGTCGATTGCCGGAAGAGCGGCAGGCGTCCCCGCCGGAATCTCCTCCTCCTTCTTCGGTGCGTCGTAGGCGCCGCGGTCGAGGATGTAGGTCTTGCGCATTTTGTTGGGCGGGTTGTCGCCCATGATCATGCTGGTGGTCTTCTTGCTGTTGCTGAGTTCGCTTTTCTGGCGCTGCAGGTCAGCACGGGTGGCCACGAGTTTCTGATAAGTGCTGTCCCCAGTGGCGAGAAAGTGCTCCACGAGAGCGGCCTCCTGATCTCTGGTGCGCTTGTCCGACGGGGTGGCGAGGATTCCCTTGATGGGGTCGTCACCCAGGCGCTGGACCTCGGCTGCAGAGAGTGCCCTGTTGTAGATGCGGAGTTCATCGACTTCGCCGTTGTAGTTCCCGCCTTTCGAGCGACTGCCGATCTTGAAGGGTGTATTGGTGGCAATGGTGTCCCTGAGGGAGTCCTGCTCGACCTTGTTGCCCGCCAGTTTTCCGTCGATGTAGATCTTTATACCGGCCGCCTTCGACGATCCGTCGTAGATCACCGCCACGTGCTGCCACTTGTTCTCGGCGAGCTGCTGGGCAGACACGACCTTGAGGGCGTTGCCGGGCCAGGTGTTGATGATGTGAGTTCCTACCTGGCGGTTCTGCAGCCAGAGGTCATAACCACGGTAACTGCTACCCTCGTCCATCCGAGCGAAGACCGAACCGTTTCCATTAGCGGGCACCTTGAGCCAGGCCGCGAAGGTGAAGGGTTGTTTCCTCCTGCGTTCAGGCCAGGAGCCGAATGTGAAGGAGCTTCCGCCGTCGAACTTCAGAGCGGTTTGTCCCTTGCGACTCGTGTTCTGGAGCTTGCCGTTGAGCTTGCCTGTTCCACCACCCACGCTGGCCTCCACGTTGTCTCCGTCCTTTTCGTCGAGGGGGAAATAGTGCCTCAGGCCCGGGGGAGCCGGGAGGGTGCCTCCAGCCGACTTCTCTGCCTTCGCGAGCCATTGCTCGAATTGAGGACGGACGGCACTCCGGCGGGCTTCAATGTCCTTGTTACGGGCCTCGATCTTCTTGCTCAGGGCGGCCAGTTTTTCGGCCTGCTCCCTGGGCGGAACATTGATGGTCGGCGCCTGGTTGCCGCTCCGGCTCTGCATCCCGGGGTCGGTGTGATTGTTGAAGTAGGCAAAGAACCGGTAGTACTCGCGCTGGCTGATGGGATCGTACTTGTGGTCGTGGCACTGTGCGCACTGCATGGTGAGCCCCATGAAAACATTCGCCGTGGTCCGCACGCGATCGACCACGTACTCGATGCGAAGTTCCTCCGCGATTGCGCCGCCCTCGTCGGAGGTGGCGTGGTTGCGGTTGAAGCCCGAGGCGATCTGTTGGTCGAGGGTGGCCTCGGGAATGAGATCGCCACCCAGTTGCTCGATCCCAAACTGGTTGAAGGGCTTGTTTTCGTTGTAAGCGCGAACCGCCCAGTCGCGCCACGCCCACATGTCCCGTGGACCATCGGCGTGCATCACGCTGGTGTCTCCGTAGCGGGCGGCATCGAGCCACATCAACGCCATGCGCTCGCCGAATTGTGGACTGGCGAGATAGCGGTTGATCACCGGGTCCACCTCAAAGCCTGGATCGTCGACCTTGAATTTGGCGAGGTCTTCCAGGGTCGGGGGCAGGCCGGTGAGGTCGAAGGAGAGCCGGCGCGCGAGGGTGCGGGGATCGGCGAACGGCGAAAACTTCAATCCGTGCTCTTGATGTCCCTTTTCGATGAAGAAATCGATGGGATGCCGCCCCGCCGGGACGGCCTGCTTTTGGGGAGGTTCGAAGGCCCAGTGGCTGTTCCACTTCGCCCCTTGCACGATCCACTTCTTGATCAGTTCCTTTTGCTGCTTGGTGAGCTTCTTCTTCGTCTTCGGCGGTGGCATGACCTCCTCCGGATCCTCGGTCGTGATGCGGAACCAACTCTCGCTCTCCTCGAGGTTGCCCGCCGTGAAGGCGGGATAACTATCCCGGGCCTTGAAGGCGCTCTCCTTCAGGTCGAGGCGAAGCTTGGCCTTGCGATTCTCCGCGTCAGGTCCGTGACAGGCGTAGCAGTTCTCCGAGAGGATGGGCCGGATGTCGCGGCTGAAATTGACCTGGCCGGACTCCGCCAGGACGCCCGCTGCAGGGCAGAAAATCAGGGCAGTTCCCGCGAGTCGCAGGCATTGAGTGGGATTGCGCATGAATGTTGGGGGCAGATACACCCTAGGCGATGATGTCCTTCAAGACATGTCCGTGGACGTCGGTCAGGCGGTAGTCACGGCCCGAGTAGCGATAGGTGAGCTTCTCGTGATCGAGACCCATGAGGTGGAGGATGGTGGCGTGCATGTCGTGCACGTGGACGCGATTCTCGACCGCGGTGAGGCCGAAGTCATCGGTCGCGCCGTAGCTCATGCCGCCCTTCACGCCGCCGCCGGCCATCCAGATGGTGTAGCCGTAGTGATCGTGATCGCGGCCCTTCTTGCCCTCCGAGGTTGGTGCCCGTCCAAACTCACCACCCCAGACGATGAGCGTCTCGTCGAAGAGGCCGCGCGACTTGAGATCCTTGATGAGTGCGGCGATGCCCTGGTCGCAGGCCACCGCGAGGGCCCGGTGTCCGCCCGGGATGTCACCGTGGCCGGTGTCCCAGGCGATGTCGTATCCGCTGATCGAGTGGGAAAGCTGCACGCAGCGTACTCCACGCTCCACCAGGCGCCGCGCGATCAGGCAGCCCTTGGCATATTCGCTGTCACCGTAAAGCTTGCGGGTCGCTTCGGTCTCCCTGGAGATGTCGAATACATCGGGAACCGAGAACTGCATGCGGAAGGCCATCTCCATTGCTTCGATGCCGGCCTCCAGTCCGCGGTCGCGCTCGCGTCGTTCGAGGTGCATCTTGTTGAGCTTGGTGAGCAGGTCGGCCTGCTTGCGTTGCTCGGCGCGGGACAAGTTGGGATTCTTGAGATCGCGCATCACGGCATCCGGCTTCATCTGCTGGATGTTGACGTAGGAGCCCGCGTAGGCGCCCGGCAGGAACGAGTTGCCCCAGTTCGCGAGCTTGCCGCGAGGTTGTGCGCGGGGAGACATCGCCACGAATCCAGGGAGATCTTCGTTCTCGGTTCCGAGACCGTAGACCAACCACGCTCCCATGCTGGGACGGTTTGGTTGGAGAGCGCCCACGTTGGTCATCATCATGGCGCCCGCGTGTTCCGGGATGTCGGTGTGCATCGAGTGGATGAAGCAAATGTCATCCACGCACTCCCCGACATGGGGGAAGAGATCGCTCACCCACTTGCCGCACTGGCCGTACTGCTTGAAGGGGAAGTAGGAGGGGACGAGTCCGCCCTTGGTGTTTCGCAATGATTTGCGATTGACGAGGGTGGGCCGTTGCCCGGCATTCTTCTCCAGCGCCGGTTTGTAGTCGAAGGTGTCCACCTGGGAGGGTCCGCCCGGCATGAAGAGCTGGATCACGTGCTTGGCCTTGGGCGCGAAGTGGGGGATCTTGGGCGCGAGCGGGGACGAGTCGATGGCCTTCGCGGGCGTGGCAGCCATCCCGGCCTGTTGCATCAATCCGGCCAGTCCGAGGGTGCCGAATCCGGCTCCCATCTTGCGCAGGATTTCGCGGCGGGAGAACTGGCCGCTCTGCATCGCGGCAACCGCGCGCCGATACTCGGCTTGGTGTTGGAGGAATCTCATGGTTGGTCGTCCGAAACTGGTGAGGCTCCGCGGCTCGGGCCACCTTATCTACGTCGCATTTCCCGCATTCTTTACTTGGCCAAACTATATGGGCTGCCCACCCCACAGGACAAGGCCAAGAATGCCGCCTGATGTGCGTAGATTTCCCTTGTAGATCCTTGGGTTTCCGTTGGTTGCGCGGTTCTGGGGCCCCGCCCTCCCCGAAGTGAAAGCAAGCCGTCCGCTCTCAAAAAAATCTCTGAGGCCCTCTGCGCTTTTGCGTCCCCTGTATTGTCCTCCGTGTGCCGATCTTGACTTTTTTACTGGCCGGGCTGGAGTTCGAATGGCGCAAGGATATGGCTCTTCTCGATCCCGGAAGGGGTCAAGTTCAAGGCGTCTCGAAACTCCTGGCCTCAGGTTGAGAGCATGTCGGAGATTTCTGCGACCCCTCCAGGGTCGAGGACCTGGGTCGAACTGTAGTCCCGGGGTGTCGCGTTCCGCTCAACCCCGCGCTACGGGCTGCGACCCTTCCAGGGTCGAGGAACGATCTTAACCTTGCGCCATTCCTCCTAGTTCCGATCTTAGGCCCGTCCCGAGATGATAACTATGAAACTCACTCCCTTTCACCTCGCCATTCCGGTCGATGATCTGCCGGCCTCGCGGCAATTCTATGGAGATCTGCTTGGCTGTCCCGAGGGTCGCAGCGCAGAGCAGTGGGTGGACTTCAATCTGTTCGGTCACCAGCTTGTCTGCCACGTGCGATCG
Organism: Roseibacillus sp.; assembly: GCA_046581525.1. GTDB lineage: Bacteria > Verrucomicrobiota > Verrucomicrobiia > Verrucomicrobiales > Akkermansiaceae > Roseibacillus_B. Next base: position 112 of record JAYGGC010000194.1, on the reverse strand, counting down.
GGCGGGGAGAAGGCAGGAAAGATCGAGGGCTCCAATCCGGTGGACGGTCACGAGGTTCCGATTCCGCATTTTGGGGTGATCCTGGAGATGGAGGACTGGCGCGCGCTGGCCG
>JAYGGC010000134.1:0-4911 GCA_046581525.1 Roseibacillus sp. | reverse complement strand
TTTGGTGCGCACTGGCGCTGGCCGCAAGTCCGATTCTGTTGGTGGGCTGTGAGAAGTCTCCCGAAGAGAGAAGCAGGGGAGGGTCGAGCGCCGATCCCAAGGTTCCCGATCCGGCGGAGCTCCCCAGCGTTCCTGATCCGGCGGAGCTCCCCAGTGTTCCTGATCCGGCGGAGCTCCCCAGTGTTCCCGATCCGGCGGAGCTTCCCAACGAATAGGCGCAACGTCAATTTATGAGGGAGTAGGTCCAGTGTAGCGGTGAGCACATCAGAAGACAGGCCGCCGGGATGGGAAGGGCCCGTCGATACGGCCATCATGTTCGTGGACCTGGTGGATTCATCCGCCTTCTCCAGCGTCCTCGGGCTCAAGGAATATGCCGACTACGTCGATGCGTTCCACACGGTGGTGTGGGTGCAATGCGAGTATTTCTTCAAGCGCTATTTGCGGGGAAAGTACAAAGAAGGCCGCGACTATGAGTTCATTGTGATTGGTGACCAGTTGGTGTTTTTCCTGCATACTGCCAAGTCTGCAAACGACGTGTATCTTCTGGCGACCCTCGGAATCACGCTCAAGGCGGCCTGGATCGCATCTCCCTTCAACCAGGAGCGGATAAAACGACGCTCGGCTCCCGCTGAAATTGCGATCGGAATCAATTTTGGACAGGTTTGGGCGAAGCGGCTGGAAAGCGGATTCGACCGGCAGGGCTACGCGATCAACCTGGCGAAACGAATCGAATCTCACTCGCGCGTCGGTCAGCACTTCCGCATCTTCCTTTCCGATGCCGCCTACAGGTTGATCCACACGCGGATGCGCAATCTTCTGTTCACCGCCCGGGAGTTTGTCTCGGGCAAGGGGATCATGGGGCAGTTTGGCGTCTATGAGATCGTGGATGCCTTCGTCGATTCGGTGGGGCGCCTCGAACCGGGAATCGCGGAAATGTATGAAGATGTGATGGGAGCCATCATTGACACCAGCAGTCGCGACCTTTGGGTCCACAGCGCCTACCAGATTTCCAGCGAAAACAGGCACGGGGTGGTCACCGAAGAAGCCGCGGACCACTGCCGCAGCGTGCTCGACTATCAACCTGAGAATTCGGTGGCCCTCTACTATCTCGCCCAGTTCCACCGGGAGCAGGGAAACTACGAACTGGCCGAGATCTCTTATCTGCAGCTTTTGCACGCGTGGCCGCACTTCGGTGACGGCTACCTGGAATTCGGGAAGTGCCTCACTGAAATGGGAAAGGTACCCGAGGCCCGCACAGCCTTTCGTCACGCGGAACGTCTGGGACTCGCGGAAGGGATAGAATTGGGTGCGGACCTCTGCAGGGAACACCCTGAAGGGACCCCGGATCATAGCTCCGGCTCTAGTTGATTACTGGGATAAGAGACCGACAGACAAGCATGCTGCTCAGCGAATCTGATCGGTGCTTGAGGTAGCGAGGTTTGGATGGGGCGGGTTCTCCCGTAGTGTGGGATGAGACCCTGCCGGATCGTCGACGCTTCCACACCGCGGATCCCTTTGGCAATCGCATCGAGTTCATGCTGGCGGGGGACGGGTTTGGTGAGCGCTAGCTGACAAGGTGGATCGCTCCCGCCGCGATCAGGAAAGCACCCGCGATCAGGTCTCTCTGGCCGAAGCGCTCGCCCGCTCCGCGCCAACGGATGAACTTCAAGAGGAGGCCGGTGGGACAGCCGTACTTGCAATAGGCCAGGGGAACGAAGGCGGAGGCGAGCAGTCCCACCCCAGCGATGGTGATGCTGATCCAACCCGCCACCTGGAAGAGATAAGCATCGAAGGCTTCGAGGGAGGCCAGGTTGATTCCGAATCCCAGCATCGCGCTGCCCAGCACGAGGGCGAGGAGAACGATGGGAAGCGCGGCGAGAATGCGGTCAACCTTGGGAGTAACCTTGAGGGTGGGGAAGGGAAGTTTCTGCATCCACTGCTGGAGCGCGCCGTGCGGACAGAGGTGATGGCAGTAGAGTTGCTTGCCGGTGGTCCAGGGGATCACGAAGGCGGCAGTCACGAGGAAGACCAGCCCAAGCGATTCCATCCAGGCTACTCCATTCTGCGCCCAGCCGGCGAGGAGGGCTTGCGAAAGGAGGTCTCCTGTTAGATAGCCGAGCACCACCACGAGCACGACTTGCCAGGCAGTGCGCAACCACGCCACGCCACGGAGCCTGGTGAAGGCCATGAGGAGCGCCCCGAGGGTAACGCCCAAGAGCAGGTAGTCGCGTAGTGCGAGGAAAGGCGGGTCCGCGGGCTTGTTGCGCTCGGCGAGGAACGCTCCCAGTCGGCGCTTCACACTCTCTGCAATCGCCCAGCTCGTGATGGTCGCTCCGGACACTCCTTCGATCCCACTTGCCGCGTAATCGATTCCGGCGACCTCGTTGACGCTGAGTCCGTTATATATATTGAGGTATCGTTCGTCCTCAAGGATGCGGTCGTAGTACTCCTCGTTGTCGAAGCTCTTGCGAAGGCGCAGGCCGAGGACCGTTCCGGCCTTGGCATCGAGGAGGATGAGGATGTCGCTGGGCCCCTGGTAGCCAAGGAGGGAGTCCTGCGACGGGGCGGTGCGCAGGGCGTGAGCGATGATCCTCTCGGAGGAATCGGTGATGATGAATACACCGGGCCACTCGGAGTGAGCCTCCATCGAAGTGGCCTCGGGTTTGGTCTGCTGGACTTCGACGAGGAGGATCTCAGTCGGAAAGAGGGAAGACTCCGCGACACCACCGAGGCGATTGGTGATGGACCGGATGATAGCACCGCAGGTCAGGGTCGAGCCGCTTACCGCGTCGATCTCAGGATGTCCGGGAGCGCCCAGGGTGAGTCGCTGGAATGAATTCCAGAAGGCCTTGCTCTCGATCACCGCCCGGACGTGATCGGAAGTGTCTTCGGAAGAGAGTAGCGAAGCGCCGATGACCTTGCCGCTGGGATCCAGGGCGAGAAGAACATCGCTCGGGCCCGAGTAGCCGTGGATGTAATCTGCTTCCGGGGAAGTGTGAAGCACGTGGCCGAGTTTCCCGTCCTCCGCGTCTCTAACAGATTGCAGGTGATAGGGAGGGTTGCGGGAGCCAAGTTCGGTCGCAGCGGGGAAGAAGCGGGTCACTTGTTCCACCGTGAGCGCGGAGTCCCGCTGGGCCCGTTGCCATTGGTGTTGGGCATGCACCAGCCACACGATCGCGATGAGAACCGCGAGTCGGTAGAAACGGGGAAGCTGGCGGGAGAAGCGCAACGCTCGAAACGGGGGTCGCCTATTTCACGGGCACAAGCTGGACGCAATCGACGTGCAGGTTTCCGCCGGCGGTGCCCGTGACGTGCAGTTTGCCGTCGAGGACATCGATGAAGTTGAAAGTGCCAAGGGAGCGGTAGGCGTTCTTGCCGTCGGGCGAGGGAGACTCGGTCAAGTTGATTGTGACGGTGGTGGTGCCTCTGGAATCGGTGACCCTGATTTCGGCCTTCCTGGTTCGGTTCTCATGCGGGACCCAGTAGTAGCGCAGGTCGTAGCGGCCCGATTTCCTGACCCGGATCTTGAACTCCGCGGAGTGCTTCCCGTCGGCGGCTGCGTAGCGGTAGCCATCATCAACGTGAGGTTGCAGGCCGTGACTGGTGCCCCAGGTCCCCTTGAACACGGCCTTGGCATCGTCGAGCACGAGACCTTCGAGTTTCCTGGAGGCGATGAAGCCGGGACCGTCGGGCAGCGGGGGTGGCTTGGCGCCCTCCGGAACGTAGAGCTTGCCCTCGAGGGAATCGCGGCGGGCGACCCCGGGTTGCTTCATGAGGTCAATGAGCTGCGGTAGGTAGTTTTCGTAGACGCCGCGCGGATTGGTCTCGTTCACGGTGGCGAGGTAGGCGGCCTTGCCGACCACTTCGCCCATCATGCCGCAAGTCCGCATGACCCGGATGGTGCCCAGCGCCTGGTGGGTGACGCTGATGTTTCGGCCGGCCATGAAGAGGTTTTCAATGTTGCGAGAGTAAAAACACCGGTAGGGAACCGGGTAGCCGTTCTTGCGATCCACGTGGCGGCCGAACTCGGCGCGCGAGATGAAAGGGTTGTCCTGGGCGGGGCCCTTCACGAATTGCTCCTTGGGATAGTGCAGGTCGATGTCCCAGGTGGTGGCCACGCAGCCGTCGGGAAACTCGCGTTTGCCCACAATGTCTTCCTGGCTGAGGACCACATCGCCCATGAGGCGGCGGGACTCCCGGTTGCCACCGATGTAGGCCACCCACTGGAGCTTGGCCCTGGCATGATCGGCGGCCTTGGAACCATGCTTCATGGCGGAAAAGGCGCCGAAGACCGCGCGCAGGTTCCAGTCCCGGATGAGTTCGAGATCCTTGATGGGATGCTGGTTGAACCCGCCCTCCCAGAACCACTCGCCCTTGTAGAATTTGTCGCCCGGCCCGCGCGAGGCCTTCGTGACCGGGAAGTCGCCCATCTTGAGGGGCAGGGCCCACGGAGTTTTCGGCCACCCCACCTCCTCGTCGGTGTGGCGCCAGGACCACATGTTAGACATCCCGAGGTGGCCCTTCTCGGTCATCTCGAAGTCGGCGCCGGCAAAGGCGCCGATCGTGCCGTGACCGGTGGTATCCGCGAAGAGGTTCCCGGTGATCTTCTTGCGCGCTCCGCTGGTGGTCTCCACCGCGTGCACGGCGGTGATCAGCACCCCGTTGGTTTCCACTTTGTAGGCGAAGTGATTGAGGTAGAGATCGATCGTCTTTTCGGCACGGACGGTGGTTTCCTTCCTGGCATCGGTAAACTCGGGTGCGCGCCCGGGGGAGTCCTTGGCGTGATCGGCAAACTCTTCAATGATCTCGCCGAGCCGCGGGTACTTTCCCCGCCGGGTGCCACCCTTGGCCCAGACGCGAACTTCGGACGAGCCGTTTCCGCCGAGCACGGGGCGGTCCTGGATGAGAGCA
>JAYGGC010000131.1:0-8048 GCA_046581525.1 Roseibacillus sp. | reverse complement strand
AACTGGAGGCCGACCCCAAGGTGGTCGCCACTGGCGGTGACGCTTCACTCATCGCCGAGGGTCTCCCGGAAGTGAATGAAGTCGTCCCCAATCTCACCCTCGATGGGATCAAGTTGATCGGCGAGCGCAACATTAGCTAGGACACCGCGCGCATCCCCTGCTAGGCTGGGCGCATCAGATGAGCAATTCTCCGCTTGCGATCGGCATCGACTTTGGGGGCACCTCCGTGAAGTTCGGAGTGGTGGACGGTGCTGAAGTCATCGAGTCGGCCGACCGACTCGTCACCAGGGATTACCCCGACCCGCCCCGGTTGATCGACGCGATGGCCGACACCACGCGCGCTCTCCGGGAAAAGCACCCCACCGTTGCGGCGGTCGGAATTGGCATGCCGGGCTTTGTCGATTTTGCCCGCGGGTTCGTCCACAACCTCTCCAACGTCCCCGGCTGGCAGGATGTTCCGATGCGCGATGAGTTTGCCAAGCGCTGCGATCTTCCCTGCCAAGTGGAGAACGACGCCAATGCCATGACCTACGCCGAATGGAAACTGGGCGCCGCCCGCGGCTGCAACCATGTCGTGGCCCTCACTCTCGGAACCGGGGTGGGAGGTGGCATTGTCTCGCACGGGATATTCATCCGCGGTGCGCGCTCGGCCGCCGGGGAGCTGGGCCAGGCCTCCATTCACTACGAAGGCCGCAAGGGGGTCTATGGCAATCTCGGCGCGCTCGAGGACTACATCGGCAACAACGAACTCGCCGCCGAAGCGCAGTTCGCCTACGCGCGCAAGGGCATCGAGAAATCCCTCGCCGCGTGCCAGCCCTCCGAACTCGCGACCGCGGCGCGGAATGGTGATGAGATCGCATCGCAAATCTGGATCGACGCCGCCGCCCAGCTGGCGAGCTCCCTGGTCGACTGCTGCTATCTCCTCAACCCGGAGATCATCGTGATCGGCGGAGGGGTTGCCCAGGCGGGCTCCCTTCTCTTCGACCCTCTCCAAGCATCCCTTGCCAGCCAGCTCAGCGGACCCTTCAAAGATCACCTCGCCATCGTCCCGGCCCAATTCGGAAACGACGCCGGCCTGATCGGGGCCGCGCGCATCGCCCTGGAAGAGAGCGGAATCTGTGCGTAGCAGGAGTTGCGCTAGGTTAAGGCTCGTCCTTCGTCGCTCTCCGCCAACGATGAGCACTTGGCCACCCGGCGAAAGTTCCATTCCTCCAAGTTCCAAACAAGCTTCCGCACCAAGTCCCAATTCCCAGATCGGAGCCCCCTGACGGCGATTGGATCCTGATATCTGGCTCTGAGATCTAGTTGGAAATTGGCCGGTCGAATTTTCGCCGGAAACCATGAGACTCCCGCGCCACCCCCCCACGGTCGCATCCCCATCCATTTGGTGCATCGTGCATCCGATCATCGCCTTCCGACCTCCCTGCCCCACGATCACCGCTCCTAACCTCGCGACATTCCACCTGGCAGCTGCTAGTCTCACCTCACCCCCACGATCTGTTCGATCGCGGCGCGGGACTCGGCAAACCCCTCGTCCGAGAGGACCGCTGCCTGGTCCGGTCCATTCGCGGGCGCGCCCGGCAAGTCCACCCAGGTCCGGCATCCTCCGTACTTTTTCTCGTAGGGAATCATCCACGGTTGCGGGAGGGCATGAACCCGCACCAGCGCACAGTGAATCTGCTGAACATCTCCGCAATCAAATCGCTCTCGCACCAGTTCCTCACTCCAAATGTGGAACGGCTCAAGCTGCTGGACCGCTTCCCACCTTGTCAGGGTCGTGGCCCACATCGATTCGCACCAGAACTGAACCGTCACCCTTTCTCCCACCTGCCACTCCCCTGCTCCGAGGGAGGAATCGCAGGAGATGCGCACCTGTTCGGCCTGGGCGTGAAATCGTGTGGGAAACAGGTAGAAGCGCTCATGCTTGAAGGAGAAGCCCTCGCGACCCTCACGAATCCCACCCTTTCGCAGCAGGACACACTGCCGACCGCTGCCAAGAGCGCCACACACTGCAACCCATTCCTTGTAGCCCACTGTCGTCTCCACCCCCCCTTTCATCGCCTGGACAGGGCCTTGTCAAAATAATCCGTTTTCATTCGGTCCGGTTCGGCGTATTTCCGAACCGTGTCCAACGATCAGGAACACATCCAAGCCTGTCTCTTCCACGCCGTCACCGCTGAGGAATCACCGCTCTCTCTTCGCGAGGGCGGAGAACTCGACGCGATCCAGCTTAGCTATGAGTCGTGGGGCGAACTAAATGCCGAAAAGTCCAATGCGGTCCTGATTTTTCATGCCCTCTCGGGCAGCCAACACGTGGCCGGCTTCAATCCCAACCTTGCGGAAGCCGGCCAACTCTGGAACGAAGAAGTCTACGAGGGGTGGTGGGACGGCTGTGTTGGCCCCGGCAAGGCCATCGATACCGACCGCCACTTCGTCCTCTGCTTCAACCTGATCGGCGGTTGCTACGGATCCACCGGACCGACCTGCCCAAATCCCAAGACGGGAAAGCCCTACGGATCATCCTTTCCACACGTCTCCATCTCGGACCAGGCCAAGGTGGCCACCTTGCTCCTCGATCACCTCGGCATCGATTGCCTGCAAGCCGTGGTGGGTCCCTCCGTGGGGGGCCTCGTCTCCCTCACCTTTGCCACCAACTACCCGGAGCGCGTGCGGATCGTCATCTCAATCGCGAGCGGGATCAAAACCACCGTCCTGAATCGCCTGATTCTCTTTGAACAGATTCTCGCCATCGAGAACGATCCCTTCTTCAACGGGGGCGATTACTACGACGATGGACATCCGGATCTCGGGCTCGCCCTGGCACGCATGATTTCGCACAAGACCTTTGTCCACCTCGACGCCTTCGAGCGTCGCGCCCGCCGGGATGTCATCCAGCAAAGCGACTCCCTCGCATGGTACGAAGTGCGTGACCAGTTCCAGAGCTACATGCTCTACCAGGGTAAGAAGTTCGTCAGCCGCTTCGATGCCAATACCTACTTGCGCATCATCGACATGTGGTCGCGCTATGAAGCCGCCCGCGAAGGAGACGCCGCGGACATGGCAGAACTCCTCGAGCGCTGCCGCAAGGCAAACCACCAATTCCTTGTTTTCTCCATCGACTCAGACTTCTGCTTCTACCCGGAAGAGCAAGGGGAGTTGGTCCTCGCGCTGGAACAGGCCGGCATCGAACCGATCTACATCACGGTACATTCGGACAAGGGCCACGACTCCTTCCTCCTCGAACCCGCCCTCTACGCTCCGCATATCCACTATGCCTTGCGAGAGGAGTAGAGCCTATCCTTCTCCCGAAGGAAGTCAGGCCACCAAGATCGTGGTCTGCGCCCCATCCAGGTGATATTCGCCATTTGCCTTGTCCACGGAAAACATCCGCAACCAACCATCGCTCAGGTCCCCCACCAGCGGCCGTGCCCCACGCATGAAGGCGCCGGTATTACAAATGATCCGATCGTCCCGCTGCCAGATCCCCGCCCGGTGAAAGTGTCCGAAGAAAAAGACTTCCGTCTTGGGACGGAAGCGCTGCACAAACTGATTCGCCATGTCCACCATGGTGAGCCAGACCCGCAGGATGTTGAAACAGCGCTCGGGCGGCCAGGCCGCGCTGAGGAGGTAGTTCCGTCCCATCCTCCCCAAATTCCGCGCGCGCTCCGGCTTCAACGCCTGCGTGATCGTGCGCGTGGTCTCCCAATGGTAGGCGAGGTCCGCTTCCGCGCAGCGCCTCTCTTCCACCATCCGCAGAATCTCCTTCTTCCGGAACAGGTACTCGTGAGTCCACGGCGCCACGCCGGGATAGATGGCATGGCCGTGAGTGACCAGGATCTTCCCTCCCGCCAGATCGAGCCAGCCCCTCGCTGTGATCTCAGGGTCATGGTTTCCCGCGAGGAAGACCGGCGCTGCTCCTTCCTGCGAACACAACTCCAGGAGCTCCCCCAACCGCGCTTCACCCTCTTCGGTCCAATCCACACAACTCTGCTCACAGGTGTCTCCATTGAAGATCACGGTGCGGGCACCCCCAATCAGGGGCCGCAGCGATTCCACCCTGTCGATCTGCGAGGCGGGATGAGCAAGGTGCAGATCGGATAGAATCCGCACCGGTTCTTCAAAGGCGCTGGCTGGCGACACGCTCACGATTTCCTGGCCGCACTCTCACGTTGCCGAAGGGCCTCAAAGAGGCATACCCCCGTGGCAACGCTCACATTCAAACACTCCACCCGGCCCTTCATCGGGATTTGCACCAGGAAGTCGCACTTCTCTTCCGTCAACCGCCGCAAGCCAGGCCCCTCGGCGCCCATCACGATCGCAAGCGGCCCTTTCAGATCCGCCTGGTAGAGGCTCAGTTCGGTTTGATCCGAAGTTCCCACCAGCCAGACCCCAGCCTCCTTGAGCTCTTCCATCGTCCGCACCAGGTTCGTGACGCGCATGAAGCGGACATGATCGGCGGCACCCACTGAGATCCGGCGCACCACCTCCGTGATTCCCACCGCACGATCCTTCGGTGCAATCACGAGATCCACCCCGGCTCCGTCTGCACTCCGTAGAATGGCACCGAGATTGTGGGGATCCTGTACGCTATCGAGGATCAGGATCAAGGGACAGGAGCTCCCCTCCAGGATTTCGCGCAGGTCTCCCTCGCGCGTGGCCTGGGGGTCTTTTCGCTCGGCCGTATGTCGGTTGGGCCGTCCTCCGGTTCTGGGCTTCTGGCGCGCCATGCACGCACTTCATACCTCATCCCAAAGAAACTGCCGAGCCGCGAAAGCGACCCGGCAGTGAAATGAGAGGATCGGGAATGTTGCGACCTAGGCAGTCTCGGCCTCCTGCGGGGCCTCTTCGACCTGCGGCTCGGGCTCCTCCACCGTGAACTCGATGTCAACATTGCGGTGAGTATCGAAACCGGTGCCAGCCGGGATGAGGTGACCCATGATGACGTTCTCCTTGAACCCCTTCAGGTAGTCCACCTTGCCGAGGGTGGCGGCATCGGTAAGCACCCGCGTGGTGTCCTGGAAGGAAGCTGCGGAAATGAAGGACTCCGTTTCGAGGGAGGCCTTGGTGATTCCGAGAAGGACGGGCTCGGCCTCGGCCGGCTTACCTCCCTGCTCGATCATTTTCTCATTCGTCTTCTTGAAGGTCACACGCTCGATCTGGTCACCCCAAAGGAAGTTGGTGTCACCCGGATCGCTGATCTTCACCTTGCGCAGCATCTGGCGGATGATGATCTCGATGTGCTTGTCGTTGATCTCCACACCCTGGGCGCGGTAGACCGACTGCACTTCGTTCACGAGGTGCTCCTGGAGATCCTGCACACCGCAGGCCTCGAGGAGATCTTCCGGTGCCACCGGACCTTCCGTGATCTGGTCCCCGCGAACCACCGTATCGCCTTCGGCGATAACCATGTGGCGGCCCATCGGGACAAGGTGATCGACACTTTCCCCCGACTCATCGTCGGTCACGATCACCTTCCTCTTGCCGCGCACATTCGCGCCGAAGGAAATCACACCGTCGATCTTGGCAATCACGCAGGCATCCTTGGGACGACGAGCCTCGAAGAGTTCCGCAACTCGCGGCAGACCACCGGTAATGTCCTTGGTCTTGGCCACCTTGCGCGGCGTCCGTGCAAGCTGCGTTCCGCCAGCGACTTTCTGCTTTTCCTTCACCGAGAGGTGAGCGCCCACCGGAATCGAGTAGGCGGCCAGGACCTCGGCTGAGGCCGGATCAACGACCACCACCTGCGGGTGAAGGTCTTCCTTGTGCTCAGTGACGGTCATGCCCTTCTTCCCGGTCTCCTTGTCGGTCTCGGTCTGCACCGTGATCCCGGGGATCATGTCGCGGAATTCCACGCTACCCTTCTTCTCGGAAATGATCGGCACACTGTGCGGATCCCAGGTCGCAATCGGGTCGCCCTTGGCAACCTCGGCCCCATCCTTCACGGAGATGATTGAACCAACGATAATCTTGTGCAATTCAAGCTCGAGCCCGTTCATGTCAGTGATCGAAATCTTGCCGTTCTTGTTGAGGACAACGTTGTTCCCTTCCTTGTTTTCCACCACCCGTAGATCCTGGTAGTGAACCCTTCCCTTGGCGCGGGCCTCGATGAACGGCTGCTTGTTGACACCGATCGCCACCCCTCCGGAGTGGAAGGTCCGCATCGTAAGCTGCGTTCCGGGCTCCCCGATCGATTGCGCGGCGATGATCCCCACCGCTTCACCAATCTTGGCATAGTTACCGGTTGCGAGGTTCAGGCCGTAGCAGAGCTTGCAGCAACCGCGCTCCGACTCACAGGTGAGAGCGGAACGAATCTTGAGGCGCTCGTGACCGATGTCCTCGATGCGATTCGATCTCACCTCGGTAAGGAGGTCGTTGACATCCACGATGACCTCGCCGGAAACCGGGTCGGTCACCTTCTCGCAGGAGACCCGTCCATAGATCCGCGTCGCAAGGGACGCGGACTCCTCGTCACCCGAGTAGATTGAATGCACTTGCAGGCCCCGGACCGTTCCGCAGTCTTGCTGCGTCACGATCACGTCCTGCGAAACGTCGACCAGCTTCCGGGTCATGTATCCCGAGTCGGCAGTCTTCAGGGCGGTGTCGGCCAGCCCCTTGCGCGCACCGTGCGTGGAGATGAAGTACTCCAACACCGAAAGGCCTTCCCGGAAGTTCGATGTAATCGGGCGCTCGATAATCTCTCCAGAGGGCTTGGCCATCAGGCCGCGCATTCCGGAGAGCTGCTTGATCTGGTTCTTGTTCCCTCGCGCACCGGAATCAACCATCATGAAGAGTGGGTTCGCCATCTCCCCACCTTCGTTGAACTCCAGCTTGCGGAAGAGGACGTTCGCGATGTTGTCGGTTGCACGGGTCCAGATATCGACCACCTTCTGATAGCGCTCACCGTCGGTGATGATTCCGTTGCGGTAGTGCTTGGAGACCTTCTCGATCTCGGTGTAGGCCTTCTTGATCTCGGACTCCTTCTCCTCGGGAATCACCATGTCGACAATTCCGATTGAACACCCGGAACGGGTCGCTTCGCGGAATCCGAGTTCCTTCAAGTCGTCGAGAGTCTTGACCGTGCCGGCCTGGCCGGCGACCTGGTAGCAACGCCAGATGATGTCGCCCATCTCCTTCTTGCTCACCGTATTGTTGATAAAGCCGAGACCTTCGGGCCAGATTTCATTGAAGCGCACGCGACCGGGAGAGGTCACCAACATCTTGCGATCCTTCTCCCCGAAGATGGTGTCTTTGCCATAATCGGGATTACGGAGGCGAATCCAGCCGTGGTAGCTCACCTTCCGTGCCGCCAAGGCGAACTCGACCTCGGTCGGATTCTCGAACATCGGAATCGTTTCCTGGTCGCCCGGTTGGGAATTGGGACGGGTATAGGTGAGGTAATAGATGCCGAGAATGATGTCCTGCGTCGGCGTCGCGATCGGGCGACCACTTGCGGGCGAGAAGATGTTATTCGGCGCCAGCATGAGTTGCCGGGCTTCCATCTGCGCTTCCACGGAGAGCGGAACGTGCACTGCCATCTGGTCACCGTCGAAGTCCGCGTTGTAGGCGGTACAAGTCAGCGGGTGCAGGCGAATGGCGGAACCCTCGATGAGGACCGGCTCAAAGGCCTGGATGGAGAGACGGTGCAGGGTGGGAGCCCGGTTCAGCATGACCGGATGCCCATGGGTCACCTCTTCCAGGATATCCCAGACCTCGGTGGTCTTGCGGTCGATCATCTTCTTCGCCGAGCGCACGGTATGGCAGTAGCCAAGTTCCTTGAGGCGGCGAATGATGAAGGGCTCGAAGAGCGCCAGCGCCATCTTCTTGGGAAGACCGCATTGGTGCATCTTAAGCTCCGGCCCCGGTGTGATCACCGTACGGCCCGAGTAGTCCACCCGCTTGCCCAGCAGGTTCTGGCGGAAACGTCCGGCCTTGCCCTTGAGAATGTCGGAAAGCGATTTCGCCGCGGGCCGGCCTCCGACACCGGGCACCGGCCGCTCGAAACGGCTATTCTCAAAAAGAGCATCCACCGCTTGCTGCAGCATCCGCTT
>JAYGGC010000125.1:0-3206 GCA_046581525.1 Roseibacillus sp. | reverse complement strand
GTTGGTGCGGTTGAGAAGAGTGAATCGAGCGTCGGCCACAATTTGCGAGGACTCTGCGGAGATCGAGCGAAGTTGTCAAAGCAATGCGGGCGGGGCGCAGGCGGGCAATTTTTGCTGTCGACAGCGAGGGCTCCACGATATAGTCCCGCGCGTCCCCGAAAAAGGCAGGGTAGCTCAGGGGTAGAGCAAAGGACTCATAAAAAATTCGGATCGGGTGAAATTGCAGATCCTTTCTAAATGCTTCAAACTCCTACAAAACTCGGAACCAAACGAGTTATGAGTCGTCCTGGCCGTTGGAAAAAAAGGGCTAAAAACGGGGCTAAAAACGGGGCTAGTACATCGTACACTTAATTAGTGTGCATTGAATCTTGGTAAGCTCGTGTGAGTTCTATGATCCGTTTCAGTTTTTCTGGGCCCTTGGTCCATATGAACGGACCGCAGCTTTCATTGTATTGTTCAACGAACTCATCGAGGAACTTGGTCAATTCTCTCACCGAGCGGTGAACGGAATGTTGGAGGCCTTGCCGAGTGAGAATCGAGAAGAAGCACTCCGCCAGATTGACCCAACTCGCGTGGGTCGGCGTAAAGTGGAAACTGACTTTGGGATGATCCTCCAGCCATTCCTGAGCAGCCTTACCTTTGTGAGTGTTCAAATTATCCATGATGACATACAGGCGTTGCTTCGGGTACACCTTCACGACTTTGTTCATGAACGTTACGAAGTCTGCCGACTTCCGAGTTTTGTTCACCCAAGTGGTTACCTTTCCCGTGACGATATCGAGGGCCGCGAGCATCGTCCGTGTTCCATGTCTCACGTATTCGTTGGTCCAGGTTTTGGGTTGTTTGCTCCGTAATGCCAGCATGGGCTGAGTCCGGTCAAGAGCTTGAATCCCCGTTTTCTCGTCCATGCAGATCACCACTGCATTCTGCGGTGGACTCATGTAGAGACCGACGACTTCAAGCAGTTTGCTCTCGAACTCCGGATCGGGACTGAAGTTGAACGTCCTCAGTCGGTGAGGATGAAGATCATACTTCTTCAGGATCCGCTGCACGACCGATCTCGGCATGTGGAGCGCTTTGGCCAGGGTCGTATGGCTCCATCTCGACATGCCTTTCGGTGGCTTGCTGCACACTTTGGTAACCACCTTCTGAATCCGCGAGGGCGAGTACTTGAGCGGCTGGCCAGGGCGTGGCTTGTCATCCAGGCCGGCGATTCCATCACACAAATATCGGCTTCGCCACTTCCCAATACTGTTGCGATGTAGAGCAAGTCGCGCCGCGATCTCCAGATTGTCAAAACCCTCGTCGGCAAGCAGAACGATGCGCACCCTTCTAACAAACCCTTGCGCGAGGTTGCGCTTGCGAGTCAGTGCGTTGAGTTCGGCTACATGAAACTGTTCACCTCTCTTTTTCTTCTCACCGGCGCGGTCAGCGCTTGCACCCCCACCTACCCCGGCCCGTGAAGCTCAATGAAACCCGGTCTCAAAAAGGAAATTCCTAGCAATAAGCCGGCGCGCCCATGTACTTCATTTGAGTTTCTTTTTCCTCTTCCCGCTGTATAGCATTGACTTGCACGGTCAAAGGCGCGGCCATTTGCCGGACGCTTGGCGAAGAAAACCCGTTCTTGGGTCGGCGGTTCTCCTTGCACTGATCCCGGACGAATCGCATGTTGGGATTGATGATGCCGCCGAGCAGAGGATTCATTTGCTGCATCGCGGCCTGCAGTCTGGTGCTGGGGTCGGTTCCGGTGATTGCGGACTGGGTGCCAAAAGAGGAGCTTCGGGCACAAGTGGAGCTCCGGGCTCAAGCCGAACTCCTTGAAGCGTTCGAGGCGCAACTGCGCGAGTTGCCCGCGGAGGGAGAGACCCTGGCGCGATTCGGCGAGTTGGAGGGGATGTTGAGGAAGATGAAGGAACTCACCGGCCAGGACCTGCTCCTCAGAGAGGACGTCCGGGGGATTGAGCGTGAGATCCGTGGCTACGCCGGAGCGAACTACACCTACCGCCCCAGGTATCTCAAGTGGGTGAGAATGGCGGCGGTTGGGGAGATGTATCCGGAATTGATCACCGTCTCCGGAAAATCGTACCGGGACGTGGTGGTGCGACGAGTCACCGACGTCGGTCTCGAGATTCACCATGCAGAAGGCAGTGCCCGTCTTCGCCACGCGACGCTCCCGGCGGAATTTCAGAAACGCTTTCAGTGGGATTCTCGAGCGGCACAGATCATGCTGAAGCGAGAAGCCGAGTTGGAATGGCTGGCGGCTCGACTGGCAGCGGCTCCTCCCTTTGTTTCGCGTCTCGACTCGTCGGAACCGATTGTGACGACCAGCCTGGACTCGCCCGCTCCGATTGAAACACGCAGCCTGGATTCTTCCGGTCCGATCGTCACCAAGAGTCTGGATTCGTCGGCCAGCATTGTCCCACTGAAACTCCACTCCTCCGGCAAGGTCGGTGAATATCGCTGAGAAGGGAGACCCGCCTCAGTCTGGCGCGACCTTGCTTGCCGTGGTTACACTTCCGAAACGGGGAGGTTGGCAACCTCTTCCCGCACGTTTTCCGCGAGGGGAGTGCTGAGGTAACGTTTGCACCCCCACCAACCCCGCCCGACAGGCGACCAGGGACGCCGGGGTCAGAAAAGCGATTCCTTAGCAATAAAACCATGAGAGAAACCGATCTACCAACTTCCATTGCTCCAGGCCGTGCTGAAGGGAGTCGCGGGCTCATTGATTCCATGAAAATCCTCCAGAACATCACCGTCCTCGGCACCCTGTTCTCCGGGGCCGCCGCCATCGCCGCCGCCCCCGCGAAAGGAGCATCTCCCGCGTCCTCTGCACCCCCACCTACCCCGGCCCGTGAAGCTCCAGGAAATCAGGGCTGGAAAAGCAATTTCCTAGCAATAATACCACGCAGCGCCGTCGGCGCCGCCCCGTGAGCTTGACATCGGGGGGCCCGAAATTCACTGTCACGATTATGAGCAGTGGCAACCGTTTCCATTTCTGGCTGATTCCAGGTTCGCTCTTGTGCTTGGGCCTGCTCTCATCATCCGCTCTCGCCGATTTCATGACTGGGTTCGAATCCGACGAAGGCTACGTCGGAGCACCGGGTTCGGCCGGAACTACCGGCGGAGCGAGCCAACTGATTCCGCAGAACGGCTGGTCCAAGCAATTCGGTAATGACTTTGATGTGCACACTTACGCCGGCGTTCAG
>JAYGGC010000080.1:0-26653 GCA_046581525.1 Roseibacillus sp. | reverse complement strand
ACGAGCCTAAACCCCTAGCGTCAATCCTGCGAGGGCCTGCTGGTAGTCCAACAACTCAGAACTGACGAGTATTCCCTGGTGGAATGAAGCACTGGCGGCGGTGACGAACGGTCGAGAATGACTCCATTCACTCCAGTTCGCCATCTTGCCAGTCCGCCATTCTCTGGCGGGCCTACCCATCATTTCAGAGTTGTCGAACCACTGGTGTCCTTCAGCGCTCCCTCGCCGCCAATGCGGGCTTCGAGGGAGCGTGAACAATCATTTGCGCACCCGGAACAATCGCGCGGCGCGATCAATGGGAAAGTCTATCGACCGTTCGAAGCCATTGCCGGTAAAGGCCTGCTCAGGCACCCAGCTTGCGCCCGCCAATGACTCTACCACCGGGGTGCTGCCCAGCGGCGCGGGGAAGCCCAGGCGCAGGAACTGACCGCCTCCGGGTTCGGAGGCAGGCACCAACCCAAAGTAGACTTGGCCGGCCGGCAAATTCGCCTCCCCTTGCGTCGCTGGCAGAGAGACGAACTCTCCACCCGGTCCCAGCCGAGCCCATGAATCCGTCGATCCGGTGTCATCCGGTGGACGCACTCGGTCATACGGAGTCGCAACGCCCCGCTCATCAAGCTCGACCAGCCACACGGTATCTCCCGCACTATCCAGCTTGAAGGGGATGTGATTCGGCCCAGCTCGGGGAGTTCCATTGGCGTAGTAAACCCGATGCTCTCCCGGCTCCAGGGTGCCCCTCAGAGAATGACTCTTCCCACTGTCGAAGATCGCATCGCGCAGGGCCAATCCCTCAAGCGGGACCGCGGAGTCGCCCGTGTTCCTGATCTCGATATAATCTGCCTTATCCCCAGCCCCGTCGATGCCCCGGCGGTGGGGTTGCACCTCCGAAATCTCGATAGTGGGTGGCACGGCGCCTTCTTCTGGAATCGTGAACGCGTAGTTGGTCACCTCCAACCCCGGCAGCGAAAACACCGGATCCCCGGGGGCCGTTTCCTCCTCGTCGATCAAGTTGGTCGCCTGCAGGAAAAACTCCACTTTCGAACCGGCGGGCAACGCGGGGAATTTACCGGCGAACCAGCTATCGAGTGCATCTCCGTCGTCGTTCCTGCCGTCGTCGAATAGGCCAAACCGCCCGGAGTGAAACCCGTCCAGAGTCTGCCAAACAGCGGTCAGCGTAAAGATGCCGACTTCGTCCTCCGCCTTCACGGAGAGAACCGGTCGAATCTCATGCCCGCTGTAGAGGCTGCCGGGCACCACACTCACGCGCTTGAAGTCGGGCTCGATGGTCACCGTGGTGTAGTTCGGCGCCCCAATGTCCGGCTCTTCCTTCAAGGTGATCAAATCGGCTCCGTCGGTGTAGCGTCCCAACGAGACATCCGCCTCCTGGAGTTCGTAGGTGATCGAATCGATTACCGTTCCGGCTTGGTCCTTCAAGGTCAGGGTTGCCCCCTCCCGCGCGAGTTTGAAATTCGTGTGCAGGTAGCCGACCCTGTCGTCACAGTACAAGACGATCCGTTGCCGCGGCTCGATCAAGACCGTATCCGGGAAGGCATAAATCACCGGCGCATAAACCCGTCCATCGACCGGTGCACGCTGGTAGACCACCTTCCAACCGGCCAACGACTCGACCGTCTCGCGCCCGTTGAAGAGTTCCATGGCGTCAGGGGTCCGGTTGTCGTTCAGAAGCAAGAGGGTCTTGTTCGAGGCCAACACCTCATTGATCACCACCGCGTCCTTGGGCGGGCGGGAGGTATCGATCGAACCGCCTGCGCTGTCGGGAGGACGACTTGAAAGCGCCACCCAGAGAACCTCTCCCGAACCTGCGAGATCGGCCAGGCCATCGCCATCAATGTCCCCGGTTGCAATGTGATCGGCCGCCGGAACGGTGGTGACGGTCGCCACCTCAAAACTTCCCCCTCCCGGTTGGCCCTTCAGGATCACCACACAGGACAGAAGCCGGCAGGCGGTGGCCATGTCATTCACGCCATCACCATCAAAGTCCCCGAGCACGAGATCGCTCGATCCACGGGTGCCGGGCACTACCGACGGCAAGGCCTCGAATCCCAAGCCGTCCTTCCCGAGGAAAATAGAGACTCCATCCTCGGAATTGATCGCAAGATCCTCGTCGTCGTCGCCATTCCAATCGACGATCACCATCGACTTGATTCTCCCCTTGCCCGCTGGCGCATTGAACTTCTCCTTACGATAGACCTCGCTGTGTTCCACTCCGACTCGGGGAGGGAGCAAGAGAGTCCCATCATTCTCGACCACGGTCATCGAGCCATTCGCACTCGCCCCGGCGAGGTCGAGATCCCCGTCGTCATCAAAATCAGAGACCATCATCGCGCGGGCCTCGTAGGTGAACAAGCCGAGCTTCACAAATTCAAAACCGCCGCCCGGCACCCCCTTGAACATCGAAAGACGGCAGTCGTAATTGCCCACCGCCGCATCCGGCAATCCATCGTTGTCGAAATCCGCCACGATGACCGAGAAGAGCCCCCCTCCGGTCGAGGGCAGGAAGGAAGGCGGATTAAAACCACCATTGCCATCACCGAAAAGCACGCTGAGTCCCGGCCGCGAGCTATTGCTGTGGACCACGATCAGGTCGGCATGATCATCACCGTTGTAGTCTCCAGCCCGGAAGGAGACGGGAGGCGATTCGAGCGCCGAATAAACCGCCGGCCCCAACACGCCACCGATTCCGGCCATGCGCACGCTGATCTCCTTGGTCAGGATGTGACTCTGGATCACGTCGTCCCGACCGTCACCATTCAAGTCGTGAAGAAAGAGTCCGGAAACTCCTCCATCCACGTCATAGACGGAGTCCAAGCGCTCAAAGCCAGGACCATCCGCCTGCGTCAAGAGCACCGAAATGTTATCCGATCGCCGGTTGGAGACCGCCAGATCGATCCGTCCGTCGCCATTGAAGTCGGCTGGCACCAGATCGCGCGGACTGGAGCCGACGGGCGCTTCGGCGGCCAGGGTCAAGGAACCCCGGTCGTTGTGAAAGGTCACCACCCGATCGTAGTTTCGCAAGACCACGAGCAGGTCGTTCCAGCCGTCCGCATCGACGTCCGCCAGGGCAAGAGCCCGCGGTGCGCCTGGAATATAGAGTCGCTGCACGATGCCATCACTGAAGGCTCCGGCCTCACCACTCCGCACCAGGATCTGATTTTCATCGCGCGCGGCCTGCACGAGATCGAACTGGCCGTCCTGGCTCAAGACCGGGCCTGCGACCAGCGAGCGCGTCGGCAGGAGAGCTGGAAACCTGGTCTCGATGACGAGATTCCCGGCCTCCAAGTTGAGAATCCAGATCTCGGAGCTATTGACGTGGGTCACGACCGCACGCTCACCAACTCCCTTCGAAGGCAGCGCACTCATCGCGAACACGGGCCGGGGAAACTTGTCTCTCCACGATCCGCCCGTGAGGGACAAATGGTCTCCCATCACGAATTTGCCGCTTCCGTCGTTGATGAGAGGCCTTACTCCGGCCTTGGTCGCCCGGTGGGCATCCCCTACCGGCCCGGCTGCAATCAAATCCTGGTCCCCATCCCCATCGAGATCCAGAGGCAAGAGAGCGCGCACTCCGCGCCAGGCCTCGATCACCACCGGCGCCCCGAAGGCCTGGTTGCCCAGCGATGCGAAGAGGACCACCCGTCCGCTGTAGGGCGCCGCGATCGCGATGTCCGGTCGACCGTCTCCATTAAAATCTGCGGTGGTAATCCCCCGCAGTTCCCCCGTATCCGCTGGTGGTGACAAGAACTGAGCCGGGCTAAAGTCCGTCCCACCTTCGCCGAATACCACCGCTACCTTCCCAAAGACCTTGCTCGCTGCCAAATCGGGAAGACCATCGAGATCGAAGTCGGCAGTGGCGAGGTGCTTCGGCCCGTCTACCTCGAGGTTATCGGGATCAGATCGGTTGACGTCGATGAGCGATACCGAATTCCCGAAGGCCTCCAGGTTTCTGAGCAACTGGGCTCCAACATTTCCGAGAGGAACCAAAGCCATCAGCAAGACGGCGCTGCGGACGGAGACAGAGACTGACTTCATAGCACTGGCCAAGCTGAGTAGGTTCCGCCCGGAATGCGAGAGCAAAGGGGACCCAATTCGGATAGATTCAGGGCTCTCGGCGCCGCAGGGAATTGGGAGCGAGAGCCTTGGCATTCATAAGCACTTGAAGGCAAGGGGCTCCCCCCGATTTGCGGGTGGCAACCCATGGGCATCCCGAGACGAACTACCTCACTCGCAATGTAGGAGATGGGATCTGCGTGGGTCGCGCCTTCGGTGGCAAACTCGGTCCAGTGCGAAGTTTCAAATTTGAGTGTCAGCCCGACCACATCCCGGTAGAAGGCCACCGATGTTTGCATCTCGCTCACAAAGACAACCGCGTAGTTTACTTTCATCGTTCCACCTCGCCGCCATCCTCTGATTCGCGATCCTGTCGTCAACCCCATCGCGTCCGGTCGGGGTTCATCGAATGCAATTCTGAAAACCTTCAAAGAATCTCCACCGCCGCGGGTCCTCATTTCCAACTAGATACAACATCAAGGGGCAGGCGACATCGATCTTCCCGAAGTCACGGGGCACCGCTCAGAAAATAACCACTCTCTCCAGGGCACTTTCTGGTCTCGTGCGCTGAATTCAGGCCAGGAAGTGCCCTTTCAATTCCCCGAGGTGCCCGATTCGGGCGTCGGGTTCATGATCGCCCTCCCTCCGCTCAAACTTCTCATAGGGAACGTGCTGCGTGGTGAGAATCGCACGCATCCCGATCCCTTTCGCCCCTTGCACATCGGCCAGCCAGTTGTCGCCGATGTAGACACACTGACCGGCCTCCAACTCAAGCCCCTCCAGCAAGAGCTCCTAGGGCCGTGGGTGAGGCTTCACGAAGCCCACTTCGCCCGAGATCACGATCGCCTCGAAGAACTCCGCAAGCCCTAGCTTGGCCAAGCCATCGCGGATCGATCGACCGCACGGATAATTGGAGAGCAGCGCAAGACGATAGCGTCCCTGCAGTTTCCGCAGCAGGACGAGCACCTCATCCGCAACCTCCATCCCCTCCATGAACGCCCGGTAGCGAGCCTCCGTCATCTCTTCGACGTGATGGTCCTCCGGTTCCACCTCATAAATCTCGCGAATCAATTCCGCGCCGCAGTCTGCCAGCTTGTTTTCGCGATAGCCATTCGTGTAGGGTGCGACGATTTGGCGATCGCGCACCGCCTTCAGCACCGTGCCATCACAGGGTCCGAACATCCTTTCCAGCGTGCGCTTCAGCTCTTCGTACTGGTGCGCGATCTGGCGCGGCCCGAATTCGATCAAGGTGTTCCCAAGGTCAAAACACAGCGCCTTGGTTCCTTCCGGATCGACGCTCATCGCTGTATTACTGTCCCCATTCCGAATGCAACATCGCGCACACCACCTTGTCCGCCCAGTGATCATCTGCCCAGAAGCTTTTCACGAAGAGCCCTTCTTTCCGAAATCCCAGCGAGGACGCAAGCGCGAGGGCGGCCGCGTTGCCCGCATCCATCCGCAAGACCACCCGGTGTTTCTTGCACTCCTCAAAGAGATGTCCCAGCAAGGCCATCATCGCTTCACGCGCATAGCCACGCCGCTGGAAGGAGGGCGCGATCGTGAAGCCGAGCTCGGCCTGCCGCTCTTCCTCCTCGAGGAAGTGAACCCCAAAATCCCCAATGAGCATTTTCTCTTCGCTGAGTTCAACTCCGATCTGGGCCCACGTCCCCTTGGTACCGAATTCAACATGCAGTTGCTGCGCGACAAACTCCTCGGCCGCTTCCACGCTTTCGGGGCAGAGGGACTGGAACCTCCGCACATTGGGATCACTACGGTAGCGATGTAGATGCTCCCCGTCGCCCGGCACCAGACGTGGTAACCGGAGACGGGAGGTCGCCAACTCCCAGCGCCCGGCCACCTTCGCTTCATTCATCGCTTCGACCTCCATTGTTCCCAAGGGAAACTCTCTGCCCTCCGATGATCAAGCTCATCCTCGCCGCGATCGACGCGCGCCGCAAAAAACCACGAAGGAGGCATGCAGAAGCAAGCTCGAGGGCTCGGGCACGACGTAAAGCCGGAAGGCAAAATCGCCCATCAAGGGATTCCCATTATCAAGACGAACTCTCCGCCAATCCGGACCTGCCCCGCCGCCCCTGCTCCGTCGCTCTCCAGTCGCGCTGCTGAGCTGCCATTGCCACGTCACGCTATCGTCGGAACCCAGGGGCCTCAGCCAGTAGGTCTCTCCAGCCGTCGGCTGGAAGGGGTGGCAAGATCGATATAGGCAGTGAAGATCTCGTTGGGCGAATCGAAGCCGTTCTGGTCGCCCGTAGCCTCCGCGACAAACGAGACTTCTGCCTGCTACACGACGCTCCCCGGATCACCATCCTCGTCACCAAAGATCTGCAGGGGCATACTCTGCATCGCCGGGGCAATCCCATCCATCACCATCATATCGACGACCAGATCGCGGCAGGTGAACCACAGTTCCAACGCGGTTATCTCCAAACCAGCACCCGCAATCGTGAAATCATGAGCAACCTGCTGGTCAAACGGGTTCGAAGTCGTGTTGCTCTTCCGGGACTCCTCGCCCGGATCGTGAGGCCCCTAGTCCACGATCACCACGGCAGCAGGCAAGTTCGCGGAAGCACAGAGGAGCAAGACCGCCGTGGAGAGAGACGGAAGGGAGAATGGCGCCATCAGTGGGGCGCCCGCCCCGTCCAGGCATCCCGCAAGACTTGCACGGTGTGACGCACCTGCACCGGGACCTCCAGCTTTTCGAGATGCATTTTCATCTGCGTCAGGCATCCGATGTTGCCGCTGGCCACTACCGCCGCACCGCTTTCGATCACGGCCTTGGCCTTCTGCTCGCCGAGTGAGGCCGCGATTTCGGGCTGATCGATGTTGTAGGTTCCCGCTGATCCGCAACAGAGGTGGGCATCGCGCAACTCCACCAGCCTCAGGCCTGGGATCATCCGGAGGAGCCGGCGCGGCTCTCCCCGCACTCCTTGCCCGTTCGAGAGGTGACAAGCGTCGTGGTAGGCCACCGTTACCTCCTCCCCGGAATCTGGAATCTCCTCCAAGTCACCGAGTTGCTCGAGAAAGACGCTCACATCAACCACCTTCTTCGCAAATTCCACGGCGCACTCTTCGTCATCGCTTCCCTTGAGGATGAGCGGATACTCGTGCATGCCCGATCCGCATCCCGCCGCGTTCGTGATTACGGCATCCACCTCCTCGGGAAAGGCCTCCAGGTTCTGCCGTGCAAACTCCTGCGCAGCCCGATGATCGCCACCGTGCCAGGAGAGCGCACCGCAACAGGCCTGCGCCTTGGGCACGAGAACCTCCACCCCATTGCGGGTGAGCACTTCGATGGTGGCGGCATTGATGTCCGGCTCGAGGACCCGCTGCGCACATCCGGCGAGCAGGGCCACCACTGCACGTCGCTTTCCACTCGCCTCGTAGCGCTCCTGCAACTTCCGGCGTGCCGGCAGCGAGGACGGAAGCAACTCCATCATGGGCCGCATCGACTTCGGCATGAGCCCGGCGAACGGCTTGGCGAATCTTGCCAACGTCGCAGCAGCGCGAAAACGACCCGCGAATGGCAGGGTCTGCGAAACCATGAAACGCCGCAGCTTCTCCCCCAATGAGCGGGAACGCGTTTCATTCGCAAGCGCGCGGAAAGGGCTGATCAAGTTGCGGTACTCGACTCCGGAGGGACACGCCGGCTCGCAGGCCAGGCAGCCGAGACAGGCGTCGAGGTGCGGCAGGGCGTCCTCCACCTCCAGCGCACCCTCCAGCACCTCCTTCATCAAGACGATCCTGCCTCGCGGGGTGTCCAGTTCCTGACCCAACTCCCCATAGGTCGGACAGGCCGCAAGACAAAATCCACAGTGCACACAACTGCGCACCGCCTCGGCCATCGGCTCCCCAAAGGGCCCGATTTTTTCGGCGTCGATGTTGTGCAGCATGAATTCGAAACTTGTTAGATATCCGGAAAACGATTCTCCGGATCGAGCGCGGCTTTCACCGCACTGAGGACGGTCGCCGAATCTCGCCTCCCTATCCAGGGAGAGGCTACTCCTTCACCCCGTACCGTGAGACCACTCATTCCTGATTCATCCAGCACACAATCCAATTCCTCTCGCGAGCTTTCTCCAAGCGCCAACCAGGCCACCGCCCCGCCGGAGGAGTACCAACTTGTCACTCCCTCGAGGGACTCCAGGCGCTCCTCTAGGGCCACGATTTTCGAGGGCACCATCGGCACCTTCACCAAGGTGGATCCCCCACTCCACCGCGCCTCCCGCACATTGGTCCACACCGCGGGGTCCGCGAGGCGCTCAACTTCTCCCGGCCAGCGCGTCTCGATCTCCTGGGACAGCGGTTCCAGGGACTTGCCGGGTCCACCCAACCGCAGGAAGAGGGACCGCTCCCCCGCCTCGTAATCGAGGGCATCCGCCTCCCAGCGCGAGGAGGACACCTCCGCGAGGCGCTCGACCGCGGCGCAGTGATCGGGACACCGGACGCGCAGCGTGACCGTCTCACGCGGGGCTGGAAAGACCTTGAAGCTCACCTCGGTCAGGATCCCGAATCGCCCCAGGCTCCCCACCAGGAACTTCGGAAGATCGAATCCCGCCGCATTCTTCACCACCTTCC
This sequence comes from Roseibacillus sp., assembly GCA_046581525.1. GTDB lineage: Bacteria > Verrucomicrobiota > Verrucomicrobiia > Verrucomicrobiales > Akkermansiaceae > Roseibacillus_B. Next base: position 17,992 of record JAYGGC010000080.1, on the reverse strand, counting down.
CACCGGAACGGACCAGCTTCCCGTGACCGTCCACAAACTGCACTCCAATCAAAAAGTCGCGCAGTCCGCCGTAGCGAAAACGCCCCGGACCGGAAAGCCCGGACGCCACCGCACCACCCAGCGTGGCCCCGGCTTCCGCGAAGAGCGGATCGAACGGCAGATACTGCCCCTTCGCTCTCAACGCCTCTTCAACTTCCCTCACTGGCGTCCCCGCCTTGGCCGTAAATGTATACTCGGACGCTTCGTACTCAGTGAGCCCGGTGAGCCCGCTCATCTCGATCTCCGCTCCATCGCCCACCAGCGGCCTCTTCGTGCCACCGCCCACCGCAGTCACCCGCGGGTGGGCCTGCACCGCCTCTGCCACTTCCCCTGCACTGACCGGTCGCGCGCCCATCACTCTCTCGAAATCACCCCCGCTTTCTCGAGGGGATGCAGGCCATGCTGCGTCAACGCCGGCGCCTCGGACCCCGGGAACATCTTTCCGGGATTGGCCATCTCTTTCGGATCAAAGGCCGCGCGAACCCGCTTCATGACCGCGATGTCATACTCGGAGAACATTCCGGGCAGGTAATCGCGCTTCTCCATGCCCACCCCGTGCTCACCGGTGATCGAACCACCCATCTCGACGCACATTTCAAGGATACGCCCCGCCAGAACTTCGGCCCCCTCCAGTTCACCCTCTTTCCGCCCATCGTAAAGAATGAGGGGATGCAGGTTGCCGTCGCCTGCATGGAAGACGTTCGCGACGCGAAAGCCGGTCTCCTTCGACATCTCACCGATGCGGCGCAAGGCCTCGCCCAGTCGCGTCCGCGGCACCACTCCGTCCTGCACAATGAAGTCCGGACTCAACCGTCCCACCGCCGAAAACGCGCTCTTCCGTCCCCGCCAGATTGTCATGCGCTCCTCCGCGTCGGCCGCGACACGCGTCTCGAACGCATTGGTGTCCTCCAGGATGGAATCCAACTGCTCGCGCTCGGCGGCCACTTTCTCCACCGGCCCTTCCAGTTCCACGATGAGAACCGCCTCTGCTCCCTTGGGATAGCCGCACGCCACCGCCGCCTCGGCCGCCTCAACCGCCAGCGCGTCCATGATCTCCAAGGCGCCGGGCAACAAGCCCGATTCGATCACCGCGGAGACTGCATTGCCGGCTTCCTCCAGCGAACGATAGCCCGCCAGCACGGTGTGGAACTTTTGCGCCCTCGGGAGGAGACGCAGGGTGAACTCCAATCCCACCCCGAAGAGACCCTCGGACCCGCAGAACAACCCGGTGAAGTCCGGCCCAACCTGCTCGCGACTCCGCCCCCCGAACTCCACCACTTCGCCGGTGGCCAGGACCGCCTTCATTCCGAGCACGTGATTGGAAGTCATCCCGTACTTCAGGCAGTGCGCCCCGCCCGAGTTGAAGGCTACATTCCCACCGATCGTGCAGATGGACTGGCTCGAGGGATCGGGAGCGAAGTGCAGTCCGTACTGCTCAGCGGCCCGACTCACATCGAGGTTGATCACCCCGGGCTCCACCACCGCGACGCGATCGACGGGATCCACTTCGATCATCCGGTTCAACCGGTTCAGCGCAATCACGATGCCTTCTTCCACCGGCAGCGAACCACCCGACAGGGACGTCCCACTCCCCCGTGCAACGAAGGGCACCTCGTGCTCGTGACACCAGCGCACCAGGGAAATCACCTCCTCCGCAGTCTCCGGCACCACCACCGCACGGGGCTTGGCCTTGAAGGCGGTCAATCCGTCCGACTCATAAGCAGCCAGGTGCGCATCATCGGTGTAGACCCGATCAGCAGAAAGGAGCTCCGAGAGCGACTGGTGGAGACTTTGCATCATCAGCTTGGGGAGTGTTGGGCAGGATGCCGCAATACGCCATCACTTCGTCGCCTCAATGACAATTGCCAGGCCGCTCGGTGCAGGGAGCATGAACGAAGCCTGGAACTTGAATTCTGGACGATGAACTCTATCTGGAAACTGGAGGGTCGAACTTTCGAAGAACCGCGGAGTGCCTCCCGATCGCGGATCTCAGCCCCGCCCATCCTTCCTGCGTTCCCTTCTCACTCCATGACCTCCCCGAGCGCGGCGAGCAGGAGATCCACATTCCGCTGGCTGGCCGCGTGCCCCATCAGACCAATCCGCCAGGCCTTCCCGGCGAAGGGCCCGAGTCCCGCGCCGATTTCAATCGAGTACTCGTCGAGGAGTCGCGCGCGAACGATTGCATCATCCACGCCCTCTGGAATGGAGACGCAGTTCAGGGTGTGCAGGGAGCTCTTCGGAATGTAGGAGATCCCCAGGTTTGCCAATCCCTCGCGCAGCCGCTGGTGCATCCGTCGATGCCGTTCGAAGCGGTTCTCCAACCCCTCTTCCAGGACAATGGCGAGGGCCTCGCGCAAGGCGTAGACCATGTTGATGGGCGCGGTATGATGGTAGGCCCGCTTCCCGCTTCCGGAGTAATAGTCACGCAACATGGAAACGTCGAAATACCAACTCTGCGCCTTGGTCTCGCGCCCATCGATCACGGAAAGAGCGCGCTCCGAAAAGGACACCGGTGACAATCCGGGCGGGCAGGAGAGGCACTTCTGCGTTCCCGAAAATATGGCATCGATTTCCCACTCGTCGACTTTCACGGGATGACCTCCCAGCGAGGTGACCGCATCGACCACCAGCAGCATCCCGCCCTCATGCGCGGCCTTCGAGATTCCCTCCAGCGGTTGATGGACACCCGTTGAGGTTTCGGCGTGCACGATCGTCAGCAACTTCGCCTTGGGATGTGCCTGCACCGCCTGGACCACGGCTTCGTCGGTGATGATCTCGCCCCACGCAGCTTCCACCGTGTGCGCGGTGGCACCACAGCGTTCCATGATGTCCTTCATGCGACCGCCGAAGACGCCGTTCACGCACACGATCACTTCGTCACCGCGTTCCACGAGATTGCTCGCAATGGCCTCCATCCCCGCCATTCCAGTGGCGGAAACTGGAAAGGTCAGCGCATTCTTGGTCTGGAATACCCGGCGCAACATGTCGCAGGTCTCATCCATGATCTCGATGTAGTGCGGGTCGAGGTGCCCCAGGGTCGGCGCCCCAAGTGCTCTCAGGATTCGCGCCGGAACCGAACTTGGCCCCGGCCCCATCAGGATGCGCTCGGGGGGATCTAATTGTGCAAACTCACTCATTGCTCGCGGCCATCCTCTTCCTGCCGTCCGCCTTGCCAACCAAATTCCCCGTCACCGCGAGAACCGCTCCAGGTATTCCCAACGCCACCCTTTCCTGGAGCGGTAGTTCGTCCCGCGCCCACGCGCGGCATCCTTGAGCCAGAGTTCCACGTTCTCGGGCAACCGAAGAGGATCCTGCACGGCGCGCTGCCAGGCTCTGAACCTCTTCTCCAGATCGCGGAGGGTCTCTTGATGGGCAGGGTCGTCCGCCAGGTTCACGAATTCGTGGGGATCCTCCGTGAGATCGTAGAGCTGGTACTTGGGCGGGGTGAGATAGGTCTGGTAGGCAACGCGCACCTCCTCGGGGGCCGCTGCGATCTCCTTCTCCCGACATCCCGCCGCAAAGTGCTGGTTGTACTGGGTGAGATAGGCCTTCGCCGAGCGATTCTCCCCCTGCCCTTCCGGGGTGATGATCAATTTGTAGCTCTCCGTCCGGAAGGCGAACTGAAGACAGCCCAGGGCCGGGGCGGCTCCGGTTGTGACCGCGCCGAACTCCTTTCGCCATTGCACCTTCTTCCCGTTCAGCAGGGGCCACAACGAGCGACCTGACATTCTCCCGGGCTGGGCCACGCCTGCCACTTCGAGCATGGTCGGCAAGAGATCGGTCACACTCACCATCTCACTCCGAACCGCCGGCCTCACCTTCTTCGGCCAGTGCACGACCAACGGGATGCGGAGGCCGGCGTCGTGGACGCTCGTCTTTCCACGGGAGAATTGCGCGCCGTGGTCCCCGATGTAGAGGATCAGCGTGTTCTCGGCCTTCCCGCTCTTCTTCAGCGCTTCCAGCAAATCACCCACCAGCGAGTCGAGACGACTCATGCAGTTGTAGTAATTCGCAGTCGCCTCGCGAAGTCGCGGGGAGTCGCACCCGACCCAGGGCAAGGGCTTCACGTCCTTCCCGTCGAGCAAGTTTCCTTCCCTGGGATAGCCGCCCACCTGTCGAATGAGGGGAAAGTGCGCGTCCGGATAGTTGATGGAGAGGAAGAACGGCTTCCGACTCTCCTCCGAGAAGAACGCCGCGGCCTTCAGGGCATAAGCGTCCATGTTCTTGCGCCCGAAATTCGCCGAAGTGATCGCGTGGAGGTCGATGTGGGGCTTGAACGCACTCTCCGGATTCACGTGCAGCTTGCCGATCAGCCCGGTGTGATAACCCGCCGCCTTGAGCAGGCTGAAGGCATTGGGCCAGTGTTGGTACATGGCATACCGATGGGTCGCGAGGCCGAGTTGACCGTTGATGGCCGGATCGAGCCCTGTCAGGAAAGCAGCGCGGGAGGGACTGCACACCGAGTACGGGGTGAAGGCATTCGCAAAGCGCACACCGTCTTTAGCCAACCGATCCAGCACCGGGGTCTTGACGTAGGGATCGCCGTAGCAACCCAGCTCCGGACCATTGTCCTCAGAGACGATGAGCAGAATATTGGGGGTCTTCGGTGCCGCCTCGGCGACCATCCCCAACATCAGGAAAGCAAGAGCTGAAATCCTCACCACCCATCTCTCCTAGCCGGAACAGTTGGACATTACAACCCGCCTCCGTCGGACAGCCATCATTTCCCCGACAACAGTAAAAAGGCCCCCTCTTCCCGATCGGAATCATTTTCCATCCTGAGGCAAGGCTCCCACCCAACCGCTGCGCAGGGCTAACGAGAGTTTTTCGAGGATGGGTCCCGAAGCAGGATCCGTGGCCAGATTTCGCATCTCGTTCGGATCGCCTTCATGGTCGTAAAGCTCCCGCGCCTCGATCGTTCCGCTCTTCCATTCGCGCCACTCCACGTAGCGATATCGCTCGGTGCGCACCGCGTAGCCCATGAGATCTCCATGACTGCGATGACGGTGTCCACTCCGCGCGCGGGGGTACTGGCTGAAGACCGCCGTCTTCCACTGCCGATCCGGTTGGGCCATGAGGGGCGCCAGGCTGAGACCCTCCACCCCCTTCGGCACTTGCAATCCACAGAGAACGGCGAGGGTCGGATAGACATCCACCAACTCCACCAAGGCATCCGTCCTGGCTCCCGGCTTGGCTTGCCCGGGGGCAGAGAGAATGAGCGGCACTCGCGTCGAGAGTTCGTAGTTGTTCGCCTTGGTCCAGAGGCCCTGCTCACCGAGATGAAATCCGTGGTCGCCCCAGAGACAAACGATCGTCTTTTCCTTCAACCCGAGCGCCTGCAATCTCTCTAACAGGCGCCCAACCAGGGCATCGATGTAACTCACGCAGGCGTAGTATCCGTGACGCAACTCCTGCACTTTCGCCGGGCCCAGTTTTCCACTCGCAGGAATGTCGGTGTAGCCCTCCAGCTCCTGCCAACTCCGCACCGCGAGCTCAGGTGCGCCGTGGGGATGCCTCCTGGTCACCGGCTCCGGAATCTCTCCCCGCTTGTAGAGATCCCAGTACTTCTTCGGCGCGCAGAACGGGAGATGCGGTTTGCGAAATCCCACTGCGAGAAAGAAGGGCTTCCCTGCGCTCTTTGAGGACTCCAGGGCGAGCAGGGCGTCGGCGCATACCTTCCCATCGAGGTAGGTCGCATCCGGCACCTCGGCGGATTCCGCTGCGGCGCGCTTGAGGCCGGTCCCCCTCAGGTTCCCGGGTGTTGCATAGCGCCCCTTGGGATCACGACTCGTGTCATGAAGCGGCGGTTCCGACCAGGAGGGCGGATCCTTCGCCGGCTTCCCACTTCCATGGTAGATCTTCCCGATCGAGCGCGTGTGATAGCCGTGATTCTTGAAATACTGCGGAAGGGTCACAACCTGTGGCACGGCCTGACGAAAATGGGTGCCCAGATCCCATACCCGAATCGTGTCCGGCCGGCGTCCGGTCATCAGGGAAAGCCGGGACGGGCTACACACCGCCTGCTGGCAGTAGGCCCGACCAAATACCGTCCCGCGGCTCGCAAGCTTGTCGATGTTCGGAGTGATCGCGGTTTCGTCGCCATAGCAACCCAGGGCGGGCCGCAGATCATCAATGGCGATGAAGAGGACGTTCAGTCGTTCTTCGGCCCGGGCTTGTGAGAGTGCCAGCGCGACCGCAACCCATGCCCACGGAAAAATCCTCCTGCTCCCTGTCATCACTTCTTCAAGTCCGGGACCCGCGCCGCCTCTTCCTTGGGCAACCACCGCTGATGCTCGGCCATCAATTCGGCAAGATCGTCTCTCCTCGCCAGGTTGGTCCATTCACGCGGATCGTTTTGGTGATCGTAGAACTCCTCCGAGCCATCGGCATAACGAATGTAACGCCAACGCTCGCTGCGCACGGCATGATTCCCCCGGCCATAGGTCATGAGTGCCGGGCGAACCCACGCCGCCTGCGCATCCTTGAGGAGCGGCACAATGCTTGCTCCGTCGCACTTCTCGTCCGCTGCGAGCCCGCACAGCTCCAGCAGGGTCGGATAGATCACCGAGAGGTCGACCGGCGCTCCACAGCGACTTCCGGGCTTGGTCATTCCGGGCGCCACCACGATGAACGGGACGTGGTTGCTCTTCTCCCAGAGCGCAAACTTCTCGAAGTGCTGCTTTTCTCCAAGATGAAATCCATGATCCGACCAGAGAACGACGATGGTCCGATCGCGGCGCGGACTCGCCTCGAGGGCATCGAGCACACGCCCGACCTGCGCATCGGCAAAGGAGCAACACGCAGCGTAGGCCTGGACAAATCCCGTGAAGGACCCCGGGACCCGCCGGTCCAACATCATCATGCCATTCCAGAACCACTTCTTGCTGCGCAACAAGGACTTGGCGCCACTGGGCAGGTCCTTCCAATCATCGGAGAGGCGCGGCGGCGGCAAAACCTTCGCCACTCCCTCGAAATACTGAGGCGGGGCAAAGAAGGGCGAGTGGGGCTTGAAGATGCCGCAGGCAAGAAAGAGCGGTTTGCCGACGGGAGGGTTCTTCAATGCTTCGATGCAGTAGTCCGCCGTTCGAAAGTCGATCGTATCCTCTTCCCTCGGCGGCCACGCCCCCCAGTCGGTGTTGCGCGATCCATACTGATCCGCCTCATTGAGTTTCCTCGGCGGCATGTTTTGCGGCGCCATGGCCTGGAAGTTGTCGAACGACTTCTCGTCATGAAACGCGCCGTTGAGGTGATGATGAAAGATCTTCCCCGCCCCCTTCACCACGTATCCCGCACCTTGAAAGTGCTGCATGATGGTCTTTCGCTTCGGCATCGCCCGGCGCCAGTCGCTCTTGTTGCCGTAGACACCTGTCGTCGAGGGCCGCAGGCCTGTCATCGTTGCCGCCCGGGACGGATTGCAGGCGGGCGCGATGCAATAGGCCCGGGTGAAGAGCATTCCGCGCTTGGCAAGGCGTGCGAGATTCGGAGTCTTGATTGGGGATTCGGCGTCCAGCAGCGAGATCCAATCGTTCATGTCATCGATGGCGATGAAGAGGACGTCGAATTTTGACGTTTCTGCCTGGACCGGAGCGACCGTCAACCCAAGCAAGATGAGAACTGAACCCAACCGCCTCATTTCGCGCCCTGGAATTGGGGATTCGGAAGCATCGGGTCAGCCCCAACCCGGACTTTCCAAGCCTGGAGGCTACGATTCAATTCACCTGCCCGCTTGGTGTCCTTCTGCGCCAGATCGTTCTTCTCGCCCGGGTCGCGCGAGAGGTCGTATAGTTCGAGCCTCCCGCTCTCCAGGAACTCGATCAACTTCCACGACCCACTCCGGACGATGGAGACCGGTGCGCTCTGCGGATGCTTGTTGTAGTGCGGGTAGTGCCAGAAGAGCGCGTCGCGTTCGATGGATTCAGCCCCCTTCAAGAGGGGCGCAAGGCTCACCCCGTCCACGTGCTGATGCGGCCGCAAGGGCAAGCCCAGCATCTCGAGAATGGTCGGATAGAGATCGTTGGTGATCGCCGGAACCCGGCTCAACACCCCCTTCCCCTTCACTCCCGGCCCCTTGAAGATCAGCGGAATCCGGATGCCGCCTTCGTAGTGCGACCCCTTGTTGGCTCGCAACGGGGCATTGCTCGTCGCTCCGGCAAATCCGCCGTTATCGGAAGTGAAGATGACCAGGGTCCTTTCGGTCAGTCCCAACTCATCAAGAGTCTCCATCACCCGGCCCACGCTCTCATCGACACTCTCAACCATCGCGGCGTAGGCCGGTTTCCCCTGGCGCTTGCCTTTCGCCACCGTCTCGTAACGCGCGATCGCCTCCTTCTTCGCCTGCAGCGGGGTATGTACCGCGTAGTGCGGGAAGTAGAGGAAGAATGGACGCTCCCTGTTCTTGCGGATCAGGGCGATTGCCTCGTCGGTGAGGCGATCAGTCAGGTATTCGCCACTCTTCCCATCCGGCAGCGTTTGCTTCACCACTGGTGTTCTGGTGGTGGGCACCGTCCACTTGCCCTTGTAGGGATAAAAGTAACTACCCGGCGCCCCGTGCTCGCTTCCCGCCACGTTCACATCAAAGCCATGCTGCGCGGGAAGTGAAAACGGCGGTCCGCCGAGATGCCACTTCCCCACGTGCCAGGTCCGATAGCCCGCTTCGCGCAAGGCCTCGGCCAGGGTGAACTCCTCCAAGGGCAAGGCGCGCAAAAACCGTCCTTCGCGCATCTTGTTCCCGGTCGCACTCCAGCGACCTGCCGGGAGCCACTGGGTCAGCATCAGCCGGGCTGGATACTTCCCCGTCAGCACACTCGCGCGAGTTGGCGAGCAAACCGCGCAGGCCGCGTAGGCATCCGTGAATCGCATTCCACCTGCGGCCAGTCGATCGATGTTGGGCGTCCGGTAGTACTCGCTCCCCTGGCAGGCAAGATCCTTCCAGCCCAAGTCATCGATGAAGAAGAGAACGACGTTCTGCCGTTCTGCCGCCCACGTCGGCCCCATCGACACTACCCAACAGCCTGCCAACAACGAAAGAACGCGCATCCAGACCCACCCTGGGCAATCCCGGCGCGGGTGGCAACCTAATCAAAAGCCAACCTCTCCTTGCAGTTCACGCTTCCGCGAGGACGAGAATCGCAGGCAATCCTCGTCCTCGAGTGCTCCCGCCAAGGCATAGGGAAGCATCCGATGGGGCCTGGTCACCTCCTGCACAATCAACCCGCGATAGGCAGCCGCTGCGCCCACTTGGCGCAACCCGTCTTCGTCATGAATGCCGATCACTGCCAGCCACTCCGCACAGCGCGGGCCGAGATTGCGAAGTTCGGTGACAGGCCGTCTCATGCGAGACCCCCGCTCAGCAACCGCCAGCAATACCACTGCATTCGCGGCAAGTGAAAGGGCCCCTTGAACTGGTTGCCCTTCGCATAGCTCGATACCCGTCCATCTCGGTGCACGTAGCCGAACCACTCTCCGTGTTCCTTGTCTTGGAACGTCTCGTGGGCGTATGCGTGGATCTTTCGGTGCCACTCGGCGTACTTGGGATCGCCGGTGAGCTTGTAGGCCAGCAGGGTCGCGATGATCGCCTCGTTCTGCGGCCACCAGAACTTCATGTCGTGCCAGTATTCCTGCACCGGCTTACCGAAGACATCCACAAAATAAAGAATGCCTCCATACTCCTCATCCCACCCGCGCTTCCACATGTAGTCGAGCATGCGACAGCCGAGCTTGACGAGATCCTCGTCCCCTCCCCGGCGCTGCGCTTCGTGCAGGACAAACCACGCGGCCTCGATCGCGTGCCCGGGATTCAGCGTCCGCCCGTCGATGTGATCGATCACTGATCCATCGGGCGCGACCTCTTCCATCACGCATTCGAGGTCATCCTTCACGAAGACGCGAATCTCATCAATCAACTCATCGACCATCTCCTCCGCCAGTTCATCCCCGATGTTCTCGACGAGCTGCTGGGCGACTTGCAAAAATATCATGGGGACTCCGATCGATTTCGATGGGCGCTCCTCCGTCCACTTCGCATCCCCCACCGGGAGCCGGCCCTCGATGTACTCCACGCAAAGCCGGAACAACTGCCGGGCTTGTTCCTTCGATTCCTCGCAGCCTGCCGCCTTCCCATAGGCTGCAAAAGCCATGATCGCGAAGGCTTCCGAGAAAAAGTAGCGTCGTTTTCGCAACGGCTTTCCGTCCCGCGTCACAAGAAAGAACATCCGGTCGTCATCGTCGAAACAATGATCGCGCAGGAAATCCACCCCGCTCTTCGCGCCCGCCAGCCACTCCGGTCGCTCTTCGACGGTGTTGTAGAGAGTCGCCAGCATCCACGCAAAGCGCCCCTGCAACCACACCGACTTGTCATCATCGATCAACGACCCATCCCGATCCCGCGCCGCGAGATACCCCCCAAACTCCTCGTCAATGATCTCGGGCATCCAGAAGGGCAAGGTGTCCTCCAACAAACTCGCCCGATAGAACTCCCCCAGTTCGCTCAACTCGGACTCCGTGTATCCCCTCTCATTCATTCTCCGACCTTCGACCTCCCTCTCTCAGACTTTCGACCTTCGACTTTCCACTTTCGACCTTCCACCTTCGACCTCTTCCCCTATCCGTGAACGGATAACCCCTCCCCCTTCTCTCCAGTTCCTCCCGCGATCAAGCTCACAAGGTAGCCCACCACCAAACAGGTCGTGAACCCGATGAAGGCATAGAGAAGCCCCGTCACTTCCGCCCCGCTGAACTTCACGGTAGCGACCGCGGCGATCCCTGCCAACGCTCCCACCATCGCACCGGTGCCATTTGCTTTCTTGGTAAAGACCCCGAGCGCGAAGAGTCCCCCCAGCGACCCGGAGGACAATCCCACGATTCCAAGGAAGGTCTTGAAGGCATTTTCGATGCCGGAGTTCGCCATGAAGACGGCTACTCCGATCCCCAGCACTCCCGCAATGACGACCACCACCTTGGCAGACTTCAGGTAGCGCTGATCCTCGGCGTTGGGTCGAATCAATCGTTCGTCAAAGTCCTTGGTCCAGGCCGTCGCCACGCTGTTCAGGGAACTCGACACCGACGATTGCGAGGCCGCAAATATCGCCGCAATAATCAAGCCTGCCACCCCCGCGGGCAGTTGCTGCATGATGAAGAAGGGCAGAATCCCATCCGTGGTTGTCATGGCGGGATCGAGCAATGCGGGTTGTGTCTTGTAAAACGCGTAGAGAGCGGTCCCGAGCGCAAAGAAGATCATCGATCCGAACACCGACATCCACATCGTGGTCCAGAGCGACTTGCGTGCCGCGGCGACATCCTTGGTCGTCACGTAGCGCTGAATGACGTCCTGGCCCGAGGTATACTGCAGGAACGAATTGAAGAAGAAGGCCACGAAAAGGACCACCACCGTGGTCGTGCCGTCCTTGATGCTAAACTCGGTCCAGGTCATGTTCTGGAAGAGTTTGTTGTCGGTAGTCGCAAGCTCCATCACCGCCCCTGCGCCCCCATCCACCTTCACGATGACGAGCACGAGGCAGAGGATCGCACCTCCCATCAACACGATCGCCTGCACCGCATCGGTCCACACCACGGCCTCGATCCCGCCCATCACGGTGTAGATCACGCAGAGCACTCCGATGATCAGGATGGCGGAGTTCACGTCGATCTTGGAAACCGCCGCGAGCGCCACCGCAGGCAGATAGAGTACGATCGCGACGCGCCCAATATGCAGGATAATGAACGAGAGACTCCCGAAGAGGCGCACCGCCAGGTTGAAGCGGCGTTCCAGGTAGAGGTAGGCACTGGTGAGATCGAGTTTGCGGAAAAACGGCAGGTAGCAGAAGGCCACCAGCGGAACGATGATCAACATCGCGAGCTGCCCGACATACCAACTCGTATCGGTCTGATACGCCCGCGCCGGAATGCTCATAAAGGTGATCGAGCTCAGCACGGTGGCGAAGATGGATAGCCCCGCCACCCAGAAGGGAATCTTTTGTCCGCCCCGGAAGTAGGCTTCCGTGGTCGCAGCCGCCTTGCGCTTCATGAACCAATAACCGATTCCCACCATCCCAAGCAGGTAGACCGCCACCACGATCCAATTCACGAACCCCAGGCTGGCCTTCTCTTCCTTGAGGATCCCCGACAGCACTTGCGGGGACCGCACTCCCGGCTTGATCTCCCCCGTCGGCACCAGGAATCGATCCTTCTTGTTGGTCTCGTCTCGCCACAATACCACCGGGGTCGTGACCGTCGCCCAGTGCGGAACTCCCGTTACCTCCGGATCCATCGTGAGCGCACCGGCCCAAGTGTCCGTGATGGTGTCGTAGGCCAGGATCGATCCCGAAAATCCGGGATGCTCCATCCCCTGCCCGTTCAGAACAGGCCGCGCCTTGATCTGGTCTCGCCAGAATCTCACGGTCACCCCGCCCAGCACGAGGAAGTGACTGACCCCGGCCGGCACCGCTCCCGAAGGAGCTGCGCTCAACCCGTACGGCAAATCCGCCAGCCGGCGCCACGACTGCGTTTCGACATTCAGTTCCCAGCAATCCCGCAGGAAATCCAAGCCGACCACCCGTTCCTCGGCCTCCTCATTCGACGGGGCATCGTCCCGCCCCCCGAAGAGGTAGAACTTCCGGGCGCCCTTCTTGTCCCGCACTCCGCTTACCGCGTAGACCCGGCCGCGGGCATCCTGCGGCCAGGACCACTCTTCCCACGCCCACTTCGATTCGTCTTTCGAGATATCCAGCACGAACACCTTCCGCGAGGTCACGAATCCATCCCCTGGATTCTCCGACTTGTTGGTCGCTCCTCCCACCACGATCACTTTCCCGTCCACCAGTCCGGCCACCCCCTCCACGCAGGGAAGCGGGAGCGGCGTCCGCTCACGAACGACCACCACTCCATCTTCCATCGTGATCTCCCGGACCGCCCTCGATGCCCGCTCGGGCTCGCCCGGCGCACTATTGCTCTTTCCGCCGATGAAGAGACTCGAGTTGCGCTCTGGCAGCGTCACCGACATTCCATAAGCGATCTTCTCAGGCCAGGCCGCGCCATGAGAAACCCACTCTGCCTTCTTGCCGAGTGCAAGGGTGTAGACCCCGTCGTAATAGACCTTCTTCCCGCCGTCCCACGGCCGTCCGTCCGGGAAGTTCGCCCCACCCGCCACCACCAGCAGGTCCTGCCCGCCGTCCTTGGCGATTCCGGCAAAAACCCCGGCAAACCCCTCCTTGTCAGGGAGATCCGGAAGCATCTCCAAATCGAAGGGACTCTCATACTCCCCCGCCGCAGCCCAGCCCGCCATCAACCCAGCCAGGACAATCAGGAGTCGCTTCATGCCGCTACCTCCGCGCCCACCCACTCGAACCAGCCCATCTTCCGCAAGCTCTTCTCCAGCGACACCACCTGTTCATCGGTCGCGGGTTCGACCGGGCGGCGCACCGGCCCGCAATCGATTCCCACCATTCGCATCATCACCTTCAAACTCGCCCGCCCGCAGGACTCCAACATTGCCTCGATCATCTCCATCGCCCGGCCCTGCCAGAGGCGTGCCTCCGCGAGATTCCCTGCCTCAAATGCTTCCCGCACGCGGTGATAGATCGGCGCCGCATAGTTGTAAGTGCTCCCCACCGCTCCCTCATAACCCTGCGCCAGCGCCTGCAGGTAACCTTCGTCCGACCCGCTCAAAAACTCCAGCCCGGGTCCCACCTTTTGCAACAAGGGCAAGTTGTGCACCGTCCCCGGATCGGAGTACTTGATGCCGCAAAAGGTAGGGAGCCGCTCCATCGCAAGTTCAGTGAAGCGCATGGGATTCATCTCCGTGCCCGATAGTCGCGGAATGTGGTAGTAGTAAAATGGCGTCTTCGGCGCAGCCTCCACGATCTCCACCATCGCCTCCACCAGGCCCCGCTCGCCTTCGGACTGAAAGTAGCCGGTCGGGGTTGCCGAGACCGCCTCGGCACCGATCGATTCCGCATGGGCCGCCAGCGCCGCCGCCGACCTCATGCTGTTGTGCCCGACCTGCACTACGGTGTGCATCTTCCCCCGGCAGCTCTCCACGTAGGCCTCCGTCACCGCGCGCCGCTCGTCGTCAGTCAACGACATTCCCTCGCCCGTGCTCCCCGCAATATAGACACCCGCGATCCCGATCCCTTGCAGGTGCTCCACAATGCGCGGGACCAATGCGAGGTTCAATTCCCCGTCCCGGCCCATCGGCGTCACCACCGCGGCCACCAGTCCTTTCATCCTAAGTGGTTCCATCCTGAGCAAGGCTAGACAACTACGAGGCCGGAATCCAAACCCGAAGTGCAATCGAATTTGATTTCATCCAGACCAGCGCCCGAGGACCGCAATAATGAGCCCTCAACGCCCTTCCGCGCGGAGGGGCCCACCATAAGTTGGAAGATTCGTGAACATTGGTTTCAATTCGGGCCCATTCGTGTTGGAACTCGTAACCCCTGAGAACGCTCCGCGAGCCCTCACCACCCCATGCCCATGGGCAACTCCGCCTTCATTCGCCAACTTTCGCGATGCCGGCGCCTCGATCGATGAACTGGCCGGGAAAACCCTCCTCCGCGAAGGACTCCTCTATCGAGGCGGCTCCTTTGATAGGATCCCTGACTCCAGTCACATCGGCGCTCCCCGCACCGTCCTCAAACTGCGCCTCTGAGATCGCGTCGATTCCCCGCTGACAGAGCACCAACTTCCTGCTCTGTATCGTAGGGACAACCGCCCACCATGAATCGCCGCTCTTTCTGCCAACTCTCCGGCGCCGCCGCCCTGTCCTCCCCGGTTCGATCCGCCGAGCCTGCCAGCAGCGGCTTCAAACTGAACTACCTCGTGTCTTCTGCGATGTACGGCACCACTCCGCTCGCGGAAGTCCTCCCCGAGATCGCCAAGACCGGGTCGGGCGCGATCGACATCTGGCCTGCCCCCCACGCCAACCACCGCGAACAGATCAAGGAGATCGGGCTCGATGCCTTCGAGGAACTTCTCGCGATGAACAAGGTGAGGCTCGGCGTCCTCACCCACTACAAGCTCGGCCCCTTCGGTCTCGCTCCCGAACTCCCCGTCGCAAAACGATTCGGATGCAAGATCATCGTCTGTGGAGCCCGTGGCAAAAAGGGGGCCAAGGGCGATGCGCTGAAGGCGGTGGTGAAAAAATTTGTGGGCCTCATGAAACCGCACGCCGATGCGGCGGCCAAACACGGGGTTTCCATCGCGATCGAAAATCACGGCGGGCAGATTCTCGCCACCGCAGACGGCATGAAATGGTTCGCGGAGATGGCCTCTCACCCAAACCTCGGCATCGCGTTCGCCCCGCACCACCTCCCGCAGGACGCCGCACTCCAAGGCAAGCTCATTCCCGAACTCGGTAACAAGATCTCATTCTTCTATGGCCAACAATACGGCACGGGCTCCCATCATGAGCAACCCCGCGAAAAGGAACTCCTCCAGATGCCCGGACGTGGAAAACTCGACTTCACTCCCCTCTTGCGCGGACTGAAGAAGGTGAACTTCACCGGCTTCACCGAACCCTTCATGCACCCCTTCCCCCGCGGAATCCCCATCCACGACACCACTGCCGGCGTCACCGCTGAGATCAACCGTGCAGAGGCCTACCTTGAATCCTGCCTCCAGAAATTGTAGGGCACCGCCCGACCTCCCGACCCCTCCCTCCACCCATGCCCGAAAAACCTCAAGTCCTCATCATCGTAGGTGACGCCAGCGAGACCGTCGACACCCTCTACCCGTTCTACCGGCTGATCGAAGGCGGATATCAGCCCATCATTGCCGCCCCCGAGAAGCGCCGCTACCAGATGGTTCTCCACGAAGTCAAACCCGGCTGGACCATCACCAAGGAATGGGAGGGCTACTCGATCGAAGCGGATGTCGCCTTCAGCGAGATCGATCCCGACCACTACCTCGGCATCTTTTTCAGCGGTGGACGCGCGCCCGAGTACATCCGCTACGACGAGGACCTCGTCCGAATCACGAAGCACTTCTTCGAGAAGAACAAGCCGGTCGCCTCTGTCTGTCACGGCGTCGAGATCCCCGCCTTCGCCGACTGTGTCCGCGGACGCCGCATGGCGACCGTCCCCAAGTGCAAGTTTGACCTCGAGGTGTGTGGCGGCACCTTCGTCGACGAGCCCTGCGTGATCGACGGCAATCTGGTGAGCGGGCGGACCTTCCATGACAACGGACACTTCGTCGGCCCGTGGATTGCCTTGCTCGACGAAGCCCGCGAGGCCTGAACCGCATGAAGATCATCGCGGCCATCCTGCTGGTAGCGGTCCCCGGCGCGTTGGCTGCCGCACCGAATGGGGTCGCCGAGGGGCGCCTCCTCATTCACCGGAAAAACTGCGGCGCCTGCCACCAGGGTCTCCCATCCGGCGCAGGCGGCCCGCTCATGTCCGACGTTCGAGGGCGTCTCTCGTCGTCCCACCTTGAGAGATTCATTCGCAACCCCGCCAGCGTCAAGACGGGCACCAGGATGCCGCGCCTCTTCGGTGAGACCGACCGGGACCTGCAGCAGATCGAAGCCATCACGCACTATCTTCTCTCCATCGCACCAGCGCCTCCCCAAGCGCTCCCGCTCCGCGGCGACCGCAAGCGCGGACGCGATCTCTACCACCGCGTCGGTTGCGTCGCCTGCCATCAAGCGGACGGCACCGAGGCCCTTCCCGACTCGGTTCCCATTGTCCTCGGCAAACAGTACTACCGCGAGGCCCTCGTTGCTTACCTCCTCGAGCCCAAGACCGAGCTCATGCCATCGCTCAAGCTCACCCGCCAGGAGGCGTCCGACATTGCGGCCTGGTTGCAGCGCGATGTTCCCATCCTGCGCGAAGAACTCCCCGCCATTTCAGCGGAATTTGCGAAGGAGGGACGCGCACTCTACCTCTCTCGCCGGTGCAGTTCGTGCCACGGCGCACCCGAGGAGAACTTTCCGAAGGCTCCACCCAAGCTCGCGATCCAAAACTGGCAGCGAGGCTGCCTCGCATCCCAGCCTAAACCGGGCGTGCCGGACTTCGCCCTGACCGAGGCTCAGCGCGATGCCATCCGCGCAGCTTCCGACGTTCCCCTCCCCCAGGAACCGATCGAGGTCATCGACCACATCCTCGGCACCCACCGTTGCTACGCTTGCCACCAACGCGGCAGGAAGGGCGGCCCCACGGAAGCACGCCGGCCGTTCTTCACGGTGACCGAACAGATGGCGGAATCCTACGGCGACTTCGGCAACATTCCCCCCAACCTCGATCACATCGGCCGGCGCCTCACCCGCACTTGGCTGCGCAGAGTACTGGTGGAAGGCACTGGCGACGTTCGCCCCTACCTCGCGACCCGCATGCCGATCTACAATGCAGGATTCTCGCAAGATCTCATGGATGCTCTGGAAGCCGCCGACCGCCGCGACCCGCCCATCGAGATCGACGTCAGCGGGCTCCCTCGCCATCAACGCGGTCACTATGGACGAGACCTCCTCGGAACGAAGGGGCTTAACTGCATCACTTGCCACGGCCTCAAGGGCCAACGCGCCCTCGGGGCCCCGAACATCGACCTCACCCACACCGTGGAGCGCCTGCGCCCGTCCTGGTTCAAGGAACTCCTGTTGGATCCGCAGTCCGTGCAGCCCGGCACCCTCATGCCCCCTCTCTTCCTCAATCGCCCCAAGGCCAACCAGGAAGTCGAACAACTCTGGACCTACCTCAAGGAACTCGACCAGCGCCGCCTCCCCGACGGACTCCTCCGCACCGGCGACTTCGAACTCAAGCCGGCCGAGGCAGGCAAGCCCATCGTCTTGCGCACCTTCCTCGAACAAGTCGGGGCCCACGCCGTGGCGGTGGGCTATCCGCAAGGCACCCATCTCGCCTTCGACACCCGCACCTCCCAGTGGGCCCTCCTTTGGACCGGCAGGTTCCTCGACGCCATGTCGACCTGGGACGATCGCTACGCCACCCCGGCCAAACCCCTCAGCGAA
>JAYGGC010000070.1:0-38693 GCA_046581525.1 Roseibacillus sp. | reverse complement strand
GCCGCTACCGACTGGGCGAGGGCGTCGAGGTTGTAGCCTCCCTCCAGGGTGGAGATGATGCGCCCTTCGCAGTGATCGTTTGCCATCGAAACGATGAGCTTGGTGACCCAGGCGAAGTCGTCCGCGTCGAGGTGGATGTCGCCGAGAGGATCGTCGGTGTGGGCATCGAAGCCGGCGGAGATGAAAATAAGCTGCGGTTTGAATTTCTCAATGGCGGGGATCCAGTCGCGCTCGATTGCTTTCCGGAACTGCGGACCGTTGGTGCCGGCAGGAAGGGGAGTGTTGACGATGTTGTCCCGGACGAGGTCGAAGTAGCGGTGTGGGTAGTGCGGATGTTGGAAGCTGGAGGCCACGAGGACTTCGGGCGTGTCCTTGAAGATGTCGACGGTGCCGTTGCCGTGGTGGACATCGAAATCGAGCACTGCGACGCGCTCGATGTCCTTGTGTGCGAGCGCGGTTGAAGCGCCGATGGCGACGTTGTTGTAGAAGCAGAAGCCCATGCCGGCGTCGTGCTCTGCATGGTGCCCGGGGGGGCGGCCGCAGCAGAAGACGCGTTTGAGATCACCCTCCAGGACCAGCGAGACGGACTCTTCGAGGGCCCCGGCGGCAAGCCTGGCGGCGTGGAGCGAGCCGGGAGCGAGGTGAGTGTCCGGATTGACGGTGGCGAAGCCGGAGGCCGGAGAGCTCTCTGCCAGTCGTTCGAGGTAGGCCGGTTCGTGGACGCGCTTGAGGGCGGCCTCGCTCACCCCATTGGGTTTGCGCTGCTTGAGATCATCGAGGAGGCCGATCTTCTTCAAGTGCGCAAGGATAGCCTGGGTGCGCTCCGGACACTCGGGGTGTCCGTCGTGCATCCGGTGCTGATCATAGGAGGGATGGGTGATGAAGGTGACATCCATGGTGGTGGAAGGATGCAAGCCCACGGGCCAATTTCCAAATAAATCGCAGAGCCAGCGGCCAAAATATCAAATCGTCTTGTGCATGATCCAGGTAAAGAACCTGGTGCTTGGGCGCCAGTGGCAACAGGCCTCGATCCACCAGATCCAGAAACGGTAGCGTTGATAGATCTCGATGGCGCGGCCCTCGCTGCCGCTGGTTCGTTTCCAGACCCGGTAATCGTGGCCGTTCGCTTCGATGTAGTAGCGACGCTCGCCCTTTGCGTAGTAGCGTTCCAGATAGGCGATGCTCTTTCCCACCGCCTTGTCGCGGATCTTCTCGTTGGGCTGCTTGGTGGGATGCGGCACTGCGAGGATTGTGCGTGAATCGAGGTTGGGAGGGAAGGTCGATTCACAGTTACGGACAAGCGTTGACACGTTGCGCGGGGACCCGTTCTCTTTGGCCATGCAGAAGCGGCGTCTTGGAAACAGTGACCTTGAAATCACGACCGTAGGGATCGGGACGTGGGCTATCGGAGGTGGCGACTGGTCGTTTGGCTGGGGGGATCAGGACGAGCGGGAGGCGATCAATGGGATTCTGAAAGGAGTCGAGTTGGGAGTGAACTGGATTGATACCGCTGCGATCTACGGAGATGGTGCGAGTGAGGCGTTGGTGGGGAAAGCCTTGAAAGAGATCCCGGAGGCGGACCGGCCGCTCGTGGCCACCAAATGTGGGCGAATCATGCGGGAGGACGGATCGGTCTTCGGTCGGTTGAAGAAGGAGAGCGTGATTGCGGAATGCGAAAGGAGCCTGCAGTTGCTGGGGGTGGAGTGTATTGATCTCTACCAGATGCACTGGCCCGATCCGGATGAGGATATCGAGGAGGGCTGGGCCGCGATGGCGGAGCTGGTCCAGGCGGGCAAGGTGCGCGAGATCGGAGTGTCGAACCAAAGCGTGGACCAGATGACCCGCCTCCAGGAAGCGCACCCGGTCGCGTCCCTGCAGCCTCCCTACAGCATGTTGAACCGGGAGGTGGAGGAGGATCGCCTGCCATTCTGCGGAGAGAACGGAGTCGGCGTTGTGTGTTACAGCCCGATGACGAAGGGGCTGCTGACCGGAAGTTTCACCAAGGAGCGCGCGGAAGCACTGTCGGACAAGGATCACCGGAGTCGCGATCCGAAGTTCACGCCACCGCAATTGGAGCTCAATCTGGAACTGGTGGAAGCGATTCGTCCGATTGCGGAGGATAGCGGACGTCCCATGGCCCAGTTGCCGATCGCGTGGGTGCTGCGCCGGCCGGAGGTGACGGCAGCGATCGTAGGTGTCCGGAAGCCCTCGCAAATCGAGGAGACCGGGGGTGGCGGGGACTGGGTCTTGAGCGATGATGAGGTTGTCGCCATTGAGGAGGCCCTGCGGGTGCGCGATACGAAACTGGCTGCGCTGGGCGCAGTCAGCCAGGGAAGGGTCTAGGAGAACCGGACGGGATTCTGAAGGTCGAGGGTCGCGGTTGAAGATGGAAGTTCCACAAGGTGAATTGTAGTCGAACTGCAGGAGAACCTGACGTCCGCGGAGGTGTTTGATACCGCGGGATTCACCAGGAAGATGGAGAAGGCATACTTGGCAATGTGGAGAAGTTTGGAAGTGTGAAAGATTGATGGTGGCAACCTGCATCGATTTGCAGGATTTGTGACCAGGGCGCGCATTCGGTCGTCGAACCCTTGTCGTGAAAATCCGAATCCTTGTCGCCTCCGTATCGATTATTGCCCTTAGTTGGCTGGGGATGAGCTTTGTCACCGAACCAGACCCTTGGGAGGTCTATGATTTGCCGCTTGGTGCCGAGGTGACGGTGAGCGCTGAGCATCCTGATTCGCACCGGTTGGGAGAATTGATCAAGGAAGAGGTTGATCTCCCGGCCTGGGAAACCGGCGCCGCCGGATTTGATTTGGCCCTCGTGGACTGAGCGCGATCGGAATCGGCGCTCCAGTGACTACCCATCGATGGGGATGGGAACATCGTGATAGTTGAGCGCCCACTCGCGCATGAAGCGCACGCGGTGGGGGATGATGCGGTAAATGATGAGCTCGGGATTATCACTCATTCCCAAGTATTGGCGGAGGAGTGGATTCTCCTCCCAGATTTCTTCGATGAGCTCCTGATCGTCGAGTTCCATGGCAACACCGGTGATGCGAAGCTGATCATGATTCGGCGCGAGGTAGCAGAGCTCGACCTTCGGGTTGGCTGCAATCTCGGCAGTCTTGTGATAGCTGCGTAAATTGGCGACATAAACGGTGTAGCCGTCGACGCGCACCGGAGAGACCGGGCGCAGGCGGGCCTGATCGCCGTCGAGGCTGGCGAGCATGGGAAACTTCGCTTCCTGGATGACGTTGCGCGCCATGGCAGGCAACTCAGAAGGCTCAAAGGGGTCGGGACTGGGCTTGGACATTGTGCTGCTCCGGGCGGCAGTCTATTCAAGGAGTGACCGCGAGCGCAATCCGTGACTTCCCCAGGGGGAGGAGATAGCGTGGCGGTGACGACCAGTCTATGCGTCTTCTCCGGCTATTCCTTGTCTTGGCGGTTCTCGTGATTGTGCCCTTTCTGATATGGGGGGATTTCTTCTTCAAACTCTTCGAACCGCAGGAGACGGAAGCGTGGTTCAGCGATCTGGGCAAGTCGTGGGCGTGGTTGGCGGGAATCGGACTGCTGGTGTCCGATTTGTTCCTGCCGATCCCGGGAACGGTTGTGATGTCGGCACTGGGGTATGTTTATGGACCCTGGCTTGGGGGCGTGTTTTCCGTGCTGGGATCGATGCTCTCTGGATTGCTGGCCTACGGTCTATGCCGCAAGATGGGTCGGCGAGCGGCTGAAAGGATTGCGGGCCGGGAGGATCTTGCGAAAGGCGAACTGATTTTCGGCGGCGCGGCCGGGGGTTGGATCGTGGCTCTCTCACGTTGGCTACCGGTGATGCCGGAGGTGATCGCGTGCCTCGCGGGGATGGCGCGGATGCCTTGGCGCCAATTTTCGCTGGCGCTGGCGTGTGGAAGTATCCCGCTGGGATTTACCTTTGCCGCGATCGGGAAGTGGGCGCAGGAGAGCCCGGGATTGGCCTTGCTGCTGAGCGCCGGCTTGCCGCCCCTGCTCTGGGCGATCGTGGGACCGCAGGTGAGAAGACGAAAGGAGCGGGCTGCGGGAGAGCGAGACGATTAATGACGCGGCCGGTGTCGTGCGGAGACGAGAGCGAGGTCCCCAGGTTTGCCGGGAGGAGGGCACGACGAAAATGTCAGGAAGGGGGAAGTGCCGGTGCCGGTCAACGGGGTCGCCGGTGAGCTCTTGGGCCCCACGTGCGGCGGTAGATGAGTTTCTGCTTCTCGGTTGATTGCATCGCGGCAGTGGACTCGGCAGCGGCTTCCTTTGCAGCCTTGGCCTTGTCGCGGGACGAGTCCGTGCGCACGCGTGAGAAGAATCGACGGCTGGGCGGCAGGAGCCGGGGCGGGGGCAGAGCCCGCGTTGTTGGAGGAGGGAGTTCCGGTCGTGGCGGGAGCACTGGCAGCCGGAGCTTGGGCGGCTGGGGGTGCCTGTGCCTGGGTGACCGCGGTCGTTTCCTGGGCATCGCGCTTCTTCTCGACCCGGCGCTTGGCCAATGAGCGGGCGGGGGTGGCGTCGGCCATTCCGGCAAGGAGGCCAGTCACCATGATTGCTGCCAATATTCTCTTCATATTGAGGAGTGGATGATCCCACCGGCATGGATGGAAGTGGAGATCCTGTGGCAGGCAGCATAGCGCAGGAGGCATGAAATCGAAAGCAGGGAGCCGTGCCGGGCAGGTAAATCTTGGAGCGTTAGTTTAAAAAGTCTGGATGTGGTCCAGGAGGGCATGGGAGATTGCGGGGAGCAGGAGCATGCCCGGTGACTCCCAGCTGGCAGAGCGATGAAGTTGATCTGTATAATCGTGGCGGTTTTGAGCGTGCCATCGATGGCCGGCCAGCCGGAGCAGTGGGCCTTCAAGGTGGTGGAGACCTATGCGCAGGACCCGCGCGCATTCACGCAGGGGCTGCTCCATGATGGACGCACGCTGATCCTTGGAACGGGCCAATATGGACATTCGTCGATTCGGAGGGTCGACCTTGCGAGCGGTGCCACCCTCGCGCGGCGCAATCTCGATCGCCATCTCTTCGGGGAGGGTGTCGCCCGGCATGGCGAGATTCTCTATCAGCTCACATGGAAGTCGGGAGTAGTCCTGAAGTACAAGCTCCGAACCATGGAGCCAGCGGGGACGGCGCGCTATCGCGCTGAGGGCTGGGGCCTGACCAGTGACGGAAAGGTCCTGATCATGAGCAACGGCAGCGACGTGTTGACGGGACGCGATCCCGCCACCTTCGCGCCAGTTTGGAGTCTGAAGGTTACCAGAAACGGTCGCCCCCTGGCCGCACTCAACGAGTTGGAGTACATTGACGGCAACGTGTTTGCCAACGTGTGGAAGAGCAATGAAATCGTGGTGATCGATTTGCAAAGCGGGGCCGTGAAGGCGGTGCTCGATTGTTCCGGCCTGGCAGCCGAAGCGCGACGCCGCTCTCGAGGTGCCGGAGTGCTGAATGGAATTGCCTACCACACGCGGCGCAAGCTCCTCCTTGTGACCGGGAAAAACTGGGATGTGATCTATGCCCTGAAGATGACCCGGAGCAAATAGCGGCAGCTTGGCGATCCTGGTTGGCGCTTGCAAAGCACCGCCAGGTTGGCACGAATGGCGGCACAATGAGCACCCGCAACCTCACCACGCTCCCGAAAACAGATCCGATAACCCTGCTGCGCTACCGGGACGGAATCTATGCCGCTGACTTTCTCGCCTGCGCGATCGTGCATCTCGACCTCTTCACGTGGCTGACCGACCGACGATCGAGCCTGGTAGAAATCTGCAATCACTTCGGAATTCAACCGCGGCCGACGGATGTGATGCTGACCTTGTGTCGAGCGAATGGTTTGGTGGACAGGGACGGTGGACAGTATGAGTTGACACCATTGGCCAGGGAGCACCTGGTGAGCGGTTCGCCGTGGTCGTTGGCTGCCTACTACGCTGCGCTCGCGGACCGACCGGTAGTGGAGGAAGTCCTCGCGGTCTTGCGCAGTGGAAAGCCGGCAAACTGGGAGAGCGAGAAGGCGGATGGTGATTGGCATGAGGCGATGGAGGGACGGGAGTTTGCCGAGCTGTTCACCGCGGCGATGGATTGTCGGGGCTTGTTCCTGGGACAGAAGTTGGCGGCGGGACTGGACCTTGGAGGACGAGCGCGGGTCCTCGACATCGGAGGAGGATCGGGAGTTTACGCGTGCTGCCTGGTTGCTGTGAATGAGGGATTGAGCGCAACGGTCTTCGAGAAGGTGCCGGTTGATGCGATCGCGGAGCGGATGATTGGCGAGCGAGGTCTGGGTGAGCGCGTGGCGGTAGTGGTGGGAGACATGTTCGTGGACGAGTATCCCCAAGACCATGATGTGCATCTGCTTTCGAACGTGTTGCACGACTGGGATCTTCCCGAGGTGGAGCAGATCCTGCAGAAGTCCTTCGAGGCGTTGCCGGCCGGAGGATTGCTGGTGGCCCATGAAGCGTTTCTCAATGAGGAAAAGGACGGACCACTTGCAGTCGCGGAGTACTCCACCATTCTTGTGACCATCACGCAGGGCCGTTGCTATGGGGTTGGTGAGATTCGCGGGATCATGGAGCGCATGGGGTTTTCCGCGGTGCAGAGCTTTGAGACCGCGGGCGACCGGAGCGCGATCGTGGCAACCAAGCCATGACCCGGAGGTGGTCCTTCTGCGGACGATGTGGTGCAGGTCAGCAGTGATCTTCTCAACTGGGTCAGCGGGCCGGGCTCTGTCGAGTTCGTGGGCGCTGTGAAGAACGGCGACGGAACCGAAATGGCGGTCTCTCGCTCTACGACCCTGTTTGGAACGGAGCGGAGGGAGTTCCTGCGGGTGGCGGCGACCCTGAAGTAGGAAATTGACAGAAGGCAGCTGCTCAGGCGAGTATTCCCATATCATGAAGGCCAGCCGATTGATCACATTTCTGTTTGCGCTCGTTGCATTTTTTCCCGCCGACGCCTCTGCGGACAACAAGAACAAGAAAAAGGTCGTGCCCCTGACAAGGAAGGGTGCGGCCTCGGAACTTCCCACCGTGAAGAAGGTGAACGGGGACAAGGTCACCATCGGGCAGAAGACTTATCAGGTGAACGACCTTACCAGGATTACGGTCAATGGTGAAGCGGCCAAGGTGAAGGATCTTAAACCCGGGATGCAAGTCTCGGTGACGGGTGGCGTGCTGCGCTACGGGAAGGGCAGGGGCGACACCCTTTACAAGGCCACCCGCATCAGCGCGAAGGCCGATAACAATCTCGAGAAGAAGCGGAAGGAGTTTAACAAGAAGCAGGCTGAGCGCGCCCGGCAGTTGAACCGGAATAACAACAGGAAGCGGAACCGGTAGGGGACGGCCGTGGCGTGACCGAAGAGGCCATGCCACAATTTATGGCACGTACTCCATCTTCAGCCGGATGAAGCGTCGCAGGAGAGCGGCCTGGTCGTCGGTGATGGTGACAAGGACGCGGCCGTTGAAGGGGGGGGCGATGACTACGCTGCCGGTGCCGGTGAACGAAGTGGTGTCCGTCTTTTCCAGGAGTGGGACCCAATTGAGGAGGCCGTCGGTGACCTCGATCGTGTAGACGATTTTATTCGCGCCAAAGCCATCAGTGGCCACGGCATTGACGGGGAGGAAGAAGCTGAGAACGGCGCGTCCATCCGGCGACAGTGAGACATCAGGCAGCGAGACCAGCCCGTTTGCTCCAATGTCCAGGGTGGGATCGAGGCCGAGTGCGAATTCCACCAGGGCCACCAGGCCGTCCTCGTCTCCGTCTTCGAGGGCACCGAGGCCGAAGAATGCCAGCCACCCCGGGAAGTCGCTCGGGATGAGGTCCGCACCGCCATCGGGTGAACCGTTGAAGGTGGCACTGGGCTGCCAGGTGCCCTGCAGATCGAAATCGTGGGCGAGGACGGAATTGCTCCGGAGATCCAGTGAGCGTCCGGGGCCGGCGGTGGACGGATACCATGTATCGGTGTAGGCGAAGCGAAGGATGGCGGCGTCAAAGGGAAGGGGCAGGGACAGGACGATGTCTTCGCCGCTGTTGTTCAGGCTACCCCCGAACACTCCGGCCACATTGAGTCCCGCTCCGTAGCGCGACTCGAAGGCGGCCAGGTCGCCCACCACCACGACCTCCTCGCCGGGTGCAAGGAAGATGGCCGGGAAGACGAACGAGATTCCGTCCGTGAATCTCACCCCGGTGAGATCGAGGGTGACCGGTCCGGTGTTCCTCAGTTCAATGAACTCGTAGATCGTGCCCCCGTTGGGTTCATACATGATCTCGGTGATGCGCAGGTAGCGCAGAAGGTCCAGCGCGTTGTCAAAGCCGGGGACCGAGGCGTTTCCTTCCTGTCCATTCTCCAGTCCGCCAGTGGGGAGAATGAAGTAGTCGAGACCCGTCGGCGAAGCAGCCCAGCGTCCCTGCGAAATGTCGGCCGCCTGCGGGCCGATGATCACCTGGTCGATCACGTTGAGATTCGGGTCGAGGAGGGCGAGCCGATCTTCATCGGCGTTGAGCGAGAACGGGACGTGATTCCCTCCGGCCGAAGTGTCTCCGTCGGCGATCAAGCGAAGGAATCCGCCCCCGGCGATGAAGCTGAGCGGCGCAAACTCGTGCTGAGCGGGATCGCCTCCCGGCCGGTCGGTGACAAAGAGTCCGTCGAGAGCGACCGGCAGCGGGTCCGGGTTGTGGATTTCAAACCAATCGTCCGTGAAGAGGACGTCGCCGGCTGAGAGCCACTCGTTCAGCACGAGAGTGCGGGGATCTCCGGTCGGTTGGGCGACGTTGGGGGCTCCCGGGGTGGGCGCGGTCAGGCTCCATTCCCCGTCGCCGCCAATTCGGCCGATGGAGAGGCCGGAAACCTGGGGACCGAAGACGATTGAATCGACGAGTCCACCACCGTTCCCCGGGGTGTCGAAGAAGTGAACACCTTCCCCGTTCGAACTCAGCGAGAAGCCAAGGTGGATCCCTGAGGCGGCGCCCGGATCATCGGCGTAGAGCAGGAGGCAACTGCCGGAAGGGAGGAAGGTGTTGGCGGGGAAGACAAACTTGGTGGGATCGGCCGGATCGTCCGAGAGGCTCATCCCGCCCAGGATGGCCAGCCCGGCGCCGAAATTGCAGATCTCGATGATGTCCGGGAAGGTTCCCTCGTGGTTCACCGCGCCGCCGTTGTCGGCCAGGACTTCATTGATGACCAACCGCACCAGTCCCGAATCCACGGTCCAGGTGCGCGAGGCGGTCGGGGTCTCCTGCCATACGCCCGCGAAACTCTGCCCATCGACGAAGACGGTGTAGGTTCCGTCGGTGAGGCCCGTGAGTTGAATCTGCGCGGTGCGCACGGTGGGGTCGCCGGAGACGAAGCCGTTTCCGATCGGGGTGTCGGCGCTCCACGGACCGTCGTTGATCCGGTAGCGGTAGGCGAAAATCCCGGGGCCGCCGACCGTCAAGGTGGCGCTGTTGGAAAGGGTTTGGCTGGTTGGTTCTCCCGCAATGTGGATGCCCGCGGCGATGAGCGCGCCCATGTCTGCGCCGAGCGGCCCGCTTCCGATCGCCGGCGATCCCGGCCGCAGCGAAAAGTCGCCGTTGTCCGGATCCGAGAAGCGCGGGAGGGCGGTGACATTTCCGGTTCCCAGGTCGAAGATGGTCTGCCCCGGATGACCGCCGCCCACTGAGGTGTCCGTGATGGAGGGATCGATCATATTGTCGAACAGTTCCAAGGGGGTGGTGTAAGTCGTGTCGTCGTCGAGCAGGTCGGCGTTTCCGTAGACGCGGGGGATGTCGGTGAAGATATTCCACGCCGCGTAGGCGCCGGAGCCCGGATTGGGAACCTCGCTGTCGCCTGGCACGAAGAGATTGATGACGGAACCGATATTGGTGTTGTTGAACGTGTCCACAAAGTCGGGGTGCACCTTGTAGACGGTGTTGTTCTCAAAGATCGTGGCGGTATCGCGCTTCAGGTTGATGGCGTGATCGACGTCCCAGAAAATATTGCGAGCGAGCACGATGGTGCTGTCCGCGCCGGCGTCACCGGTCGAGATGCCGTTGGCATAGCCACGGTCCGAGGTCTCGTCATCCTTGAAGATGTTCTTGAAGACATTTCCCTCGATATGGAAGTCGCCCCCCAGATCGAGCTGTTCGTCACGAGCGCCTTCGAAGTAGTTGTCGAGGATCTGCACGATGGGATCGGGCCGCAGGCCGCTGACGACATCGACCACGTCGTTGTGGCCCTTGTTGGTTCCGAATCGATTGTTGCGAATGATGTAGCGCCCTCCCGCCGGGATGTCGCCCTCGCCCTTCACGTGCTCACTGATGTTGTCCAGACCCAGCGCAGCGGCCTGCTCGTTCGGGGCGAACATGTCGGGAAAGTCGCAGTTCTCGATGATGACGGAAGAGTCGTCGGTATAGATCATGCGGATGTGGGTGCCGCTGATTCTCACGTCGTCGATCACGCACTGGGAACGGATGATTCCGATCGCACCCTGGTTGTCCTGCGCGTTGCGGATATCGACGTGAGCAATGCGATTGGTCGGGTCCATCGAGTCGATGATCTTGATCCCGTCCCACTTGGGCGGACCGTCGGGAAGTCCGTCGCTGGCGGGATCCGCCACATGGGTCGCCTCGGGGACGCTCGACAGCTGCACCCGCATAAACTCGGTGCCTTCGATTTGAATGGTGCCCCGGACCGCGATGCGCCTGCCCGGGCTGAAGTAGATGTTGGTGCCCGGTTCGATCACCAGGTTGACACCGGTGGGAATCGTCACGTCGGCAGTGACGCGATAGGGCCCGCCCGCCGGCGACCAGCGCACCTCCGCACCCCCGCCGTCGAAGATGGGGTCGTAAGGGAAGCGGCCCATATCCTGATTCGTGCCGTCCGCGTCCTGCGGAAGAGCCGGGTCTGCCGCATCCTTGGCGGGCGACCCGCCGGTGAGATGGAACTCCCTGGAAGAGGCGTCGACGAAGAGAGGATCGGCGTTGATGTTGGAGGGATGCTGACCGGGGGCATCGGGCCACGGTTGGCCGATCAGCGAGTGCATGATGACGATGTCAACCGGATCGTAGTCAGTGCGCACGTCATCGACGTTGTTCCAGAGGATCGAGTTGGAGATGTTGTAAAAGCTGGGGGCGTCGTTGCCATTCTTGTTCTCGGCCTGGATTCCGATCGAGGTGTTTCCCGCGACGGTGCAGAATTCCATCACAACGCGGGCATCCTGTTTGGCCGAAAATCCGATGTCATTGCCGGTGAACAGGCTGCGCGTGACGATGGCCGAGCCGCCCAGCATGCTCATACCCTTGTCCATGATTCCGCGGCTGATGCATTCGTCGACCACGAGGTTTTCCGCGTCCAAGGTGTCGATTCCGTCATCTTCGCAGTTCGCGACCACCAGGCGCCGGAGGACCAGGGTCTGTCCGTTGCCGGCGTCGTGAAGGTAAATGGCGTCGTCATCGTCGGTGACGCCATCTTCGCGATACTGTCCGAGCATGTCCGTGATGTAGGAGTCCTCCATCAGGACCTGGGTGTTGAAGGTCTCGATTCCCATCACGGAGCGGGCCCAGTGGCACTTGCGGAAGGTCATCTCGGAATTCGACCCACTCTGCGAGTTGGTCTCGCCGACCTTGCCGCGGTTGTCGGTGAGGTTGCAGCTGTCGAACGTGACGGAGGATCCCATGATGCGCAGAACGCGGCCATGCCCGGTGTGTCCTCCGCGCGGCGAATGACCGGCGCGGTGAATGTTTGTGTAGGCGAAGTCCGCCGCTTCGGAGTTGTCGAAGAGGATCTGCCCCCAGGGGGCACCGGGGTCGGAGGCCGTGATGGTGATGGGCTGCGCTTCGGTGCCGAGGGAGTTGAGGCTCCCCTGCACGATGAGGTCGCTACCGCTGGTGCTCTGCGGGGTGGCGTCGCCGTCGATCAGGACGAGGGTGCCGGGCTGCACCGTCAGGACATGGCCCGCGGGAATGGTCACGTCCCCGGTGAGGTGCACGATTCCGCTCCAAGTGGTGCTCGCCCCGGTGAGGGTGCCGCTGACGGAGGTCATGGCCTGACCATCCAGGCTCGCCAGTGGTTTGTATGCCTGTTGTCCCCCGACGCTCGCGCTGAGCGTGATGTTTCCAGGATTGGATCCCGGTTCGGTGGCAATCAACTCGAGATCGAAACTGATGTCGGAGCTCTGGCCGTCGTCCTGGTGGATCTCGACCGCAATGGTGTTGGTGCCGGTGACGAGGAGGGTATGATCCCGGTCGGGATAGATGAGGAAGGTGTTCTCCTGAGCCGATCCGTTGCGGGCTTCGGTCTCGAAGTCCTGGTTGTCAGGCACGTTGTCACGGGCGATCTCCGCGCCGTTCAGGTAGACGACCATCCCGTCGTCGCGCTTGATTCGCAGTTCGAGATTCGCCACCTTGGCGGCGTCCGGGACATTGAACTCATTGCGGAAATAGGTGGTGATGTACTTTTGCTGGGCGTTGTTCAGGTTGTTGTCCTCATTCGGGCCGAAGCGAACTTCCTCCACTTCATCGCCGTCTCCATAGCCGAGTTCCGCCTGGCCGGTTCGCCAGCTTGAATCGTCGAATCCCTGCTCCCGCCAGGCGGTCATGGCGTCCGATCCATCGTCGAGGTAATTCCACATTGCGCCGGTGTCGATGAGGTTGCTCTGCACACCGCCCGAGCCCCCTGCAATGGTGACCAACGCACTACCGAGGCCGTTGCGAATGGTGACCGAACTCGGAGTGAGGGTCACCCCGGGCACACTCGAGGTCAGGGTGGCGGTGCTCTCCCACAAGTTCCGATTGAAGGTGCCGTCCGGATTGCGCATCTCCAGGCGCACCAGGACCGGATTCGACGGCAGATAGGTATCGCGCACCACCATGCGCAGATTCCCGTTGGGGACCTGCCCGGTAAGGGTGCCCGACAGGTCGGTGGTCGTCCCGGTGTCGAACCAGACATCGACGAATCCTTCGTCGATCAAATCGCCCGTGCCATCCTGTCCGCTGAATGCCTGCACGAGGACGCGATTGATCCCGGGCTTGAAGAAGTCATCGGCGATCACGATCTGCGCTTCCCACGTTCCATCCCGCTGGTCGCGGACCGCCTCGCGCCCATTGATCCGCACCGAAAGACACTTCGCGGCCTGGAAGTCACCGGTGAAGGTGGCCGCACCGTTCGTGGTCCGATGAAAGCCGTCGCTGATCGTCAAGTTGGTGGTGGCTGAAAATTCCTGTGGGATCTGTGCCAGCACGCCCGGAATCCGGTCCGTGATCCACTCCCTGGCGTTGTCGAGCTGTCCCTGGGAGACGTAATCGCCGAGCAGTTCGTCGAGCGCCGGAAAAAGGACGGCCGGGCTGAAATCGCCTCCCACCAGTTCGAGGAGCTTGGCATAATAACGCTGGATGATCTCGTCGTTGGCAAAAAAGCGCGTCAGTCCGGGCAGCCCGGCGAACGAGAAGATGGAGGTGTTTGCGTTCAGGGAACTGACCCTCATTTTGAAGAGGGTGTCGAGGTCGTGGGGAACCAGGAGGAAGCGGGGGTCGTTGATTCCGCGGTAGAGTCCATAGTCGTCTCCCTTGGCTGTGATCAATCCGCCCTCCCGGTTCGCGGAGAGGGTGTCGACCGCGAATTCGCACAACCACTGGTCAATGTTGAGGACCTGTCCGATCTCTGCGACGTAGGTGGCCGCCGGGGCGTTGTTCAGGGCGTCGGTCAAGGCGATCAGATCGCTCCAGTCGTCTTCGAATTCGTTGGTCTGTTTGAAGTAGGTGTCGCGATAGTTGTCGGGATCGGTGCCCTCGTAGCGCAGGTCGCCCTCTTCGTCGGTCGATTCATCGTCGCGGACTTGATAGAAGTTCCCATCGCTATCCAGCGGCCAGTGGTTCCGGGAGTACTCTCTGCCGAAGCTCTCGACCCGGGCATAGGATCCGTACATCCGGGGACCGCCCGGATCCGCCAGGTCGGATCCGTTGATCCGGAGTTGGACGGCGGCGGCGTCCGCGGTCTCGATCCCCATGCGCCGGAAATACCAGCTCCCGAATACCTGGGAGTGGCCGTATCGCGCGTTGAACTTCACTGACGGGCGGCCACCCCAGTCGTCGTCACTGCGGAACTTCACCAGGAAATTGTTCGGCGGAGGCGAGCGCGAGCTGGCTCCCCGGTTGCGCACGCTGGCCAGGTAGCGCAGGGTGAAGCCGGTGCCATCTTCCACAATGAACGTGCAGTTCATCTCGGCGTTGCTTTCATCTTCACTCGAAGGGCTGTTGTTGCCGTCCCCGATGTCCTCGAGTTCGTCCCGCTCGGACTCCGTCATGATGATGCGGTAAATCGGCTGTGAACCCGGAGTCCAGGGCGCGGTTGAATCGAAAGCGTCATCAACCTGGAAGAGGGCGTTGGTCTCCTGCAGGCCGCCGGGTTGGGAGGCGGGGGGCCAGGTCCGTTCGTTGACCCCATCCAGAACCCGGACGTAGTACTCAACGATCGTTCCATCCGGGAGCGGGGAGATCTCTGCGCTCAATCCACCGTTTCCGTTGGCGATGAGGTTTTGGGAGCCGAAGGCGGGTTCTCCATCGAGGCGCCAGTAGAGGAGGGCAAAGGGAACTGCCGCTTCGTCCTCAAACTCGGCGGTAACAATGATGGGATCAGAAGAAGTCGGGATCACCGGCCAGTGGCGGACATTGAGGATCATGGGTGGAATGTCGGTCGAGGCCGCGGAGTTCGGCGCTCCCGGGGAACCGCCCGGGGCCGCACTTGGACTCCAGTTCTGGCCCTCGTTGTTAGAGAGGGCCGGATTCATGAGTTCGAGGGAGGCCCCGCCGCCGTCGTGGGGGGCGTCCCAGGCCCAGCCCTCGTGGCCGAAATTCATCGGCCCCCGCGTGCGCACTCCCCAGTCGCCATCATCGGCATATTTAACCCGATCTGCCGGGGTGCCGGTCGCATCCGAGAGTTCAATGGTCTCGCCCGAGTTGCGTAGCCGGCCGGTCCACGGACCGAAGATGTTGGTGCCGTTGTCCACGCCGGGGTGGGCCGTGTTGAAGGTGGCGACATCGGCGGCCACCACCACGAATCCGTTTGCAGGAATGGAGGCATTGGGTGGAAAGGTAAACGACACTCCGCGGGTAAGGCTCCACCCCGCAATACTCATTGCGGAGGGAGTCGGATTGTGGAACTCGATCCACTCCGCCAGTGCATTCTCGGGATTCAGACCGTGGTCTTCATGATAGAAGATTTCGTTGATGACCGGGTTCGCGACCGCCGGGGGGAGACCGGCTCCAGCGATCGCGGCCACGAGGAAAATCAGAGGCTGGACAGGGCGGGCAACTGCTGCTGTTTGCCGTTGCCTCCCACGCAAGGAAGGGAGTAGATACATTGAGGGGAGTGAGGAAGGGAATCCAACTGTGGCGAAGCCCCGTCGGGGGCTCGCACATGGCTAATCTGCACTTGCAAATTACGGGTGCGAAGCTCCGCAGCGCAAGCGGATTCGCGGGCGGCCGATGGGGGTGGTCTTCGAACCGGGAATGTCCGTAGCCCATCTGGGTTACCGCCCTAACGAGCCGCCGCAATTCGGAGCTCCATTTCCTCAATCTTCTCCTGAGCCCGCGCTCCGAGTCTGCTCTCGCCGTAACCGGCGCCGAGGAGCAGGACAGTGCTGCGAGTTTTCATCGTTCCGGACTACCTAGCGGCGAAGGGAGGGCTGGAATTTTGGCCTTTCTTGCGGCGGTGGAGCGTAAAAGATGGCGGGCAGCTCCCGTAGGAGATTGGAATCTCTTCAACCATCATGCACACATCAGCCACCTCAACCCTACTCGCTCTTCTCAGTATTGCCGCTGCCGGCACGGCCCTTGCCGATGACTGGCCGCAATGGAGGGGGCCGAACCGTGACGGTCAGTCGGCGGAAAAGGGAATTATCAAGAGTTGGGAGGACAGCCCGCCGGAGTTGCTGTGGATGGTGGAAGGAATGGGCCGCGGATATTCCTCGGTCTCGGTGGCGAAGGGGAAGATCTACACCACGGGAAACTTCGATGGGGGCCAGGGCGTGATCGCGGCCAGGGTGAAGGATGGCGAGGTGCTTTGGAGGAAAAAGCTCACCGACTCCGTGCCAAATCATGGCTCTGGCGGAGCGCGCTCCATGCCCGCAGTGGATGGAGACCTGCTTTTTGTGACCACCTCCAACGGCACGATTGCGTGCTTGACCACCGCCGGGAACGTGAAGTGGCAGAAGGACTTCAAAGAGGAGTGGGATGGTAAGATGATGTCGGGCTGGGGATTCTCCGAATCACCGTTGGTGGACGGGGATGTCGTGGTTTGCACTCCCGGCGGACCGAAGGCGATCATGGTGGCGCTCGACAAGAAAACGGGACGCACGAAGTGGGAGTGTGAAATGCCGGACATCGGTTCGCGGGGAAGGGACGGTGCAGGGTATGGGTCGATCGTGATTTCGAACGCTGCCGGCGTGAAGCAGTATGTGCAGATGGTTGGTCGCGGTGTGATCGGCGTGCGGGCGAAGGACGGGAGCTTCCTGTGGGGTTACAACAAAGTGGCCAATGGGACCGCAAATATTCCCACCCCCGTGGTAGCGGGGGAGCACATCTTTTGTTCCAGTGGCTATGGCACAGGCTCGGCTCTGCTCCGCCTGAAGAAAAATGGCGACGCCGGAGTGGAGGTCGAGGAGGTCTACTTCCTCAAGTCGAAGAGTCTGCAGAATCACCACGGCGGGATGATTCTCCACAACGGATATATCTTCTGCGGTCATGGACATAACGACGGCAAGCCGATCTGTCTTGATGTGGAATCCGGTGAGGCCAGCTGGGGCCCCGAGAAAGGAGCAGGTCACGGATCAGCCGGACTGATTTACGTCGATGGGCACATCATCTATCGCTGGCAGAGCGGACACCTCGGCCTGGTGGAGGCGAGCGAAGGCAGTTACAAACTGAAGGGGTCCTTCATGCCGAAACACCAGGAGAAGGAATCCTGGGCTCACCCGGTGATCTCGGGCGGGAAACTTTACCTGCGCGAGCAGGATAAGCTGATGTGTTACGGACTGTGAGCCCTCGTGGGCAGGATTGAATCTCTGTGATCCGCGTCGGCGGGAGAGTATCAATCAGCACACTAACGAACCTTCTCCGAGCTGCCGGAACCGCCCCGGGACCCTTTCCCGAACTGGTCGCCCACCGCGACAAGGTCCTTCCCGCGGAAGTCCACCTCGAGAATTTTCTCGCTCATCACCATGCGCCCTTTTTCGTCGGTGAGGGAGGTGATGATCTTGCGGGACTTGGTATCGATGACGTCTCCGGTGGAGGGCCAGCAGGTTTTTCCGTCGATGCTGAAGGTGATCCAGCCGGGTTGTGCGCGCAGCTTGATGCTGGCGACCTGCACCGGTGGCATGACGGTATTGTTGAAGACGTGGAGGTGCTCGTTGTGACCGTCGGTGACCCACACTTCCGACTCGTCGGGGGTGAGGGCGATCCCGTGACTGGGACAACCATGGCGTTTCACACCACCCATCTTGAACCCCTGCACCTCGACGCGGTGAAGCTTCTTGCCGGTCTTCAAGTCGCCGATTTCAAAACCGAGCAGCTGGTTGATGTTCACGTAGCAGAGGGATTGCGCGCCGTTGACGGTGAAGGGGCGGATATTGTGGCTGAAGGGGCCGATCTTTTTTGCGATGGTGTGGGTGGTGGTCTCGGCCACGGTGAGAATGGGAGAAGCCAGTCCGGCGAGGTAGCAGAACTTCCCGTCGTTGCCGTAGACCGTGTTGTGGGCGCGGGACTTCGGAGTCACGCGAGCGAGTTCCTTGCCAGTCTCGCCATCGAGGACGTACCAAATGTCTTTTTCAAACGACGGCTGGTAGATGATCTTGCCGTCGGGCGACATGGACGCCCGGTCACAGCCCTTCTCGTAGCCCTTTTCCCAGAGCACCTTGTCGGTGTGCAGGTCGATGCAGATGAGGTGCTTGATGGTCGATACGTAGAGACGACCGGTCTGGGCGTTGCCGCACACACCCTTCACATTCCAGGGTGTGCCGTCGGCCTTCAGGCTTCCGGTGGGAATGCGTTTCACAAACTTGTAGTCGTTGTCGATGTCGAAAACGATCACGCCGTGACCGCCAAATTGCACGTAGTTGCGAATGCCGGGTTGCGCGACGTAAAGGTAGTGGCGGAGCTTGTTGTCCTGCGCCTGGGCGAGGGACGGGAAGCAGAGTGCGAGGGCAAAGAGCGAGAGAAGCTTGTGCATGAGGAGGTCCTTAGCAATTGGGTTGCTGGATTGCGAGCACTCGCGGCGGAGACATTGCGCTGAGGCCTCGCAGCTACAGGACGAGCTCAAGACGCTGGCGCGATTCGGCATCCAGGGCTTTCACCGATTGGATCTCGTAGCGATTACCCATGCTGTCGCGAATCACGAGGTGGTCGTCGGTCACGTGGGTGACGTTCTTGCCGGGTTCCTTCAGGTTGAAGTAGCGAAAGCCGCGGTTGGTCTGGACCTTGAGGTAGCGGTGTCCGTGGTTGACGAAACTATGCTCCACGGATTCCACGATGCTGATGCGGTAGCGATCGTAGAGCGCTTCCTCGGCCACCGCTCGTGATTTGTCATCGAGTTCGTCGATCGACTCGAGCCAGGCGACCTCCTCCTTCTTCTTGGCCTCGAGAACAGAGACCTGGCGGCCGCGGGCCGAGATGGGACGGGCGTAGACGAGCAGGACCGCTTTCGGTTCGTCAAGAGACGCTCCGCTGGCGAAGACGGCGTCGTTCCGGCGTTCCAGTTTCAGGGGCTTTGGTTCGTCTCCCATCTTAGTCAGTCCATGAGGCCTCAATCCAGACTGTAGGCGCTGTGTTCCGAAAGCAGCTTGTTGTTCTCGGCCTGCAACTTCACGAGATTCGCAAAATTTCCTTCCTCCAGACTGAGAAGTTTTTCGTGAGTGCCCTCCTCGATGATCTTTCCGTCTTCAATCACGATAAGTCGATCGGCGTTGCGCAGGGTGGCGAGGCGGTGGGCAATTGCGATCACGGTGCGGCCCTTGACGAGGTTGGCGATGGCTTGCTGGATCGCTTTCTCGGTTTCGGAATCCACCGCGGAGGTCGCCTCGTCAAGAATCAGGACCGGAGGATCGTTGAGGATGGCGCGGGCGATGGCAAGGCGTTGACGTTCACCACCGGAAAGGTCGACGCCACCCTCGCCCACGATGGTATCATAGGCTTCTTCCTTATCGACGATGAACTCGTGGGCCTTGGCGGCGCGGGCGGCGCGCACAATATCCTCGAAAGAGGCCTCCGGATTTCCGTAGGCGATGTTTTCGGCGATGGTGGAACCGAAGAGGAAGGGATCCTGCATGACGATCCCGATGTGGCGCCGCCAGTGGGCGAGTTTGACTTGGCGCAAATCGTGACCATCGACCAGGATGCGGCCGGAGTCGGGATTGTAAAAACGGCACACCAGGTTGATGATGGTGCTCTTGCCGGCTCCGCTCTTACCGACCAGCCCGATCATCTCGCCGGATTCGATTTGAAAGGAGATGCCCTTGATGACCTCGTTGCCCCGATTGTAGCTGAAGCGGACATCTTCGAAGGAGATCGCGCCGTGGAAACTTGGAACGGCGATCGCGTCGGGAGCGTCGTAGGCCTCGGTCTTCTGGTCGAGGACCTGCAGGATTCGTTCGGATGAGGCGAAGGCATGCGTCATCCAGTTCACGACCGCCGTGAACCACTGCAGCGGGCCGTAAAACATGGCCATGTAACCGATGAAGGCAATGAGATCGCCGGGCGTGAACTTGGAGGCGGGATCAAGGATCGAGTGCCCGCCGAAGTACCACACCGAAACCGTGCCGACGCCCATGAAGAGGGCCATCACTTCGAAGAATCCCAGGAAAGTGCGCTCGACGCGGTAGGAAACCTTGAAAAAACTTTCGTTTCCCTTTTCGAAAACCTTGTGGCGGCGCTCTTCCTGTCCAAGCGCCTTGGTGGATTTCACTCCGCTGATGCTTTCGCCGAGCACACTGTGCAGGACGCTGTTGCGGTTTCCACGCTTGTGAAAGAGGGGCACGAGCCGCTTCCAGAACCAGGTGCCGCCCCCGAGAAGAAAGGGAACGGGGAGAAAGACACAAAGCGCGAGGAACGGATGGAGCCAGAGCAGGATGGCGCCGATTCCTATGAAGGAGAGGGTGTTGACGTAAAGGAAGGGCACCCCTTCCACGAGGAAGTGCTGAAGTTCGGCAGTGTCGTTCATGACGCGCCCGACCAGTTCGCCACTTTCCTTGCGGTTGTGATACCCCATCGTGAGCCGCTGCATCTGCCGGTGCAGGCTGCTCCGGAGATCGGCAGTGAGCCGGCCACTGATCCACACTTTTAGAATGTTCGCGACCACTCGTGTGAAGAAAATGATGACGAAGGATGCCGCAATGAGGACAACCAGGGTGTCGAGGCGTTCGCTGGCCGATTCGCGGGTGATTTCCTTGAAGTCGCCCTGCCCGAGGATGTTGTCGATGATGTACTTGGTGAGGAGAGGCACGGCCATCTGGGCGAGAACCGAGATGGCAATGAGGACCATCATGATCCAGATGCGGGTCCGGTAGGGCCGCATGAACGGAGCGAGTTGATGGAGGATCTTACCGCGCGGCATGTCGAGAGGGCTGCGTCCGCCTCGTTCGGGAAGGGGGACGCCGGTGCCCTCACTGAAGGCGGATCCTTCCAGTTCGGGATAGACCAGATTCCGGTCGTGGGCCAGGTCGTCGATGATGCGGGTGGCGGCCGCAAATTCGGGGACAAAGTTGCGGCTGAATGAGATGATGGAAATCGATCCCTCCTTGGTCCTGGCAGTGATCCGTCCCCCGCCAAACAATTCGTCGGTCTCGCACTCATCGATATCGGCGAGGGCGACCTCGACGGGTGGTTCTCCCTCTTCCAAGCCGAGGACGCGCTGGCGAGTGACGACAAGGTAGGAAGGAGAAAATGAGCCGGTGCGCGTCATGTCCGACTCCATGGCGACGATAATCTCGTCACCCTCCGGAATGTGCTTCGCCAAATCGTCCGGGACTGCGGCCTGATAGCGACGGTCCAGATCGGATTCGTTGTTCTTTGCGTCTTCGGCCATTGCCTCAGTTAACGGCCGAAAGGGAACCATGCGTGGTCGGTCCGTTCAAGGCCGGTAGAGTATTTTGGGAAACTTGGAGTCAGGTCCGGAAGGCGACGGTATCCGGCCGGAATTCTGATGTTTTCACCAGCCTGAGAGTCTCTAGGGTTTGCGAATGCGAGCACACCTCATCCTCGTCCTGTTTGCCTCCTGCCTGAGTTCGAGCGCGGAGCGAGATCCGATTCGGCTGACCCATGGCCCGATGTTGGGCCATCCCACCGCGAATTCCGTGCGTGTGTGGGCGCGGACTTCGGATCCGGGCGAGTTTTCGGTGCGCTACGGAGTGCGGCCGGCGCAGCTGAACAAGGTATCGGAACCGGCGGTGACGCGGATCGAGGATGACAACACGGGAGTGGTGGAGCTCGCGGGCCTGAAATCCAACCAGCGTTATCACTACCAGGTCTACGTGGGTGATCGTCCCCATGGATTGCCGGGTAGTTTCCTCACCCTGCCGAGCGCGGAGGACACTGTGAACGAGGAACACAATCCGAAAGGGCTCTTCAACTTCCGCTTCCAGGTCGGCTCCTGTGCAAACCAGAATCCGATTCACGGGGTGGGTCATCGGCAGCCGGTCTACGAGAACCTGAACAAGGACTGGGCGCGCAAGACCCATTTCCACATCATGAATGGCGACTGGCTCTACGAGGAGTTGCGTGAGCATCCGGTCGAAGCATGGCGACTGCGGTCCGGGATTGAGAAGCTGCCGCGAGCGGTGGAGGTGATGCCCACCGTGGTGGGAGTCTGGGAGAACTACAAACTGTATCTGAGCCGCGGCCACGAGCTTTCGAAATGGCACCGCAACGTGCCGAGCTTCTTCACCTTCGACGATCACGAGTTGGTCAATGACATCTGGGGAGCGGGCACCGCGGGCAAGCGGCATCGGCGGACCGTCTTCCGCGACATCGGGACCTACGCCTGGTACAATTATCTCGGCTGGGCGAACCCGACGGAAGATGACAACGACCTGCACTTCGGGCGCGCGGCCATGACGAAGGGGAGCGATCTGCTGGTGGACAAGGATGCCGACTTCACCAAGTTGCCCCTGAAGGAGATGCTCAATCTCCACGTGCACTGGGGAACGAAGGAGGCAGGCGTCAATGACATGCAGTACGACAACGACGCCGGCCACAAGAATTCCTACGTCTATGACATCGTCAGGGTGGTGGACCAGAACACCGTGCAGCTGCACATGCCGGCCAAGGTGACCGACCAGGTGAGCTACTCGATCGGGCGGACGAGTTACGGGAAGTTCCGGGTGAGCAACTGCGAGTATTACCTGATCGACACTCGAAGCGCACGGGACATGCACGACATCCGCGATCGCGGCAAGAAGGGGCTCTCCATGCTGGGGACCAGGCAGCGCGAGTGGCTGCTCAAGTCGATGAGAGAGAGCGATGCCGACTTCTTTTTCGTGATGTCCTCGGTGCCCTTCATGATTCCACACAGCGGAGCCGGGGGATTCGAAGCGGACTTTGCGAACAAGGAGGAGGCGTGGACGGGCTTCTTCGATGAGCGCGAGATCCTGATTGCGGCGTGGGAGAAGATGAACAAGCCCGTCTTTGTCATGACGGGCGACCTTCACAACAGTTTTGCGATCAAGATCACCGACAAGATCTGGGAGTTCTGCTGCGGACCGCACAACAGCGTGAACCACGTGCCGAAGCTCGACGAGAGCGACCGGCCGGCGACGGGCAAATTCAAGTTCGGACCGCGCGAGTGCGACATCCGCTGGAGCAGCTACATCCTGCCCGATCTTCCGCGCCTCGAGCGTCTCTACCCGTACTATTGCGTGGTGAAGGTGAACAACGTGTTCAACATGCCGAAGAAGCTGGGTGGGAAACGCTGGGTGGCCTACCCGCATCCCCAGATCGTCTTCCAGTACTACAATGGGAGGACGGGCGAGTTGGAATACGCGGAAGCGATATCGACCTCACGGTAAGCGCGGCCCATCCGCGGTGAAAGAATTGATGCTCCCCAGGGGTTGGGGATTGAACACGAGATTCCAGGAACTAGAAGGAGGATTACAACGATGAAGACATTGATGATGTATTGCTTGGCGACGGCCTCGGCGGTGTTGCCACTGGTCGCTGGGGACTTTGTCCTTAAGACGGGTGACCGCGTGGCATTGGTCGGGAACACTGTAATCGAGCGGGCGCAGAGGTTCGGGCACGTGGAGACGCTCCTGAACCTGGGTGCCGGAGAGCGTGCCAAGGGAGTGACCTTCCGAAACCTGGGCTGGAGTGGAGACTCGGTATTCGGCGATGCGCGTTCCTATTTTGGTGCGCCCAAGGAGGGCCGGGATCGCCTGCAACGGGTGATCGGGGAGGCCAAGCCCACTGTGCTCCTGGTTCTCTACGGAACGAATGCCGCCATGACGGCTACGAAGGGT
Organism: Roseibacillus sp.; assembly: GCA_046581525.1. Taxonomy (GTDB): domain Bacteria; phylum Verrucomicrobiota; class Verrucomicrobiia; order Verrucomicrobiales; family Akkermansiaceae; genus Roseibacillus_B. The sequence goes on along the minus strand of JAYGGC010000070.1, from coordinate 15,216 downwards.
TGGACCAATGATCCGGCCGGTGCCGCTCGTTCAAAAGGGGGGGACGAGGTTAGCCTGGCGTTGTTCCTCGAAGCTTACGGAAAGCTCCTGGACTTGATGGTGGCGGGCGCGGGCGAATCGCTGCGCGAAGTGGTGCTCATCGCACCGCCACCCTTGGAGAACCTGGGTGCGCCCCTGCCGGACCAGACCGGGAACAATCGCAAGCTGGCGAAATACCGGGACGCGATTCGGGATTTGGCCCAGGCCCGCGGGCATCGCTTCGTGGACCTGTTTGGGGCGATGGGCGGCGATCGTCTGGCACCCGGCAAGAAGGTGGAGACACCGCTCACAACCAACGGGGTGCATTACGGCGATGCTGGATACGTGGTGATGGCGGAGGCGCTGGTGAAGGGACTCGGCATGAAGCTGCCCGAAAGCCTGTCGGCCAACGATCCGTCGGTGGTGGCCTTGCGCAAGACGGTGATGGAGAAGAATCGTCTCTTCTTTCACCGTTGGCGCCCGACCAACGAGACCTACCTCTTCCTCTTCCGCAAGCACGAGCAGGGAAACAATGCGAAGGAGATCCCGATGTTCGATCCGCTGATTCAGGCCGAGGAGAAGAAGATCAACGAACTGCGCACAGAAGTTTTCAAGAAGCTGAAGGAATGAAGATGAAGATATTGTTGGGAACGGCTCTTCTCGCGGGAGCACCCATGGTGCAGGCCCAACGGGGCCTGAAGGACATCCCGAATCCGGATGTGAAGGTCCAGCAGGAGGCGTTCAAGCTTCCCAAGGGAGCGAAGATCAATCTCTTCGCTTCGGATCCGCAGATCTCGAAGCCGATCCACATGAATTGGGATGGTGAAGGCCGGCTCTGGGTGGTCAGCAGTCCGCTCTATCCCCTGATCCAACCCGGGCAGGAAGAAACCGACAGGTTGTACATCCTGGAGGACACCAATGGCGACGGGACGGCGGACAAGATAACGGAATTCGCGGACAACCTGCACATTCCCACTGCGGTGTTACCCGGAGATGGCGGGGTCTATGTCGCGAACTCGACCGAGATGATTTTCATCCGTGACTCCGATGGCGATGGCAAAGGCGATGATCGACGCGTGGTGCTCTCGGGATTTGGAACGGAAGACACCCATCACCTCCTGCACACCTTTCGCTGGGGTCCGGCCGGGCATCTATGGATGAACCAGTCCATCTACATTCACAGCCACGTGGAAACCCCTTATGGTGTGCGACGCCTGCTGGGCGGCGGGATGTGGCACTACCGTCCCGAATCCGGGCGGCTGGAGGTCTTCATGAAGGGCCTCGTCAATTCATGGGGACACGCGTTTGATGACTGGGGACAGAGCTTCATGACGGACGGTGCGGGCGGCAATGGGATCAATTTCGTGTTCCCGCGCGGCGTCTACCAGGCCTCGCCCGGAGCGGCGCGCATCGTGCCGGGATTGAATCCGGGGCAACCGAAGCACTGCAGCCTGGAAATCGCGACGGGGCGGCATGTGCCCGAAGATTGGTTGGGCACCTTGATGGCGCCCGACTTCCGCGGGCACCGCATCAATCGATTCAAGCTGAGCGAGAAGGGGAGCGCCTACCGCTCAACCCAGATAGAGGACCTGGTTTCCTCCACGCACCGCGCCTTCCGACCCATCGACGTGAAGATGGGTCCCGATGGTGGAATCTATATCGCGGACTGGTACAACCCGATCATCCAGCACGGCGAAGTCGACTTCCGCGACTCACGGCGGGATCACAAGCATGGACGCATCTGGCGGATCACCTTTCCCGATCGTGCGCTGGTGAAGAAACCGAACATCGTGGGAGCCACGCCCGCAGAGTTGGTGAAGCTCCTGGACTCGCCGGAAGGTCTGACGCGGACCTTGGTTGCCGCGGAGTTGCGGCAGCGGAAGGCCCAGGAAGTGATGCCGGCGCTGGAGAAGTGGGCAGCAGGTCTCCCGGAGGGCCAGGAATTGCAGAAGCTGCGGGCACTCTGGGGCTCGCAGGCGGTGGGAGCGCACAAGCGTGAGTGGGCGATCTCACTTTTGTCATCGAAGAATCACAAGGCGCGCGCGGCGGCCTTGCGGGCACTTTATTACCGTGCGGGTGAAGAGAAGATCGCGCGTTCTCTCATCGAGAGTGCGGTCACCGATCCGCACCCGCAGGTACGCCTGTGGGCGGTGAGTGTCCTGGCGCAGTTGGATTGGCCGGATACCGTGAGCCTGGCCGTGCGGGCCCTGGAGGGTGAGGGAGTGGATGTCTTCCTCGACTTTGCGGTGTGGTCGATCTGTCGCGAGCATGCGGATCGCTGGGAGGAGGTGGCACAGGAGCGCAACCCGTTCCGGCACACGTGGCAGCTCTTCTTCGCAGCCCGTGCGCTGAAGCAGCCGATCGGCATAGCACATGTCTTGAAGTCGCTCGATGCCGGTGAGTTCAAAACGGACGCGCAACTCAAGGAAGTGGTCGACTGGATTGCGAACGTGGGCAATGGCGAACATCTCGAGGTGTTGTTCTCGGTGGCGCTGGCGGATGATGCGCCGGACAACCGGAAGGCGATGGTCCTCAAGGGACTCAGTGACGCAGTCCAGTTGCGCAGGCAACGACCGGCCGGAGATCTCGCACGGCTGACGGTGTTTCTCCAATCCGGCAAGGGGGCGGTCTTTGCCCAGGCGGCCGCCCTGGCGGGACGTTGGAAACTGGAGGGTGCGCGGCCAGCCCTGGAGAAGGCATTCCTGGGTGGAGATGGAGGCTCTTCGAATGCGGCGCTCGAAGGATTGCGCTCCCTGGGCGGGGCAAAGACGAGGGCGTTCTTTGGCAAGACGGCCAAAGACACGGGCCTGGCGTTCGAGCAACGTGTGCGTGCGGTGATCGGCCAGACGCGTCTCGATCCGAAAGCAGGAGCGGAACTGGCGGTTGGCTTCCTGGAGGCCGCCAAGAGTGGTGCGCAGGCGCAGCCCATTGTGGATGCCTTTCTCGTGAACAAGAGAGGGCCGGGAGCACTGGCAGCGGTCTTGAATCGACCGGGCGTGACCTTGTTGCCGGAGGTGGCCCTCGTCGGGGCGAACCGGGCCAGCAGTGCAGCCAACAAGTCAGAGGCTCTTGTGAAGGCCTTCCAGAAGGTCGGTAAACTGAAGCCGATGAAACTTCAGCTCACCAAAGCCGAGATGGAAGCCATGATTATTCGCGTGGTCGGGAAGGGCGATCCTGCCCGCGGCGAAAAGATCTACCGGCGGGCAGGCCTGCAGTGCGTGGTGTGCCACGCAATTGGTGGGGCGGGCGGAATCATCGGACCGGACTTGGTGAGTATCGGGGCAAGTGCGCCCGTGGACTACCTGGTGGAGTCCTTGCTGGAGCCGAGCAAGAAGATCAAGGAGGGCTATCACACCGCGATGGTGACCACCAAGGCAGGTGATGTCATCGCCGGTGCGGTGGCACGGGAAGACGAGCGCGAAGTGGTGATTCGCGATGCGACTGGAAAGGAGACTCGCGTGCCGAAAAGCCAGATCGCGAGCAAGAGCATGAGTCCAGTGTCGCTCATGCCGTTGGGGCTGACCGCCAATCTGCGGGAAGACGAGTATGTGGACCTCGTGCGGTTCCTTTCCGAACTCGGCAAGGAAGGCGCCTACAAGACGCCCCCGAATCGCTTCGTGCGGCACTGGCTGGTGCTGCAACCGCACCCTCGGACGCCCGATGGCCTTGGGCATTACGGCACCAAGTTCTTCGCCGATGACTTCAAGGAGTCGAGTTGGACGCCGATGGTGGCGAAGGTGAATGGCGGACTCCCTGCCGAGGAACTTCCGAGGATCAGGGGACGCGGAAGGAAGAACTACGGAGTGGGGCGCTTCACCCTTGAAGTGAGCAAGCCGGGGAAGGTGACTCTCAAGATCAGCGGGAGCCTGAAGGACCTCGACCTGTTCGTGGGAGGCAAGGAGGTTCAGCTGCCAGGCGGCAAGAGCAGTGCGGCGATTGAGGTCGATCTGCAACCAGGCCAACACAAGGTCACGGTGGTCGGACTGCTTGGCGTTGGCTTCGATGAAGTCTCGGTCGAGTTGTTGGGTGATGCCGGATTGGCCCGAGCGTTGACGGCTGCGGAGTTGAAGTAAGCAGTCCTTCGGGCTGAGGGAACCGGCTCGAGAAGTCGGTCCTTCTCTGGGCGCAAATTCTGTAATTTATGCAGTCTTGATATTCAAGGAGATCTATGCTTTAGTGAACTCGCCAACTCCCACCCTGACTATGAAATCCTTTGTGATTCTGATTATCCTGGCGGCCCTTGGTCTCTTTGGCACCGCCTTCTTTGGGGTCTATACCGCGCCTGGACTGGAGGAACTTCCGACCTATGAGAGCTTGAGAGACGGCAAGGACAAGAAGAAGGGCAAGGCGGGCAATGAAAGGCCAGCGGGCATCTTTCCGGTGAACTCAGGGGGCAAAGTCGATCAGCGGAACAACTACCTCAAGAGAATGCAGCAAGAGGTTGCTCCGGGCAGTTAGTTCCTGGGCCCGCGAGATTTGCGGGCGCCAACTTTTCATCTTGAGGGCTCGCAACATTGCGGGCCCTTTCCTAATACTGGCGAGTGCCTGTTAGACTGAAGAGATGAACGACACCTTGGGAATTGAGATCAACCAACCGCGGGCACGCGTGGCGGAACTCTTCGGAGATCCCGAGAACCTGGGCGCGTGGCAGCCGGGGTATCTGGGATTGGAGCACCTGAGCGGAACGGAAGGCGCGGCGGGATCGACGTCGACACTGAGTTACGCCCACGGGAAGCGCGTGATTGAAATGACGGAGCTGCTCGAGGTGAACAATCTGCCCGACGAGTTTTCCGCGACCTATTGCGCGAAGGGGATGAAGATGACGGTGCGCAATCGCTTTGAGGAAGCCGGCCCGGACAAGACCAGGTGGGATTCAGAGAACGAGGCCGTGGTGAGCGGAATCATGATGCGGGTGATCGCCCTGATCATGCCCGGCTGCTTCAGAAAGCAGTCGCTGAAGTACATGGAAAACTTCAAGGCCTTCGCGGAAGACGGTACGGATCTGCGGAAGGAGTGAGGGGTTGTTGCCGAATGGGGGGGCAGGGTGCTACCTCAGTGGCGGAGCCGGGGGCGCGGCTTTGACCCCGGGCGGGCGGCGGAGGATCATCGTTCCATGGTCGCCCTTGTCTGACTTGTAGCTGGCATCGAAGGCATCCTTGGTGACGATGCCCTCGAGAGAGTGGGTGCCGACGAGCTTGGGGAGCTCCATTTTTCCCTTCACGAGGAAGGCGCCCTCCGGTGTCTTGTCAACGGCGACGGTGTGGACGTAGTTTCCGAACTGGATCACGCCCCAGCCCGCGCGATAGCGAAAATCGTAGGAGCCCGGCTTGTCGGGTGTCTCGGTGACGATGCACCAGAGCGGGCCCTGGTGACCGTTCCAATTGCTCTGCCAGGTTCCCTTCCAGGCCCCGGTGGGATCCTGGTGCACTCCCGCGGCGGCCGCCACCGCCTTATCGAAGCGGGCGTGGTAAGAGAGGCAGGAGGGAATCGCCGCGAAAATCGCGAGGAGGACCGAGATGCGAAGGAGGTGGCGTTGCACAACAGGAATTCAGGGTTCAGGTTGAGAGTGGGACCCGGCGGGAACCACGGCTTGATTGAAAGGTGGGAAGGGTTCAAGTCATCGGCCCCAAGTTTCAAGCGGCCGAAGCCAACCTGAAACTTGAAACCTCCAACTTGAATGTTCTTAGACTTTCGGCTCCCAGCCCTTGCGGTAGTCCCGCTTGACGAGCTTGGTGGCGGCGGCGTTGTCCTTGGACTTCCCATTCGGGCCATCCCATTCGATGGGGCGCCCCTCGCCGATGCGCTGGGCGATGTTGCCAAGGAGGATGACCTCGTTGAGGTAAGCCGCGATCTCGAAGTTCGAGTAGGACTTCTTGTTGTAGTCCTTCATCATGTCGAACCACTCGCGCACGTGCCCGGGGGAACGCGGAATGGTCTTCGGGATATTCTTGCAGAACTCGTGGCTGTTGCCGTTGGTGTAGGTCTTCTCGCCCTTGCGCATGAGGTAGAAGGTCTGCCCGTAATCGTCGGGCGAGTAGATCTCACCTTCGGAGCCCTTGATCAGGCAGCAGGCGACCGGAAGCTTGCCCTGCTTGGTGACGAGGTTCTTGGTGATGTCGGTGTAGGGGCGGATGGGTGCTTGCCGGTCTTTCGGGTTGCCATCGTACCACCAGAACTTGAGAGCCGGCCATCCCTCGCGGGCCGGGAAGTCAAAGCGCACCCGGGAGGTGAGCGGGAAGGTCTCGCCGAAGTCGCGGGAAGCCACTTCGCACTCGATACGATCCGGGTAGCCGAGCTTGAGAGCGCGGAAGGGCATGTTCACGGTGTGGCAAGCCATGTCGCCGAGGGCTCCGGTGCCGAAGTCGGCCCACCCGCGCCATTTGAAGGTATGGTAGACGCCCCTCTTGAAGGGACGTGGTTGTGCCGGTCCGAGCCAGAGATCCCAGTCGAGGTTATCCGGAATCGGGTCTGAGCCTTCGGGGCGGCCGATGCCTTGCGGCCAGACCGGACGATTGGTCCAGACGTGCAGTTCGAGCGGCTCGCCGATCGCACCCGCGTGGATCACTTCCACCGCGCGGCGGAGTCCTTCGTTGGCGCTTCCCTGGTTGCCCATCTGGGTAGCCAGCTTGTTTTCGCGGGCGAGTCGTCGCATGAAGCGGGATTCCCACACGGTTTGGGTCAGCGGCTTCTGCACGTAGGCATGTTTGCCCATTTGCATGGCGGTGATCCCGGCCACGCCGTGGCAATGGTCGGGGATGGAGACCGTCACGGCATCGATCTGGTTCTCCATCTTCTCGAGCATCTTGCGGAAGTCCTGGAACTTTGCGGCTTTCGGGAACTTCTGCGCTTTTTTGCCGAGGGTATTGGTGTCGACATCGCAGAGCGCCACAATCTCGCCACCTTCCCTGGCGGCATTGTCGGTATCGCTGCTACCCTTCCCCCCGACCCCGATGCAGGCGACGCGGATTTTGGAGTTGAGATTCTGTCCACTGACAATGGCAGGGAACCCGAGAATGGAGCCGGCGGTGAGGCCGGTCTTCTTGATAAATTTTCGGCGAGTGAATTCTGTCATGGCTTCAGCGCGGGAGTGTAGATGGGCGAGCGAGGGTGGGAAGCGGATTTTTCACCTGGGAAGAGAGTGGATTTTTCGATCAATCGGGCTGCGATGGGACGTATGGAATTTTCTGGAACAGGCATCCTTTCGAACGCCGGGCCTTCTGGAACGGGGGAAGACGACATGAAAAGCAAGTCATTGAAGGAAACGGGCAAGGCAGAGCAGGCGAACATCGGGCGGAGATCCTTTGTGAAGGGAGTGGCGGGAGCGGGCGTCTTTCAGATTGTCGCACCCCATGTCCTGGGAGGGCCGAAGCACACTCCTCCCAGCGAGACGTTCGGAGCGGCGCTGATCGGGGCGGGCGGACGTGGGCCGGGCACCTTTCGCGACCTGAGCGGGAAGCACAAGCTGGCGATCCGCGAGATCGCCCGATGCGATGTCAAGTGGGTGGGCAGCGCCGACAACAAGACTCGCTACACTGACTTTCGCCGGCTCCTGGAACGGAAGGACATCGACATCGTGGCAATCGCGACCCCGCCTCATTGGCATGCGCTGATCTCAATCGCGGCGATGGAGGCCGGGAAGGATGTCGTCTGCGAAAAGCCGATGACGCGTTTCATTGCGGAAGGACGCGCGGTGCTGGAGACCGCACGACGGACCAGGCGAATTTTTCAGATTGGGACCTATGGACGATTCGGGCAGAAGACCGAGATGCGGAAAATTATTCGCGCCGGCTTTGCAAAGGGGCGTGAGGTGCGATTTATTCGAAAAGGGGGCTTCAAGGTGGGGCAGTGGTCGGGCCCGATCCAGATCGATCCACGGCCCGTTCCCGACTACCTCGATTGGGAGATGTATTGCGGTCCTTCGCCTCTCAAGCCGTTCCATGCGCCGCGCTTCGGCGGGATGCATCGGGGTTACTGGGACTACGATGGCGGCGGATTGACCGACATGGGGCAACACCATCTCGATCCGCTTTGCTTTGCAATGGGCAAAGACGATGTCCACCCGATCGAGATCACGGCGCACGCTCCGCCGGCGCATCCCGAAGTGACGGGCATGTGGGGTTGGGCACGCCTGAAGTACGCGGATGGAGTGGAGTTGATCCTGGAAAGTGGCGAGTGGGGTGAACCGCATGGATTGAAGGAGAAGCGAATCGGACGGAGCGATCTGACCGAAGCGGAGCTCAAGAAGCTGGATGAGATTCCCGATGAGGATCCCCTCGTTGGGTTCGGGGAGGCGGTGAAGACGCGGGTTCAGGCCGGCGGCAATGCCGATACTTCCCACCATTCGGTGTGCCTCATGCACCTCACCAATCTTGCGATCCGGACCGGACGGACGATCAAGTTCGATCCGGACAAGGAAATCGCGATTGGAGACGAGGGTGCGAATCGTTTGATCAATCAGCCCATGAGGGCGCCTTGGCATCTGTAGAGGATTTCAGATTTCAGAATTTAGACCCAGATTAGAGTCATGCCTGAGAAGACAGTTACGAAGAGTCCGTTCGTGGACCGAGTGCCCGACTTGCGGAACAAGAAGTGGGGCGGGATGAAGAACAAGGAGTCCGAGGCCATCGTGTCCGAGCTCCTGAAAGCCGGAAAGCCGGCGGTGCAGCAGATCATTGATGGACTGCAGGAGGTCGACAATGGGAGCGATTGGAAGGAGCGCCTTCTGCTTCACGTGCTGGTCACCGATGTCAGCGTCCCGGGCCGGAAAAAGGAGCGAGGGATGCTCGCCGCCACCTTGGTGGAGGCGGCGTCGGGCGATCGCCCTGCCCCGGTAAGGGCTTTCCTGGTGCAGCAAGTGCGATTGATTGCGGATGAGAGCGCAGCCCCCAAGCTCGTGCCACTGCTGGGGGACAAGAGCCCCTTGGTGGTCGACGCGGCAGCTGCCACGATGGTTTCGATCGGGAGTGGAGCGGAGAACTCCTTGAAAAAAGCGATGGCGGGCGCCGAGGGTCATGCCAAGACCGCGATCGAACATGCCTTGAATCAACTTGGGTGAAGGTGGCGGTGAGACGGGGGGTGCTACCATGCTGCTCCCTGTCACCAGCTTCATTCCTCGAGGGAAGGCTCTTGCGGGAACCGGCATGAATGAGAGGCCGTAGGCCCGCCTTCGCGTGCCTGATTCGCACGGAATCCCACAGATTCTAAGGTAGGGATCGGGAAGGCCTTCCGCTACTCACTGTCGAGATCGATCTGCCCGCGGGCGGCGAGGTCCTTCAGGTCGCGCGGGATCGTTTTTCACGCGACGTTAAACTCGCGGGCGAGGGCGGAGACATTGGGTTTTTCGTTGGTAGCGCGCAGGCGATTGAGGATCTCGTGTTGCCGGGCGAGGCGCTCGGTGAAGCGCCGCTCCGGCTCGTTACTCTCGATCTTCCCGGCCTGTTTCAGCGAGCGCAGGACCTTCACGGTTTCCCCGAATCCGCAGTCGGTCAGGGCCCTCTCCACCGACATTTCAAGCTGCTCCAGCTTGACGGGTTTCTCGAGCACATAGTGGGCGGAGAGAGGGCCTTGCAGCGTTTGCATTTGCTCGGAGATGTCGAGCGTTCGCGCCTCAGATTGGGGTCGGAGCGGATGGCCGGTTCTTCAGGCACCGGGTGTCAGGTTGGCAAAGATACCCTCTCAGGGCCAGTGCGGGAAGTGGGCGAGTCGCGCGCAGGGGCAAATTCTTTCTTCGCCAATCGTCTTTCCCTGATCTACGCCATTGCGCGGTGAAGCAAGCTCCCAGAATCGTCGTGGTCGGCTCCCTGAACGTGGACCAGACCCTGCGCGTGCCACGCATTCCCGCTCCGGGGGAGACTCTCCTGGCGCGGGGTGCGCTCACCTGTTTTGGGGGGAAGGGCGCGAATCAAGCGGTCGCAGCAGCGAGGGCAGGAGGACGTGTGCGCATGATTGGGTGTGTGGGGGACGACGATCATGGCGTGCGCTATCAGGAGCGCCTGGTCGCGGAAGGGATCGACCCGGCCGGGGTGATCACCGCCCAGTCCACTCCCACGGGATCTGCCTTCATCACTGTCGATGATGCCGGCGAGAACACGATCGTGGTCCATTCCGGAGCGAACCATGAGTTGAGCAAGGAGCATGTTGATGAGCTGTCCTCCCATTTCGAGGGCGCCGCAGCGGTGCTCCTCCAACTCGAGTGTCCGCTTCCTGCGGTAGTGCGTGCCGCGGAGGTCGCCAAGGCGGCGGGAGCGACCGTGATTCTCAATCCGTCGCCGTGGCGTGACGGGGTGCGCGGGACGGAGATGCCGATCGATGTTCTCATCGTCAACGAAACCGAAGCTCAGTCCCTCGCTGGAAGTGCGAACGCTGGGGACCTCCCCGCGCTGCGTGATTCAGCGGGGTGTGAGATCATGATTGTAACACGGGGAGCGAATTCGACGCGGGTGGCATCAACGAAGGAGCAGTGTTTTGAGGTGACCCCACCTCCGGTCACCCCAGTCGATACGGTGGGGGCGGGAGATGCCTTTGCCGGGGCCTTCGCCGTTGCGTGGGCGGACGGATCCTCGCTCTTGGAGGCGGTGACCTTCGCCAACTGCGCCGCTGCCCTCGCGACCCTGAAACCGGGTGCCCAGGACGCGATTCCCGGGAGGGATGAGATTCTGAAGCTTGTGTCCGAGGGTGCCACGACCCGCCCGGCTGAGTGACTGCGGGGCAGGGAGGGCGGAAGTCGAAAGACGGAAGTCGGCTCGCCACGGCGAAGCGGACCGAAGACGGGAGGTCGAAGGATGCGGTGACCCAGTTGGATCGGACTGGATACTGGATGCTGGATGCCCCTAGGCGGACTTTACGGCCAGCCAATCGACCAGTTTCCTCAGGGGTGACCAGTTCCTCGTTTTCCTTGATCAGGCGATTGCGGAGGGGGCCCTTTTCGTAAAACTCCTCGAGAAGGATCAAGTCGTTGAGCACGAGGTTCTGCTGGGCGAGATCGCACGTGGACTCTGCGGCCCGGGCGGTTTCGAGTTCTTCGAGGAAGCGCTTGGAACGGCCCCGCAGAAAGTCATGGAGGTCGGCGAGGGGGACGTGATCGCAGGGCACCTCAAAGGAACGGCCGCAATCCCAATCGAACCAACCGAGGGGCGCACAGGCGGGATCCGCGATGTGGCGCAGGGTACGCTGGAGGGCGCTGTCGAGGACGCTCTGGCTGGTGGTGGCGCTCCACTCAGAGGTCGAGCTTTCTTGGGATGGCGTAAAACTGTTGTGCGCCCCCCGTGATCTTTCCGTCCTCAAGCACCTCCAGGCGAAAGGCATACATCTCCGGTGCGAATGGAATGGCGGTCACGCGATGAACCTTCCCGCCCTCGATCGTTTCCCAAACCAAGCGCGGTTTGTGATTTGTGATCTGAAGGCGAAGAGGATTGATCTTGCCAGGGAAGTTGGCTGTCAATGTGCCATTAGCGTGGATGCGGATGTGTTGGATTCCAAGGTGGTCCCTGAATTGGATCTTCTTGCCCGCGGCCACGATCATCACCTGGCCCGCGCCGGTGTACGCGCCGGGCGGAAGATTGATGTTCTCTGCAGCGAGGGTGGAGAGACTGCCAAGCCCCAGGATTGCCACCATGATGAGAGAGAGCGTCGAAGAATTTCTCATGTCTTGATGGTAGTGCTACCGTAATGCGGTGAGCTGTAAAGAAGCTGTAAAACGGCTGGCCAACAATGAGCGATGCTCCGGCCTGTCGGGCGAAACCTGTGGTCCTTGGCCTGGCCTTTGAGGCCCATCAATTGGCGCCCATGGCGAGCCTGGAAGACGATGTGGTGGAAGTTGCGCGCGCGCGGGGACGCGTTGCCGGGAAGGGGAGGGCAGTGCCGACTTCGCATGGGAACGATGAGATGCGCGCGGCGCGTTGTGCGTTGGGGATGATTGAGAGACGTAGACGATTGAGCGAGGAGAGCGGTCGAACTGTGGAGATCGGCATCGGGGTGGCCTACGGAGAGTTGGTGGCCGGCTGCATGGGTTCTGAGGATCGCTTGAATTACACCGTGCTGAGTGATCGCGTGAATCTTGCTTCGCGGCTTTGCAGTGTGGCGGAGAGGGGAGAGGTGCTTGTTGATGGATCGGTGGCCGGAGCTTTGGGCGACGAATTTCGAGCGGAGCGAAGGGAGCCGGTGGCTCTCAAGGGGTTTTCCGAACCGGTGGAAGTCTTCGCGTTGAGCTTCGATCGCCCAGCCCGACTTGACGCCACGAAGGGCCGAGGCTAGGCTGCAGCCATGTGTCCCCCCCGCATTGTGACGGCGGGTGTGATCACTCTGGCAGCGTTGCTGGCCGCTGGGTCGCTGCGCGCGGAGGATCCCTCGTTGCAAATTCAGCGTGGCCAGGTCCCGGGCATCGTGGAGCTCATGGGAAGCGGAAATGTGACTGGATCGCATCGCGTGGAGTTCAGTGATGGGTTGGAAGACTGGTGGCCCGTTCATGCTGTTCGCGATGCGGCGCAGTGGGCTTGGGATTGGGATGACGTGGCCGCCCGGCGGGCGGGGTTTTTCCGCCTCTTCGATGCGACCCCACCCGTGATCGCGGGGCACGGAAGCTGGAAGAATGAAGTGACCTTGCCGGGCGATGACTTCCTTTCTGCGCCCCTGGCGGGCACGGGTGTTTTCGCGGAGAATGTTGAGGTGCGATGGGTGAAGTTCGCACTGATCATCGACGGCTTGCCCCGGGTCTACTTCCAGAAGAGTGCCGACTATACCTTCCACTTCAATTTCGCAACCGAGCGCCTCTCCCCCTTTCTCGGAATGTCCCTGGAGGACTTCAACGGGGTGAGTCTCACCCGCAGCGGGCAGGAAGTCGTGCTTGGGGCGGTCCTCTGGGCACCGGAGCGGAACGAGTTCGGGATCCAGTTTGTCGGCCAGGATGAGTATCCGCGCGAGATGCTGCGCTTTCTCTTCGAAACGGTGGAGGGGCAAATTGACCACCCCGAAGATGCGGCTGGCTTTTACATGCCCACCTATGAGCAGAGCGATGCCGCCGAGCGCGATCGGGTTTACCTTGCGGGACACGGGATTGAGGTGAGCTCTCCGGAACGATGGATCGGAGGGACGGTGTGTTACTCATCGGGGTGGGCCCTGGGCCGGCTCGTCTTCGTGGAAGCGAGTGGGATCGATGAAGCCTACGCAAGTGGTGACCTCCTTCCGACCGACATCCTGCTTACTGCCGGCGTGCCGGCCGAGGTTCCCTTCGTGGCGGGCATCGTGACCCTCGCGCCCACCACCCCGAATTCCCACGTTGCGATTCTCGCTCAATCCTACGGCATTCCCTTCGTCTACCTTCGGGAGCCCTCCGAGCAGGAGCGCGTGATGGCGCTGAACGGTCGTGAGGTGGTTCTTCGGACGCGGGGTTATTCCTGCGAACAGATCGCCATCTTTGACGTGGATGGAATCGATCCGGTTTACCGGAGCGAGATTCTCGCGCTGAAGGAACCCCTTCCGCTGGCGATCACTCCCATGGCGAGTTTCGGGGGTTTCTCGATGCAGGGCCTGGCTCCCGCATTGCCCGCGGACATCCAATTCGTCGGGGGCAAGGCCGCCAACTTCGGCTTCCTGCGGCGCGTGATTCCAAAGAACTCCCCCGAGGCCCGCGCCTTCACCTTTGACTTGTGGAACGCCTATCTCGACCAGGTGGTGGGCGGCGGAAACACCCTGCGGGCCGAGATCGCCGGGCGCCTGGCCGGGCTAAGCTGGCCCACCAACATCGCAGCCCTCGATTCCGCCCTGAAGGGCATTCGTGATCTCATCAAGGACGAGGCCGATTTTTCGCCGGCCCAGCAGGGAGACATTCTCGCGGCCTTGAGTGGACTCGATCCCAACCGGAAGATTCGCTTCCGCAGCAGCACCAATGTGGAAGACAGCGGCGTTTTTGTGGGCGCGGGACTTTATGACAGTTTCAGTGGCTGCCTCGCGGACGACACCGACGGCGACGAAGTGGGGCCGTCGCACTGCGATGCCGACCAACCGAACGAGCGCGGAGTGTTTCGGGCCCTGCGGAAGGTCTACGCCAGTTTCTACAACTTGAACGCCTTCATCGAGCGGTTGCGTCACGGGATCGATGAATCCGAGGTCGGCATGGCGATTCTCGCGCACTACTCGTTTCCCGATGAAATTGAAGCGGCCAACGGAGTGGCGACCTCGCGCTTTCCCGGTGGGAACTTTCTCTATTCGACCCTCGTCTCGCAGGTGGGAGCGGAGTCGGTGACCAACCCCAACGGGGGGAGCATCCCGGAGATTGTCGAGCTCGTTGGCTATCGGCCCTCACGAAACAACGGGGACATCTACCACCACCAGAGATCCAATCGCCTCTTGCTCGGGGACGACACCGTGATGCAGTGGCAGAACGACTATCAGGACCTCGGCGATTTGTTCTTCGATCTCGCGGATGCCTACCTGGCGCAGTTTCCGGGGATTGGGGAGTTTACCCTGGAGTTCGAGTACAAGAAGATCACCGATGGGAGCCTGGTGATCAAACAAGTGCGGCGGGTGCCGGAGGCGGAGGGACGACTCGCTCCTGCCATCGCGTTGGTGAACAGCCCCACCAAGCTCAAGGTGTTCCAGGGTGAGGCGGGGACGCTCTTTGGAAATCATCGCTTGAAATCGCTTTGGCAGATGGAGTTCGCCGAGCGGTGGCTGGATCCGGTCAACCCGATTGGATCCCCCCTCGCCGAGACCACGATTCAGTATGCACCCGAAGGGACCATCCTCACGCGCACGGGTATTCCTTCCACCTGGCCCGGTGCGATCAATGACGTCCTGGTCGAGGGGGGAGGCACCTTTGCGCGGGATCGCTGGAACTGGCCCTCGGAGGGCGGGGATACCACCTATCAGTTCCGACTCAAGATGCCCTTTGGGCAAGGCTATCAAAGCGACCCCCTCTACGCGCTGGGAGACTTCGATGTCTGGTTCCACGCGTCCTACGAGATCCCGCTGCCGAATCTCGATTGGCAGGGCAATGCTGCGCCGACCACGATGGATGTGGTGTTCCTTACCGAGGGCTCACCCGAGGATGAACTCCCCACCGGATCGATCCTGGTGGAACGTCCCTTCACGAACGCGAGGAGGGTGAGGATCAAGACCTCCTTCTACTGGCCGCCTCATCCCACTGGTCCGATCGCGGGCTATACCGCCCCGCTCGAGAAGTGGGTGGGCACCACCATCACG
>JAYGGC010000029.1:0-3198 GCA_046581525.1 Roseibacillus sp. | reverse complement strand
ATCAAAGGTGTCGATGTGCGACGGGCCGCCCTCCATCATGAGGAAGATGCAGCGCTTGGCGGGCGCCGAATGGTGCCCCTTGTGGGGTTTCAGCCCCGCTTCCTCGGCCCGCAGGAGGGAGGTCAGGGCCAGCGAACCGACACTGGCGCCCAAGCCGTAGAGAAAATCGCGGCGGGGGTGGTAAAGATCGTTCATCATTGGGTAGGGGAACGCCTTCGCGCCCCGATGGGGCGTTGCTCGCTAATCAAGATACGCGAATTCATTCAGGTTAAAAATCACGAGGCAAACTTGCGCGAGGCCCCGCGTCCTCTCATCCACATCGCTGCGCTGCAAATCCGGGACGTAATTCTTGTAGGCCGGCATGAATTCCCAAAACGAATACGGCTCCCCGGTCTTTTCGGCCATCACGGTGCGCATGAGCCCTGTCGGAAACTCCTTTGGTTCGTAATTCTTGCCGGTCTCTTCCTCGGTTGCGGTCTTCCAGTGGGCAAGGCAGGAAGCGACTTCCTCCAGAGTTGCGGGGCGTCCCAACGCCAGTTCGAAAGCCCGCTTCACCGCGGCCCGGTCGTTAGCCGCCTCCTTGATCAAGCGGGCCGCAAAGGCGAGGGCGCGCTCATGGACTTCTTCCGCGTTGAAGAGGGTCAGGGCCTGCGGCGCAACCGTGGAGGTCTCCCGCAATTCGCACGACTTGTCCGGACCCGGTTGGTTGAAGGCCTCAAGGAAGGGATCGCGCAGGCCCCGGGTTTTCTCGGCGTAGAGGCTGCGGCGGTTGCGCTGTGCCGGGAGCGGATCGGGCTCATACACCGAGGCGGTGCCACCCATGATCTGGCGCGGCTGCATCGCGACCTCCATGTTCACATCGGGTCGGGCCGGGAGGCCGCCCACCTGCCGGTTGAGTTCCCCGCTGGCGGCCAGCATGGCATCGCGCAATTCCTCGGCGGTCAACCGCCGGGGTAGTTGCACCGCGTAGAGATCCCGTTTCGAATCCTTCTCGTCGAGAGTGGACGGATCCGGATGACGGGAACTGCGGCGAAAGGCCGTCGAACTCAGGATCAACTCGTTCAGATTCTTCACCGACCAGTCGTGGGCCATGAACCAGTCCGCGAGGTGATCGAGAAGTTCCGGGTGAGCCGGGAGGCCGCCGGTCCCACCAAAGTTGTTCGGATTCCCCGCGATCCCCTTCCCGAAATGCCAGCTCCACACGCGATTCACCATCACGCGGACGGTGAGCGGATTCTTCTCGTTCACAATCCACTCCGCGAGCGCGAGGCGTCGCTTCCCCTCCCCGTCGGGGAAGTTGGTCTCGCCCATCTCCCCGAGATGCGCGGCGGCACTCAACGGCCCCGGCGTGACGGGATCTCCGCGCGTATAGGCGTCGCCACCGGTGAGGATGCAGTCCTTTTCGAGGTAGCCTTTCTTCCACGGCTTCTCCGGCATCGTGATTCGCGAGCTCACGTTGATGCGCTCAATGGTCTTTCCCGCGTGCACCGCAAAGGCGATCGGTTTGGTCTTGTCGAGCTCCCACTGGTGGCGGGAGATGTTCTTCGTCATCCGACCCAATGACGCCTCGTCACCGGGGTCCAATCCGTTGTCGCCGGTCTTGGCGTCTCCGCGTTCCTTCTTCCGGGTCGCCCTGACGCGCTCGTTGAGCTTCTGCTTCTGGCGCTGGTAGTGGGCGACTTTCGCCTTGGCCCATTGATTGGCCTGCGCGAAGCCGGTCTTGTTTTCGCTTTCGAGGAAGGGCGCGTTCCGCTCCGCGAACTGGGTCGTCGAGAAAACCGCCATCATGCGGTAGTAATCCCGCGTCGGGATCGGGTCGAACTTGTGGTCGTGGCACTTGGCACATTGCAGGGCGTGCGCGAGGAAGGTCTGCCCGACGGAATCGGTCACATCGTCGAGCCATTGCTGGCGGGTGACGCGAAAGACGCTCATTGCGGTCTGCTCCCACGGGCCCATCCGCAGGAAGCCGGTCGCGATCAGTTTCTCGGGATCTCCTGCGTTGATCTCGTCACCGGCGATCTGCTCGCGGGCGAACTGATCGTAGGCCTTGTCGTCATTGAAGGCGCGCACAACGTAGTCGCGGTAGCGCCAGGCGTTGGGACGGGTGTAGTCATTGGCGAAGCCGGCCGAGTCGGCATAGCGGGCCACGTCCAGCCATTGCCTTCCGAAGTGCTCGCCATAGTGCGGGGTCGCCATCAATTCGCGGGCATATTCGTTCACCGCGGCGGCTGGATTCCTGGCATAGGCCGCTTCGAACTTCTTCGTGTCGCGCGGCTGCGGCGGCAGGCCGGTAAGACCGAAGCTCAAGCGCCGCGCGAGTTCGCGAGGGGCTGCCACCGGGGCCGGGGAGAGGCCGGCTTTCTTCAACTTCCGGTCGACGAACCAATCCACGGGGTGCTTGCCATCCGGAACCTTTTCGACCTTCAGCGGCCGGTAAGCCCAGAGCTTCTCCGGCTTGTAGCGCCGGTTTGTCCAATCGTCTCCCAAGCCACCGGAGGTCTTCACGATTTCTCCCTCCGCGAATTTGTTCTGCAATTCGCGGACGCGCTTTGCGTTCGGCCACGGCGCGCCGGCATTGATCCAGTCACGAATCTTCCACTGCTGCTCTTCGCTCAAGCGGTCGGCCTCCTTCGGCGGCATCTCGTAATCCTCATCTTCCCAGGTTGTTGCGATGTAGAGGAGGCTCTCTTTCGCGTTTCCCGGAATGAGAACCTCTCCGCTCTCGCCGCCCTTGAGGAGGAGTTTGCGCGTCGACATCTCGAGCCCGCCCTTCAGTTTCTTGTCCTCGTCGCTGCTGTGGCAGGCGATGCACTTCTCCGCGATGATCTCCTTCACGTGCAGCGCGAACAGAAGTTCACCCGCCGTGGGCTCACCGGCGGCTCCGCCCGGAAGGGTGGTCACCAGCAGAGCGGCGAATGATGAGATTGCAGCTGAGACTCTCAAGTGGGTCATGGGGAGCGACCAATCTGGCCGGTATTCGAATTTACTACAGGGGGAGTCGGCCGCCACCTTTCGCTGCGGAGAGCGGCCTCATCTTCATTGGACGGATGATGGCACGTGAAGCAGGCCGCCGTCTTGCAAGCAATACGCGAACCTGTGTATATTCGCCGCACTCTTTATGCACGCCATTGATTGTGTGCCCGCAGTGCTCCGATGTCATCCCTCGGTTTCAGTCAGCGATTTGGCGGGGGAATGGGA
>JAYGGC010000026.1:0-13381 GCA_046581525.1 Roseibacillus sp. | reverse complement strand
TGAACCACCGACGCCTGCCCAGTCCACCGTGGTGGCAACAATGGATCCAACGATCACATCGGCACCGCTCCTCAAAGAGAACGCCAGGCTTGATGGGATTGGAGCGTCGGAATTGCCGGTGCGAAGGCCGGTGTTGATCAGAGCGAGCTCTGTCGAGTCGCCAGCATTGCTACCATTTCCAATCATCAGATAGAGATCGGTTCCGTCCAAGGCCCCAGCACCATTCGGTGGGCCGGGGTTGGCGAAATCCAAGAGGGTAAACAATGCGCCTGAAACAGGTGCATTACCGGGCTGGAGGTCGATGCTGGCAAGCAGCCCGTTCGCACCATTGGCGACGAGCGCGACGACGTTGGAGGGAGGCGAGCCTGCGCCAGCGCCAAAATCATAGACAGCGACAAAACCGCCCCCTGCCACTAGTCCGTTGCCGGCATTGTCGAGCAGGGCAAGATCGTTGCCGTCGAATCCTGAAGTGATATTGTCAATTTGGAGTGACGCGCCGTTTGCTGCGGTTGCAAGAGCCGCGAGGGAAACGAGAGCGAGTGTGGTAAGCTTCATTTGGTGTGGTGTTTTATATAGGAGAACTGGGGCCTCTCTCGTTAGTTGTGCCCTTCGAGAGAGGCCGTAAAGTTATCAGTTTTACAGATTGGCGTAAAAACCAGGAACAGTCAGAGCACCGCCCGTATCCCCAGCGTCGTTGCGCTGGATGAAGATACCACTGGTAAGTTCGGTATCATTCTGGCTCGCGCCAAACGGGAGGGCCACTGTCCTCCAATCACCAGTGCCATTGATGAAATACTGGTTGAATCCACCACCGGCGACAGGAAGCCAGACACGGTCAGTGGTTGCAGTTGGAACCACGCCACCCGCTGTCAGGAAGGCGCCCATGCCGCTGTTGCCGAAGGTCGAGCCAACCGGCGGGGTCACTCCAACGAGGTTGAAGCCCTCAATGGCAGCAGCCACGGTATCGGTGGTCTTCACCATGCCGGTGATCACCACATCCTTGGCGGTGTCTGCAACCTGCACGAAGAGAGCATCCGGGTAGAACACCGGAGTGCCAGTCGTGGCAGCAAATGGCAGAGCCACGGAGCGGTATTGTCCGGTGCCACTGTGGCGGAAGTACTGATCAAATCCACCACCATCCTTGGGCAGCCAAACCCGATCGGTCGTGGCTCCGGGAACGGCAACAGCACCGGCGAGAGAATCTCCAAAGATATCCTCAAGGGTACCGGCAGCGCGGATTTGGTAGGTAGCGGCTCCTGCGCCGAGCCCGGAAGCGCCCACCGTGACGGTGGTTGCGGTCAGGGACTCGATTTCAGCGACGGCACCAGCCTGCGTCCCGTCGAGAATCTCGAGGAGGTAGGTGGCGTTGGGGTCGGTGAGGACTGCGCTGAAATCGACATCAGCGTCGGTGAGAGTGGCACCAGCTTCCGAGTCGAAGGTCCCAGAGAGGGCGACCGGGTTGTGGAGGCTCACACCCATCAGGTTAAATCCTACGCCGAGGGATTCGGTCGTGTAACCGCCTGCGCCCGATACTGCCGACTGCTGAGAGTAGGCGGAACCGGCCAGGAAGCTAAGGGAGCCGGCAACGAGTGCCGCTTTCATTAGTGTGGTTGCTTTCATGGCTATTGGATGACTCTAATTTAATAAGGTCGTTTGTTTTTTGTCGTTTTCTTAGTTCCCGCAGGCAATCCACCTGTAGGCTATCTACCGGAGGGCTACTCGGTCAATTTTTATTTGTCTTTCGAGGAAAAAAACAAGTCCGCGATTCCGAAGTAATTCCAAGGTAGATAACACTCTGTTTCTTAGGATGTTAAAGGACCCCAAATTGTCACATTTTGGTGTCCTGAAAGGTATCAAGGTCAGTTAGTTGATTCTGACACCAAAGATTATACCTCAAATTGGGTGGTTTGCCCATCTTTTAGGCCCGCGGCGGGCATTTCCCAGGGCAATTCGCTGTTCCTACCAACAGCTCATTTCGCGGAAGATTTCCATCCGACCCAGCAGTTCCTGCTCGGGAAGTTCTTCCAGGCGCCGGGTGGAGAAGGCCTCGCAGGTAAAGGAGGCCATGACCGTCCCTCTCACAATTGAGTCGCGGAGGGTGGGGAAAGAGTAGTCGGTGGTCCCAAGGGAGGCGAGGTAACCAGCCATCGCACCGAGGAAGGTATCCCCCGCGCCCGTGGGATCCACCACCTCGCGCAGGGGAAACGCTCCGCAGCGAAAGAGCCCGTGATTGATCTCGGGAGGACCGAAGAGAATCGCCCCGAATTCGCCGAGCTTGATCACAACATACTTCGGTCCCTTTGCGCGCAAGAGCGCGCCAGCCTCCACCAGGTTGGTGGTGCCCGCATACTCCCGGGCCTCGGTCTCGTTGATGACCAGCAGATCGATCTGCATCAGGACTCGCTCGAGTTGTTCGCGCGCGATGTCGATCCAGAGATCCATGGTGTCGGCGAGGACAAAGCGGTTGGGCGCGTTGCACTGCTCCAGGAGCTCCAGCTGGTTCCCCGGAGCCATGTTGGCGAGGACCACCACCGGCGCGGTGGTGAGCTCGGGCGCAAGACTCACCCGCCAATCCTCAAGCACGTTGACCGCGACGTGGTGGGTGGTGCGATCGTTCATGTTCTGGTGGTATTCCCCGCTCCAGGTGAAGGAAGCGGCCTCGGAGCGGTCGACCCCGTCCAGGCTCACCCCGTGGCGCTCCAGCATGGCGAGGTGTTCGAGTGGATAGTCGTTACCAATAATTCCCACCAAATGAACGGGGCTGGTGAAGTAACTGGCCGCGAGGGAGGCGTAGGAGGCCGAGCCCCCGAGCAGGTTGGTCTCTTCAGCTGCGGGAGTCTTGACGTTATCAATCGCGATCGATCCGCCAACCAATACGGGCAGGGCGTTGGGCATGGGCGGAAGAGGGACGATGGATTGGAGCAAGAGGCAAGAACCAAGAGCCCGGAGGGAGGAGGGGAGTTTCCCTTAGCCGTGAACGTGGATTCCAACTCGGATCACGCCGAACCCCGAGTGCGCTCTTGGTTCCGGGTTCCGGTCTCCAAGCTCCGGTGTCTTCGCTCTAATCTCCGGCCGAAAGGATGGCCCGGACTTTGCGGCAGCGCTCTGCAATGTCCGCGGCCTGGAGCAAACCGGAGACGATCACGACCCGGCGGGCACCGGCTTCCAGGACTTGGGCAAGGTTCTCGCGCTTGATCCCGCCGATGCAGAAGACGGGAATGCGGGACCCGATTTCCTCCTCTACCTGCGCGATGTCGCGAAGACCGATCCCGGGACGGCCCTCCTTGGTGGGAGTGGGAAAGAGCGGGCCGAAACCAATGTAGTCCGCGCCCTGCCTGAGCGCGGTGCGGGCCTGCAGCACGCTGTGAGTCGAGCGGCCCACGATCGCTCCGTGACCCAGAGCACTCCACGCAGAGCTGAGCTGGCCATCCGCCTGGCCCAGGTGGACGCCGTCCGCTTCTGACTGTCTGGCAACGCTCACGAGATCATTGATGATGAGGGGAACGCCCGCAGCCTTGCACAAGGGAGCGATGCGCTGCGCAAACGCCAAAATCCTACCCTCTGCGACGTTCTTCGCACGTAATTGGATGAGATCCACTCCGCCCTCCAGCAAGGCGGCAACGGAATCTTCCAGGGCCGCCTCCTCGAGATAGCCAAGATCCGCGATGCCATAGAGGCGTGTCTGGGCCAGCTTGTCGCGCTTGCCGCTCACTGTGCCGCTTCGTGCTCGGCCTCGGCGCTCCGTTCGCTGAGGTAGCGGCCCACCCATCCAATATCATAGGTCCCCGCGATGAAATCAGGGTGATTGATGACGACCTGCTGGAAGGGAATGGTGGTCTTGATGCCACGGATGATGAACTCCGAGAGCGCCCGGCGCATGCGGGCAATGGCCACATCGCGCCGCGCCGCAGTGACGATCAGCTTGGCGATCATGGAGTCGTAGTAGGGCGGCACGGTGTAGCCCGAGTAAACATGGGTGTCGACCCGCACGCCCTTGCCGCCCGGTGCGTACCACATGTCGATCTTGCCGGGGCTCGGGGCAAAGTCGTTATAGGGATCCTCGGCATTGATGCGGCACTCGATGCTGTGTCCCCGCGGACACACATTGCGGACGTGGGAGGAGAGCGCTTCGCCGGCCGCCACCCGGATCTGCTCCTTGATGAGCTCACAACCCATCACTTCTTCCGTGATGGGGTGCTCGACCTGGATCCGCGTGTTCATCTCCATGAAGTAGAAGTTCTCCGCGGCTGCATCGACGAGATACTCGATGGTGCCGGCGTTCTGGTAGCCGATCTTGCGGGTGAGCTCGACCGAGGCATCCCCCATGGCCTTGCGCAGCTGGGGGGTGAGGAGGGGGCTGGGGCACTCCTCGATGATCTTCTGGTTACGGCGCTGCATGGAGCAATCGCGCTCACCGAGATGCACCACATTGCCGTGCGAGTCGGCCACGATCTGGAATTCGATGTGGTGGGGATTGAGGACCAGCTTCTCGAGGTAGCAGTCGCCATTGCCGAAGACCGCCTGGGCCTCGTTGCTGGCGGCGTGGAATTGCGCAATGAACTCGCTTTCCTCCATTGCGGGGCGCATGCCCTTGCCACCCCCACCGGCGGTGGCCTTGATCATGACCGGAAAGCCGATCTCCCGGGCGGCGGCCAGGGCTTCCTTCTCATTGGCCATCACACCATCGGTCCCGGGCGTGACGGGCACGCCGTGCTTGCGGGCGGTGGCCCGCGCGGTGTTCTTGTCGCCCATGGTGCGGATGAGATCCGCCGAGGGTCCGATGAACTTGATTTTGCAACTCTCGCAAATCTCCGCGAAGCGGGGGTTCTCGGAGAGGAATCCATAACCGGGATGAATGGCGTCGGATTCGGTCACTTCCGCGGCCGCGATGATGCGATCCGGCTTCAGGTAGCTGTCGCGGCTCGGGCCCGGTCCGATGCAGACCGCCTCATCGGAAAGCTGCACATGGAGGGAATCGACATCCGCTTCGGAGTAGACCGCCACCGACTCGACGCCGAGCTCGCGGCAGGCACGGATGATTTGGAGGGCGATTTCGCCACGGTTGGCTACCAGGACTTTCGAAAACATCGTGGAAGGGTGAGTGAATAAAGTTCTGCGTGAGGAGCCCGCGAGTCTGCGATCGCGTAACAGCTGATCACTTCAAGCGGAAGAGAACGTCCCCAAACTGCACGGGGGAGGAGTCCTCCACGCAAATCTCCGTGATCGTCCCGCTCGTCTCTGCCTTGATTTCGTTCATCACCTTCATCGCCTCGATGATGCAGAGGATCTGTCCCTCGCTCACCTTGTCACCAACGCTGACAAAGGACTCCGCTTCGGGAGCGACCTTGCGGTAAAACGTTCCCACCATGGGTGAGGAGATGGCGCGCCCGTTGTCGACTGGTTCTTCTATCCCGGGAGTCGCCCCCGGTGCGGGAGCCGCCGCAGGCGCAGGAGGGGGCGCTGGCACGGCGAGCCCGCCCAAGGCCTCGCGGATCGCCTCCACATCGATCCCCTTCCTCAATTTCAAATTAAAGTCCTCCTTCTCAAGGTGGAACAGGGTGAGCTCATGATCGTTCATGAGTTCTACAATTTTGCGAATATCCTTTAGATCCACAGCGCGTGTAAAAGGTGAGTTGCGGGTAGAGTCGGGGTCCGCGGAAAGCGGGTCAAGCGTCAACCAAGCTCCCGTCCATGCGCGAGGCTGCCTCAGATGGAAATTAAATCCTCTTCAGGAAGTGCGCGAGGCGGCTAGTTTCCGCCCGTGAATCTTACTCCTCGCCCTGCAGAACCCGGGGAAATCATCCCGAAAGACTATTTTCGGCGATTGTCGCCGGAGGAGTTATTCACAAACGGAGCCCCCCTCGAAGTCGACCTGGGATGCGGAGATGGATCTTTCGCCCTCGAGATGGCCCGCAATTATCCGGATCGCAATTTCCTGGCGGTCGAACGCCTGCTCGGCCGCGTCCGCAAGGTCTGCCGTCGCGCGACCAGGGCGAACCTGAGCAACCTGGGCGTCCTCCGCCTCGAAGCCCGCTACACCATCGAGTGGCTCCTCCCGCCCTCCTCGGTGAGCCGCTTGCATCTCCTCTTTCCTGATCCCTGGCCCAAAGCGCGCCACCACCGCCGGCGTCTCGTGCAACAGGAGTTCCTGGCCGCGGTCGAGGAGATCCTCGTACCCGGCGGCGAGCTCCTCTTCAAAACCGATCACCAGGATTACTCCCAGTGGGCCGCCGAAGAGATCGCGACCTTCGGTCGCTTCGAGCTTCTCGGCTGGTCCGACGACACCTTCTTCTATCCGCAGACCGATTTCGAGGAAGAGTGGCGTGCACAGGGAAGAGAGGTCTACCGATTGCGGGCAGCCAAGCCGGAGGATTGAAATTCAGGTCGCACCTCCACTCCTTCTCATTCCCGTTCCAAGATCACCCTCTTCCCGCGGTCCGCAAAGCTGCGCAGCTCCATTTCCTCCCGGGAGAACTTCATCATCACCGCTCCTGTTTCGGTCTGGCGCCAGAGATCGATGCCAGCCTGCGTGATCGCTTCGGCCCACCAATCCGGAATGCGCTCCACCGGAGGATAGCTCTCCTCCCCCGCCACGATGACCTGCGGTCCGACCGCCTGCACGAATTCGATCGTGCCGGTGTAGTCCGAGCCGTGGCGCCCCATGATCCAGACGTCGCTTTGCAAATCGACCCCGCTCTCTAACAGTTCCCGTTCGGTTTCTAATCCCGCGTCTCCCGTGATGAGGACGCGCCAGCCCTGCCAGTGCAGGCGCATCACCATGCAGCGATCATCGGCCCGACTCCCGTGTTCCCGATCTGCCACCCGCAGCACTTCCAGGGTCACCCCCTTCCCGAGGGGATAGTGCACCTTCTCCGCGCCCAGCGCGACCCGGCACGCGCGTTCCTCGGCAACTTCGAGGAGCTTGCGGAAGCTCGGGCTCCCGGCCTCCCGCACGGGGAGAAGAAGCTGGCGCGCATCGTAGTCCTTGAGCGCGGGTCCCAATCCTCCCACGTGTCCGCCGTCAGGATGGGTGAGCACGAGCGAGCGAGGGGTGAGCCCCGCCTGCCGAAGCGCGGGCGCGATCACCCGCCGATATTCATACTCGGCCCCGGCATCAATGAGAACTCCCTCTCCGGCTCCGCAGTAAATCGCCCCGTTTCCATACCAAAGGTCGAACACCAGGAGGCCCTCCGCCCAATCACTGCGATCGTTGAGCTCAAAGTGACTCCCGGGAACGGCCGCAAATCCCACCGCGATCGCATGGGCTCCCCCCGCAAGGTGTCCATTGAGGCGATTGGCAGTCTCTTCCAGAGGGGCCGCCACCAGGCCAACCACCACCCCCAGCAAGGCAAGGGAGAGGATCGCGAAGACGATTGGGATGAGCAACATGCTGGCCAGCACCGCGGCGGGCGTCACGATGCCAAAATGATACCCGATCAGCGGCATGGACCCCAGCCACGCCGCGAGCGACACCACCAGAAGGCCGATTACCTTCTGCCGCGTCGCCTGCATCCAGTGCTGAGGCCGGGTGTAGAGAACGCGCGGGAGGAAGGGATCACCATCCACCATGAACTGGACCCGGCGATAGAGCAACGGCGCCAACAATATGATCATGCCCACCACCACGTAGGACAATTGGAAGCCGGCCTGCCTGAGCTGGAACGAATCCAAGAGCAGCACGACCGGGATGCTCGCGAAGAGACTGTTCGCGAGGGACGGCTGGCGCTTCACTGCGAAGCCGAGCAGGAACACCGAGGCCATCAAGGAGGCACGCAAGGCAGGCGGGCGCAATCCCGTGACGAAGGCGTAGCTCCACATGATGATGAGCACCGCCCACAGTCCCCACGTTCGCGGGACCCTGCAGATCCGCATGAGGATCCAGGCCAGGAAACCCACCAGGCCTACGTGCAAGCCGCTCACCGCGAAGACGTGCATGGTTCCGCTCTGGCGAAAGGCACCATACAATTCAGCGCCACCGCTGGAGCGGTCCCCCAGGACGAGCCCGCGAATCAGGGAGGCGCTGGCGGCCTCCTCGTCCAGTCCGGCCACAATGCGCTCCCGCAATTCGAGCCGCAGTTCCCATGCAAAGCGGTGAAGAGCGCGGTGCCACTTGGGGAGCGCCACGATCTCGTGGTGGTCGGCCCGCATCTCGGCTGCGATTCCCCGCGTGCGCATCCAGTCCTGACGATCGAACTCCCCGGGGTTGCGGGCCGTGCCGCGGGGATAGGTGCTCCCCCGCAAGAGGAGGGAGTCGCCGGGCTTCACTTCGTCCGGGAGACCGCGCACTCCGATAACCGCCCGCCGCAGGTCGACTGGGTTGCGCTCGCTGTCATCGATCCGGAACAACGCGCGCGGTAGAAATCCCCCGCGGTCACGAAGGCTGAGGACGGTCCCTTCCAACGTCACCTCCGCCCGCCCGTGGTGCTGCGCCCACTGCCCGGCCGCTTCCTGCCGATCCAGGCGCGGCCCGTGCACTGACCAGAAGAGTGTCCACGCCGCAAAGCCCGCGGCGAGTTTCCAACGCTGCCGGGAGAGGAGGAGGACCGCCAGGGCCGCGGGGAGCGTCGCCCACAGCAGCGCCCAGCCTGCCTCCGCGGAGAGAATCCCCGCAAAGCATCCCCCCGCCACTGCCGCCAGCGGAACTCTTGCCAACCAACGCACCCCGGTAGCCATCTCAGCGTTCCGCTTCGCCGGGCCAGCCCGGCGCACGAACTTGTTAGATCTCGCCCAGCTCGCGCAGGCGGTGGGTCGCGTTCGCGGCGTGCCGGGTCTCGGGAAAGGTATCGACCACTTGTTGCAGGATGCTGATCGAGGTGGCCAGGTCCTGTTTTTCCTTCTCGTAGAGTTCCACCAGGCGGAACATGAAGAAGGCCGCATCATTGACCCGCCACTCGAAGCTCTCCAGCGCTTCCCGGAGGGTCGTGATGGCCGCGTCGGGGCTTTCCAGATTGTGGTGCTGAATCTTGGAGATCTCCACCCACGGGAACCGGTTCTCGGGCTGCTCCGCGGCAACACCACGGTAGGCTTCGATTGCAGATTCAAAGTCCCCTTGTGCGAAGAGGGCACGTGCATCGTGCATGGGATCGGTCTCCGCCTCCTCGTCCGATCCGTAAAACATATGAGTGAAGCGGTGCACGACCGTCGGCAGCAAATAGGTCACGAAGACGATGCCGCCGTAGCTAGATACCACAATCAGGAGCACGATGCCCACCAGCAGCTTCCCCGATTCGGAACCTGTGGGTTTCCACCCTTCGATCCGCCGCTCACCCGAGATCGGATCTTCAATGACCTTGTCTTCTGCTTCCGCCAGGGTCCACTCCGCTTCAGTAGGCTCGGTCTGGGGATCTTCGATGCCGGTCCAGATGATGGCCGCGGCGCAAACAATCGCCGCGAAGATGCAGATGTGAACGATGAGCTTACGATTCATGAGGATCCTGGCAGTTGCTGGTGCCCCCGTAAAAAAGCCTACCCCTCGGCGAAAGGCAACTCCGCGGTGTCTTCCCTTGATTCTTGGATCAGGGCAACAACAGGAAAAACGTCGCAGTCACGAAGCCAGAGGAGAGCAGGAAGATGGCCACGTGTCCTAAATTCCGACGACGGCGTCGTCGCACGAGGCTTACCTGGTGATCCCGCCAGCAGTGGAGCGAGGCCCTTCTCTGGGGGGCGGGCGCCACCCTCGGCATGCCGATGGCCGCAGCGGACTCTGCCACTGAGCTTTTGTTTGCCCCCCATGGTTGGTCGTCCAGCGGTCCGAACACGGCAGCCTCACCGTCGCGCCGCTCAGGCACAACAAAAAAGCCACGAGTAACCCGTGGCTTTTGCCAGAAAGTAGCGCTCCGAGAGGTCCAGCGACGGCGGGAACAGGTCCCTTACTTGCCGTAGTGGATGGTGGGGAGTTGCTTGAACTGGGGCAGCGGGCGCAGCGGCGGGGCCTTCGCCTCACCAGTGCAACAACCGCAGGAAGTTAGACCGATGGCAGCAGCAGCTACCCCGGCAATGGCCATAAGTTTGATCAGCTTCTTCATCGTAGTGTGTGATGCGTGGGCGGAATCTCAAGGGAGGTCTCCCCCCACCACAAGACAAAAAGTGAGCCCGGGGCCACAAAATGCAGCCCCGGGCTCAGACAAAATGTGTTACTTGCCTGGCATCACCATATTCGGCACCGGTGCGGGCGGACCCGGATCGGAGGCGCAGGACGAGAGGGCAAGTCCTGCCAAGGCGACAACGACGGCAATTATCTTCGCAATTTTCATTTTAGAGTTATGTGTGTTTCAGGTCAGTAAGACTGGACCGAACAATTCTACCCAATATTACCGAAACCTGAAGGTATTATTTTGCAGGGGCCACATACGGCGGCACTGGAGCCGGAGCTACTGCCCCGGAGCCGGAGCATGAAGAGGCTACCAGCGCACCGACGGCTGCTGCTACGATTGCAATTACTTTCAGTACTTTCATTATCTCGCTAGTTCAGGTTCTTTGCATTTCAGGCGCTTGCGCCCCAATGAGCCGAGCATATCCTGCGCCAATTCCACGGCAAGCGTGAAACAAGGACATTCTAACAGCCTTTTTTTCCCTCCCAGCCGGCAGAATCTAACGGCCTCCCAGGAACAGCTGCGGAAGTTTCTACCCGGCCGTGAGGGCGATTGAGGCTAGACTCTGTGAAACTTTCGACTAACACCCAGCGCCCCATGTCCTCTTCCAGCCATGTAGCGATCGCCGGCGCCACGGGCACCGTCGGAGCGGAAATGTTGAAGTGCCTCGAGCAGCGCGACTTCCCGGTCGGCAAACTCACCCTCCTCGCCTCGGCCCGTTCCGCCGGACGAAAACTTCGCTTTCGCGATCAGGAGATCGCCGTGCAGGAACTTGGCCACGATTCCTTCGAGGGCGTGGATGTCGCGCTCTTCAGTGCCGGCGGCCGCCTTTCGCAGGAGTTTGGACCTTCGGCCGCCTCCGCGGGCGCGGTGGTGATCGACAATTCTTCCGCCTTCCGCATGGATCCCGAGGTCCCCCTCGTCGTGCCCGAGGTCAATCCGGAGGCCGTCAAGAATCGTCCCAAGGGCATCATCGCCAATCCGAATTGCACCACCATCGTGACCCTCATGGGGCTCAACCCACTGCACCGGAAGTTCGGACTGAAGTCCATCATCGCCTCCAGCTACCAGGCGGTCTCCGGAAGTGGCCAGCAGGGAATTGTGGAACTCAAGGAACAGGTGGCGGCCCTCGTGGAGGGACGCACTGACATCGAAAAGAAGGTCTACCCCCACCAGATCGCGTTCAACGTGATCCCCCATGTCGATGAGTTCATCGACGGCGGCTACACCAGGGAAGAGCTCAAGATGCTCCACGAGGGCCGCAAGATTCTCGGTCTTCCCGACCTGAAGGTGACCTGCACCTGCGTGCGTGTCCCGGTCTACCGGTCCCACTCGATTTCGGTGACGGCCCAGTTTGAAAATCCGGTGACGGTCGAGGAAGCGCGCGCCGCCTACGCGGGCTACGAGGGCATCCGGGTGGTCGACGACCCCGAAACCGCCACCTACCCCACCCCGCTCGACACCACCGAAAAGAACGACTGCCTCGTCGGCCGCATTCGCAAGGACATGGTCCTCGAAAATGCCCTCGCGCTCTGGGTCGTCGGAGACCAGGTGCGAAAAGGGGCCGCGCTCAATGCGGTGCAGATCGCGGAATTATTGTAGTGGTAGC
Organism: Roseibacillus sp.; assembly: GCA_046581525.1. Classification (GTDB taxonomy): domain Bacteria; phylum Verrucomicrobiota; class Verrucomicrobiia; order Verrucomicrobiales; family Akkermansiaceae; genus Roseibacillus_B. The sequence continues at coordinate 1,681 of JAYGGC010000026.1, read as the reverse complement.
AGCCGCGGTTCGCAACGGTGCATCCCAGCCGTGGCCTCCCGCAACTTTTTCAGAGTTCAACGTTCGGCGTTAATCAATCATCGTTCCCCTCCGTGTCCGACCTCAAGGCCTATCTCAAGCAGCAACAACGCAAGGTCGACTCTGCATTGCGTCGTTTCCTCCCTCGTGAATCTGTCCATCCCGCGACGGTCCACAAGGCCATGCGCCACTCCATCTTCGCGGGCGGCAAGCGCCTCCGGCCCATTCTCTGTCTCGCTGCTACGGAGGCCTGCGGTGGAGATCCCGGGAACGCCCTCCGTCCCGCCTGTGCGGTTGAGATCGTCCACACCTACTCCCTCGTGCACGACGACCTGCCCTGCATGGACGACGACGATTTGCGCCGCGGTCAACCCACCACTCATGTCATCTTCGGAGAAGGCGTCGCGGTGCTGGCAGGGGATGGGCTCCTCACCGAAGCCTTCGCGATCATCGCGCAAACGCCCGAGTGCCGGAAGCACAAGACCCGCGACTATGTGATCGAGCTCGCGCATGGTGCTGACTCCCGGCGCTTGATCGGGGGACAGATCATGGACCTCGAAGCCGAAGGCAAGTCTCTCACCAAGGCGCAGTTGGTCCGCGTCCACGAAGCGAAGACCGCCGCCCTGCTCACCAGCTCCCTGCGCCTCGGCGCCATGGTAGCGGACGCGAGCCCGGCCAAACTGGATGCCCTCACCGACTTCGGCCGCAATCTCGGCCTCGCCTTCCAGGTCATCGACGACATTCTGGACGTCACCCAGCCCACCGAGAAGCTCGGCAAGACCGCCGGGAAGGACGCCGCCGCGGAAAAGGCCACCTACCCCGCGATCATGGGCCTCGCAACGAGTGTGAAGGAAGCCCAGCGCCTCACCACCAGGGCTCTCAATGCGCTCAAGCCCTTCGGACACAAGGCGCACCGCCTCGACCAGATCGCGCACTACCTGTTGGATCGGGACTACTAAACGTGGATGCGCCACTTGCGTCCATCGGAACAGAGTGAGACAGCCTGGCCCTGCACGGCCGATACAGGCACCACTCGATCGGCCATTGACCCCAATCAACCCGCTGCAACAAGTTGCTCTGAGATGACGAGAACCTTCACCCCGTTCCTTCAACTTGCTCTTCTCTTCGCCATATTCAACTCCCTCACGGGCCCTGCGCCGGGAGCACTGACTTCGATCGATGACGCAATCCACGGGACTGATGCGAACACCTCGGACACCGAAACCGATCTCGAGTGGTTGGATTTGGAGTTTTCCCGCGGCATGGCCTACACCACGGTGGTGACCCTCTACACGGAGGGGACCGGATTCGTCGGATTCCGCCATGCCACGCAATCAGAAGTCTTTGAGTTTTTCGCCCATGCGGGTGTAGCTGCTCCCCTTCTTGTTGGCCCGGGCGACCCGAGCATACCGGCTTTCAATGGTTTGATGGACCTGGTCCCCCCTGCACGTTTCGTAAATCCCCTGACCTCAACTGCGCGCAACTCAAGGGGATTTTCGTCCACGCCTGTCGCGGGGACAGAGTGGAACGCTGTTCCCTTTGCGGCTGAAGTCTTTTTGCCTGCCGGAAACTATCTGAGCGGGATTGCGGCCGGCATTGTGGATGTGCCGCCTGCGGAGAATGTCGGACACTGGCTGGTTCGTATCGTGCCGGAGCCATCTCT
>JAYGGC010000207.1:0-68155 GCA_046581525.1 Roseibacillus sp. | reverse complement strand
ACCCCGAATTCGACCGGCGCGTTGAGATTTCCGCCTCGGCCGAAGTTTGCGTAATTTCGCCGGGAATATCGTGAGTAGCCAGATAGATGCACGATCCGGCGCCAAACCAAGTTGTAGACGCGTCCCAGCCAGTCAGTAGCCGACAAAAGAGCCCGCTGGGCTCTCGCCTCCCACTGTTTTGGTGTTCCAACTCCGTGAAGATGGCGCATCAGCAGCGAGAGATCGAATGCAAGGGCCGTGCCGATGAGGCGTTTTGTTAGATTCAGACAGCCTCGCAACGTCGCTCGACGCATGCCGCCCTGATCAAGCACATGGCAGAACGAGCGCTCGATGAACTCCCCGCGTTTTCGAAGCAGCGCCTTGCCGCTCTTACTGGTGACGGCCTGTTTGGCCCTGCGTAGGGTTGCGCGCGTCTCGCCACATTGCCGCTCTCGTTTTCGCTTCGGTGCATGTGGATCTCCGATAATCGTGCGCAACCGCTCGGACTGTAACATGTTCACTTCCTCTACATCGAAGTATCCTTCGTCGGCGGTCACGCTCCGACCGGTCCGGCTTTGCATGGGATCGTCGCACACTCGTCCGAGCACCTCGCAGGACTCGATCATCCGTTCACTCAGATCCACCGTGTCGCCTGCATCTCCGGGTCTCACTTCCGCACGCACAATCGCGCCGCTTTCCAGATCACTGACGTGCTCGGGCTTGTAGACCATGTCGCAAGCCCCGTCTTTTGTGCGTCCTACCTTCGCTTCGGGATCGTGCGGATTGACCCAATCCTTGTTGCTGGTCTTGCGTCCGGTCCGCTTCTTGTCGAAGCGCCGCACCGCCTTCGGATCATCTGGATCAATTCCGGCCTCCGCCGCCAGGCGTTTCACATACTCCCAGTAAGCCTCCTCGGTGTTGCGGTGCTGCAGTTCGCGAAGCGAAGCGTTGGCTTCGATGATCGAAGAGTCGATACCGAGATGCCGTCCCTTGAGTAGTCCGTAATCGTAGAGCCCGCTCAGAACCAGTTCAAAGGCCTGCTGAAACATCTCTGCGCCCAGGCGAGAGCGAATCACGCTCAGGCTGGAGTGATCCGGCGTCGCTTCGTCCAGCTGGTAGCCGAGGAACCCCCGCAGCGACAGCGAGTCCGAGCAGCGGCTGGCGATCGCCCGCTCACTGGGGAGGTTCTCGAAGAAGCCGATCATGAGCATCTTGAAGTACACGGCCGGATCAATCCCGGGGCGCCCTCCCTTTTCGGAGTCCGCATAAGCAGGCCGGCAAATCTCGCGCACCCCCAACGCGAATCCGATATCCTGCAGCGTCTCCTCCAACTTCACATAGAAAGTCGAGGCGCTGATCTTTGGTAACTTCCGACGATCCACCCAGAATTCCTGCTGATCTTCGCCGGTCTCATCACGCTCGCGGAACATGTTTTATCTACGTGCCGCGAAGGTCAGGCTTTACGGGTATTTCAACAGGCTGCTAACCTAGCCTCCGCGCTAGCCCCCCGTTTATCGCTCGGATCGCCACGACCTCTCAGGATCGATTCTCGTGCACCTGTAAGGCCCAGGGGGTGGACAACCGAATTCACGGACGGCGTCGCCAGCGGTGCGGCGTCTGTGCGGGAACGATTTATGAACGGTGGGCCGTGCACAAGGAGCGAAGCGATACAGGCGGCGTGACAGACCGTCATCGCTTGGGGCCACCGCCTTGTTCGGCCAGATCTAGATTCCGTCTTCATCTTCACTCGTAGCGAGAATGGCCCAAACCACCAGGGCCACAAGCGGAACAGTGATAACACTCTTCCATATCGTCCCTCCAAGATCCAGACGCTCAACGGTGAGTGAATCAATCAAATTGATCGGTATTGCTACGTGTTGATTTTTGATGTCTATGCCTTCAATGTGAGAACGATCGACTTTCGTAGCTTCAAAACGATAAGATTTATTGACCGAATAAACCACATCCACGGTTTTTCGAGCGCCTGACTGCCCTCTTCCTAGTTCTGCGGCAAGATCGGTTGGTGATATATCGACGAAGTGCGTACAACCTGTATTGAGAACGAGCCATGCAGAAGTGATCGAGGTAGTCACAACGTTTCGCAAAACTCTGAAGACGATTTGTAAAGTATTCATTTTAGCCGAACGATCAAGATCACCGGGCGGGCGGACCAACGCGATTGATCGTGGAAAACCCAAAATCCTCACTCGAAGCGAACGACGTGGAAGAACGGAATACGCAGCCCGCTCCGGTGCATCGCCTTGTTATGTTGCGATTGTAGATCATTCATCAGGTGTTGAAGAACGATCTTTCTCGAAATCCGTGTACTTCTTCACGAAAGTGCCATCTGCTTTGAGAGTCGCACCATATGATTCGACGGCGTTCAGCACAACTCGGACCGAATAGAGCCGTTCTGCCCCTTCTGCTTGATGGGCTCTCCACTCGAGCATAAGGAAACGCTGGGGAAACTGACGTTTCCATTTGTCGAAGGCGACCCTGGCTGCCTTAGGAACAGCGTCATCGGCGATCAGGTGCTGCTCCTCATAAATGAGCTCTCCGGTACTGCTTAGAATCAGCTTGGAGTTCAACAGAGTGCTGACGGAGGCTGGGCCCACTCGCTGTGTGTGAACGACTGGAGAGTTTGGATCAAAGATAATCAATTCATACTTTGCCTGCTTACCCTCTCCATATCGCAAGCTCTGCCAGACTCGATGACGAGGGAATAATGCCTGGTACGTCTTCAGAACAGCAGTCGGCAGCCTGCGGCCCACCAGGTCAATCGGTTCCACGGCAGTCGCGGTCTCATGGCCGCTCCCACTCTGAGGATCATCCTCTACCGCGTTGGCGGTAGACACAAACGTGGTAGCCGTCCCGACGACGGCAACAGCAACAATGGTATACAGGATAAGTCTTATCATCGCAGATCTTCCATGTGAGCAGTGCGGTTTAGCAACATAACGCTATAGCGGAGGCAGCGGGCCTGCAACCTTCGATGGCCGGGAACTCCTCGCGCACATGGACGGCGGTGTCCCCGCTTGTCCTCCCGCGCCTTGTTCTGCCATCACTTTGTCTTTGGCAGAAGAGGTAGCGTCCATAGCATTCCAGCCTCGATCACCTTGCGCATCTCCTTATACTTTCTCGGATAGAGGTAAGCGCGTGTGGTCCGGAATCCGACCATGCACAACCCTCCAGCTCCATCCGTACGAACGAAGTGCTTGCGGTAGGCCCGAATCGATCGATCCCATTCGTCGAGAGTCGACAACACTACGATCGTATCGACGTCTGCCCCGATGTCCTCGGTGGCAAGTTGTGCGAGGATGTGATCGAGTGCTCCCTCCGACTTGTTGAGCGCGTAGTCATAGCCTGAGAGTGCCAGATCGACGTTCTTCGCTTCTCTCAACTCCTGCTTCTTGAGCAAATCTTGGAAGCTCTTGTCTTTTTTTATGCCGGCATGAAGGAACAGGAGCATTAACCTGCGCTGCTCCCTGTGGGTCCTCGTCGGCTTTTTCGCGAGGGATCGGAGCTCTTGCGGCTTGAACGGATCTTTCAGGCTGTAGTCACTTGTCAGCTGGGCCCGCCGCCGGTCGGCAACCCGTGTATTGGCATTAGATTCGTTCTCATCGGCGGGCAGTGGATGCAATCCGAGGATACTCAGAAAGATCGCGCAGACAGCCTGTTTGTGCTTCATGGTGGATTCTATTTTTGGCAGAACGTGATAGGTGACACAGCGTAGGCCTGGCGGGCGGCCTGCGCAAGGAGCGAAGCGACAGCAGGCAGCATGACAGGCCGTAATGCGCTTGTGTCCACCGCCTTGTTCGGTGGTTATGGTCTGTGCTTCAGGGCCAGCGCCATTTCTGGATGATCGGGATCGAATCCGTAGAGAAGCAGTCCCTCGGATGGATGGGGAACTCCCTCGGGAATCCGATAAAGGACAGGTGCGGTGAATTTCAGTTTAGTCCACTCTGGTCCGTTCAATTGTATCAGGATTCTCTCTTGTTGAAGTGACCCTGGACCGTGGATCTCTTCAATGTTCCAATCGGTGACCCAAAGGGCGTCCTTGAGCGGGATTTCATCTGCCTTCCGATTCGCCAGATAGAATCCGATACCTACGACAGCCGACACTCCCAGAAACAGACCGATCAGAATCAACGCCGCGATGCGCTCTGAGCGTTTCTGTGGGAGCTCCATATCTTCACCGAACGTCTTAGTCTCGCCGGCGGTCCTTGTCACGTGGAAGACCCAGAATCCCTCGCGAGCATGGGACCGAGATGTGTCGCTTGGCTACGGCGCCTTGTTCGATCTTGAAGGTTCAAACCAACCGCGAATTTTCACTCCATCTTCAAAAAGTCTCTCCGCTGGCCGGGAGAGCAGAACGTTCAGAGCGTATGAGACGTCATTGATTTCCACCGTGCAAAGAAACTGATTGTCTTTTTGCTCTGCACTACAATTCCAGCGAATCGAATTCGTGATTCCACCGATTCCGCCCGATGAGCCTCCGCCGCCTGCTCCCGTGGTAAGGCCCGAGACAGGATCATAGGTCATCGAACAGTCAATTTGCTCAGGCCATCCTGGGTGATCGAAGGTCACGAAAATCTCCCCGCCAATCTGTCCACTTTCTTCGGGAGACTCCCTTGAGCAACCGCCGAGAATACCCAGAAAGATCATGAATGGCACGGTTCTCATTTCTTGATCGAACGTCTTAGAAAAGCCGTTGCCGCTCCGCAAGCTCCGAACAAGGACTGCTCTCGCGAATCACTGGGGCGCGTTTCCGGCATCGGCTTCATCGGCTTGTTCGACCTTTCTTACCTTATACTCGCCCAGTTCCAGACCAACGATTTCGATCGCTTCGCCTTGGTTGATCGAGCCAAACACACTGGTCGCGTCTACGGACATGTCCCCAATTTGAATCTTTCCGGAGGGCATCATCCTCGTCTTTACAACGCCTTTGGCTCCGAGGGGGATATTGGATTTCGTCGATTCTGGCGGCTTAGGGATCGATGCCGAATTGGTGACGGTCTGCTCCACGATCATTATGAAGGCGAAAAGAGGCCAGAGTATAGCTAAGAAAACGAGGCCGACTAGATCTCTAGAGATGAATGCCAGAACGGCTCTCGAGGAACCCTTGTCTTTGTGAGAAACGTAAACGCAGAAAGCGATGCCGAGTCCAGCGTAGGCCAGGAACGCGATGGTTAGTTGTTCCTTCATTGGTTCCGGTCGAACAGTTTATTCTGGGACACCCCTTGGTGTCGCGTATTGGGGAGGACGATAGGGAGGGAATTGGTTAAACCGAGGAGATTTTTGGAATTGGGGTGTCGCGTATCAGGAAATGGAGGGGAATCGAGGATGCGAATGATGGTCCGTGTTCCGTATTGGGGTGGCGGTGTTCCTTTGCCGATATGCGAAGGTCGACAAATCCATAGTTCCGGGCGCTCCCAGCCCCTTCTTACTCAGCACTCTGAGCTTCCCGATCCCTGCCACATCCAGACATCCCAGGCGCTCCAGGATCGTGAGGTTCCGAAGCAGAGACTCCTTAAGCAGTTCAGCCCGCTTCGTCCCGTGCGAACCGTTCTCGCGTTGCGCCGCCTCGATAAGACCAGCGCCAGCCACTTCGCATCGCCGGAGCGCAGCGAAGGCAATCCCCCCTCGAGCACCATCTTTCTCTTCAAGGAGCCCTCCCGCGACGGAGGGCTCTTTCGTTTTCTCGACACCTTCAAAGTTAGACGGGGGACGAGAACCCCTGCCGAAGGCCAGGCACCTCTTTAGCGAATTCTTCCGTCTGGACCTCCCAGTCCGCCCGTGAAACCTTTTCGGCAGACCATGGTTCTCTCTATTCGCCCGATTTTCTGCCTTCTCATCCTGGCCACCGCCGCTTCGGGCCAGAAGGCACCCCTCACCTTCCACGTCGCACCCAAACCACTGCCCAAGGGCGCGGTGGTCGAGGATTGGCCCCGCTTCCTGGGGGCCCACGACAATGCGACCTCCAAAGAAACCAAACTTCTCAAGCACTGGCCGAAAGGGGGACTCAAGAAAGTTTGGGAACTCGCCACTGGTGAGGGCTATGCCTGTCCCATCCTGGCGGAGGGCAAACTGGTCTACTTTCACCGGCTTCAGTCCGAGGATGAGGATGCCCCCTCCTCCGCCGGCAAGGAAGTCATCGACTGCCTCAATCCCGAGACTGGCAAGAGCCACTGGCGATTCTCTTACCCTGTAAACTACCGGGACCGCTACGGCTTCAGCCCCGGACCGCGCTCCAGCCCGGTCGTTCACAAGGGAAGGATCTACGTCATCGGCGTGACCGCCATGTTCCATTGCCTCGATCTCAAAACGGGCGATGTCATCTGGAAGCGCGACCTCAAGAAAGACTACAACATCCCGCAGTACTTCTTCGGCTACGGCCCCACCCCGACCGTTTGGAATGATCGCGTCATCGTCAACGTGGGCGGAAAGGCCGCCAAGGAAGCGGAGAGTGTTTGCGTGGCCGCTCTTGACGCTGCCACCGGCAAGACCATCTGGGAGGTGAAGGACGAGTGGGGAGCCAGTTACGCCTCCCCCATCGTCGCCAAACTCCGCGGCAAGAATTGCGCCATCGTGGCCGCCGCGGGCGAAAGCCGCCCGGCACACGGTGGACTACTCACCATCGATGCCATCTCGGGCAAAATCTACGATCGCTTTCCGTGGCGCTCCGACATTTACGAATCCGTCCTCGCCAGTTCACCCCTTGTGATGGGCGATCGCCGGGTCTACCTCGGGGAGTGCTACTCACGGGGCGGTATCGTGCTCGAGTTTGACGAGAATCTGAAATCGAAAGTCCTCTGGAAGGAGCGCTTCTTCGGAATGCACTGGACGATGCCCATCCTCCTCGACGGACACCTCTACGGCTTCGCCGGGCGCAACATTCCGGACACCCAGTTCAAGTGTGCCAATGCTGAGACCGGGAAGATCTTGTGGGAAAACGACATGCAATGGCGCAAAGACGGCCGCACCCACGGACTCTTCCGCGCCAGCATGCTCCAGGCGGACGGACGAATCTTCTGCCTTGGAGAAGACGGAGCCCTGGCCGAACTCAAGCTCACTCCCAAAGGCCCCGAGACCATTCAACGCGTGCGCCTCTTCGCTGCCCGCTCCACCTGGACCCTGCCCTCTCTCCACCGCGGACTTCTCTACGTCTCCCAAAACGAGCACGACCTGGTCACCAAGCAGCCTCCGCGGATCATCTGCTACGACTTCCGGGGCGAGTGATCCCAAGCTCCATCCCACCAGTTTGCCTTGCACAATCCGCACTTTTGGGGAACACCCTCCCGCCGCCATGAAAGCTCTCGAACTCATCGATGCTTCGACCTTCGACTTCGTCGAGAAGCCCACTCCCGAACCCGGTCCCGATGACCTCCTCATCCGGGTCAAGGCCTGCGGCATCTGCGGCAGCGACATTCACGGCATGGATGGGAGCAGCGGCCGGCGCATCCCACCCATCGTGATGGGCCACGAAGCGAGCGGCGTGGTCGAACAATGCGGTGCCAACATCAGGGCCTGGTCCGAAGGCGACCGGGTGACCTTCGACAGCACGATCTATTGCGGGGAATGCGATTACTGCAAATCGGGTCACGTCAATCTTTGCGAAGACCGCGAAGTCCTCGGAGTCTCCACTCCGGACTTTCGCCGCCAGGGCGCCTTCGCCGACTATGTCGTGGTTCCCGGCCGCATTTGCCACCGCGTTCCCGAGAGTGTCTCCTACGAGGAAGCCGCCTTTGCGGAACCAGTTTCGGTGGCGCTCCATGCCGTCCGTCGCGCGCAGATCCAAGCCGGTGATTCCGCGGTGGTGGTTGGCGCGGGGCTCATCGGCCTCCTCGTCGTGCAGGGTCTCAAACGCGCCGGATGCAAGACCATCATCGCAGTCGACCTCGCTGACGAACGCCTCGAACTTGCCCTTCAACTCGGTGCCACAGCGGGCCTTCGTTCCGACCGAGATGCAGTGGTCGGCGAGGTTCAAAAACTCACCGGTGGCGAGGGCGCCGATGTCGTCATGGAAGTGGTCGGCATCAATCCCACCGTAACACTCGCCATCAACTGTGCGCGCAAAGGCGGGCGCGTCTGCCTCGTGGGCAACCTCGCACCGCAAGTCGAGTTCCCCTTGCAGGCGGTGGTCACCCGCGAACTCGACGTCCTCGGCTCCTGCGCCATCAACGGGGAGTATCCCGACGCCATCGCCGCGATCGCCGCCGGCGAAATCAATGTGAAGGCCCTCATCTCCGAGATCGTCCCCCTCAGCGACGGAGCCTCCTGGTTTGCCCGCCTCCATGAAGGCAAGGAGCCCCTGCTCAAGGTCATTCTTCAACCCCGGTAGCGGGCACTCCCACTCCTCCGTCTGCGCCTTGTTGCTGCACCCTGATTCCCATTCCCTGGTCTGAACACTGTTTACTGAAACCCTACTCCTTCACTCCCCATGTCCAACTTCAACCTCACTGGAAAGACGGCCTTCGTGAGCGGGGCCAGCCGCGGACTCGGCAAAGGCTTTGCCCTTGCCCTCGCCCGGGCCGGCGCAGATGTGGTGATCACCAGCCGTTCCCTGGACGCTCCCCTTCAGGAAACGCAATCCGAGATCGAAGCCCTGGGCCGCAAGGCATGGCCCATCGTCCTCGATGTGCGCCAGGAAGAGAGCATTGCGGAAGCCACCGCCACCGCCTGGGAGCGTGCCGGCCAAATCGACATTCTGGTCAACAACGCGGGCTGCAACGTGCGCAAGCCCGCCGTGGAAGTGACTTGGGATGACTGGAACCTCGTCCTTGAAACCAACCTGCGGGGCCTCTTCTTCCTCGCCCAGGCCCACGCCAGGCGCATGATCCCGCGCAACTACGGTCGCATCATCAACATGGGTTCGGTCACCTGTGTTGCCGGTTACGCCGGGCTCGGCCCCTACGGTGCGAGCCGCGGTGGCGTCAAGCAACTCACCATGAGCCTCGCCCACGATTGGGGCACCCACGGAATCACCGTCAACTGCCTCGCCCCGGGCTGGTTCAAGACTGAGCAGAATCGCGTCATGTACGAAGACCAGGACTGGGTCGACTATCTCTGCGAGCGCATCCCGCTCAACCGCCCAGGGGCTCCCGGCGACCTCGACGGCACGGTCGTCTATCTCGCTTCCGACGCGAGCGCCTACGTCACGGGTCAAACGATCCTGGTCGACGGGGGAATCTCGGTCGGCCCGGTCAGGGCCGTCCCGCAAAAATAGTGCCAACCCACCCGGGGGCAGGGCCGGCGCCGCAGACGTCTTGCTGAGAGATTGACGCAGCCACCCCGCAATCCATGATCGCGGCTGGAGATGAACCCACCGCCACCACTGCCGTCCCAGAACATCCCCGTTCCACTGCCAAAAAAGAACGGCTTCTTCGCCTGGCTCTCCAAGCCACTGGTAATGGTATGCGCGATGGGCCTCCTCGGCTTCCTCGCGATCGCCGCCTTCATTGGAATCTACTTCCTATCTGCTCGCGACTTTACTCCCACCACCGCACAGAAAGCCTGCATTGTCACCGCGGACGAACTCGCCAATGAATTTGTCATGACCGTCGATCCCTCTGCGGAAACGTGGTCGGCCCAGCGCTATCTCGATGGCTCCATGGAGATCGACTATGAGTACGACGACCCCTCGCCCAGTATGATCTACATCAACTGTTCGCTCAGTGTCGACGCGAGTGTATCCGACGCAAAGTACAGCTTCGGTGGATATTGGCAGGGCATGAAACTGGGCACCAAGATCGGGGGCGGAGCATCCGTCGACATCGAGACGGCAACTCACATCTTCAAGTGGGGAGACGCCTCCCGCTTCGCCTTTCTCAAGTCGGGCGGTTCGCGCTACGCTCTCGTCTTTGTCACACGCAAGGGAAGAAAGGTATTCTACCTCACGATTGCGAACGCCCTTCTCGAAGACCCCGCGGAAATCGACGCCTTCCTCCAACCCTTCCTCGAGCGCTTCGATCGAGAGCACTTCTGAATTACCCAGAATTCAGTGTTCAGACTGATCCCGTCCGCCGACCTCCGACTTTCGACCTTCCTAATCCGCTTCGAGCTCTTCGAGAGCGTTGAGAAGGTGATCGAACACCTCGGCTTCCAGTCCCCGATCGGGAGATCCCTTGGCACAACTTGCGATCCACTTCGCGAAACGGCCCCGGCGTTTACTCTCCCATCTTCGCACCAGGCTCTCTTCACTGGGCGCGGGCAACACGCCCTTTTCCCGGCGACCGTGGGCGCGCTCTGAAATCACTTCGTAGTGATGCAAGGCACTATCCAACAGGATCCAGGGAAAGTTCTCGTTACGGGGCGGTCCGACCACGAGGGCCCGCCCACTTCCACTCTTGATGGTGAGCCCCCCCTTCCCGCCGACCCCCAACTCGGGAAAGTCAGCCCCCTTGAAAAAGGCCGTCAGGAAACCGCCCACCGCTCCCACCGCGGTTCCCACTCCGTGGGTCAATCCTCCCGTGCTGACGTCCACAAGCGCTCCACCTGCCGCGCCGGCGAGCGCTCCAGCCACCGTCAATTGTCCGCGACTCAATCCCCACTTGCGCCAGGTCTCCTCTGCGGCGAGATCGATTCCCTCATACGCCTCCCGGCCCGCTTCCACCTCCACCAAGTGGTGCCGGTAAATCCCCAACAGACGTTGGCAGGCCTTTCGCTCGAGGTGACGAACTTTCTCAAGATACTTCGTGCTCAGCTCCCGCACCTTCTTTTCCTTCTTTCTCTTCGATCGGCGCTCAGCGTCCTCCAGCTTCCCCTCCACCCGCAGCGTCAGACAGTCGCACAGCATCTCAAGGATGGTGTCTGCCGCTTCCTCCCGGCGAATCTCCCACTCCGCTTCAATCAGGCTGATCGCTTCCTCCAGTATCCCCCGATTCCCCTCGTCGATGTCGAGCAACGACCGCATGAGGTGCTTGCGCTCTTCAAACCGCGCATGATGCGCGTTGAAAGTGCGCACCAGGTTGAAATAACTGCCGAGTCGATTCTTCCACGCAGTGAGGTGTTCGGAACTGTCCGCCTTCTCATTCAAGAGCGCCATGCGCGGACGCCCGGTCCACCGCAGGATTTCCATTTCCGCCACGAAGGCATCCCGCAGGGGACGGCTGGGATCGATCACGTAGAGGATGCCCGCGCCCTCCAGGATCGGTTGCAGCAACCGGATCTCGTCTTCGAACTCACCGGCGCCCTCCGCTTCCTGCGACTCCACGAACCGGCGAATGGCAGCGAGGCCAGGGGTCCCCTCGCCATGCAGTTCCTGGATGGCGCGCATCGCTTCAACCGGACGGGAGAATCCAGGGGTATCGATAAAACGGACCAGTTCCCGGCCGTCGAACTCAACCGGCAAGGCCTGGCAGCGGGTCGTCTCGCCCGGAGTGGGACTCACCCGGATCACGCGATCGTCATCGACCTCCAACAAGGTCGCCAAGACCGCCGATTTCCCCGTGTTGATTCGCCCCACCACTCCGAAGCAGGGGATGCCTTCGCTGACCCATTCGCTCATGATTCCTCCTCCACTGCTGCAGGTTCGCGGTAGGCCACCGCCTCTGCGGCCGGATCGCGCAAGGAGTCGACAAAGGCTTTCCATTGCTGCCAGTCCTCATCGCTCGGCGCCCCGGGCTCTCCTCCCTGCAACTCCCCCAGCACCAGAAAGTTCACCGGAAGCTCGTCTCCGCCCACGGCCCGCACCCGCTCGTAGAGCACCCGCATCTCCTTGGGCGAAAGGGCCCAGCCCTCCACCAGGAATACCACGCCCAGCTCTGCTTCCTCGATCGCCGCGAGGGCCTCTCGTTCACGTTCCTCATCAAGGACCCCGGCGGTATGGCGGGCCTGCGGATTCACTCGAAGTTCACGCAGGAGGAACTCGCGCACGGCTTCGACCGTCACACCTGTTCCTCCCACGTCCAGCAGGACCACCCCGTCAGCCTGCCCCTTGCTCGGCAAGCATCGCTCCACCTTCGTCAATTGCCGCCAAAGCTTGCGATGCCGCGGTGCCTGAAACGCAAGTGAACCCAGGGCCCGCCGCTCATTGTTTGCACACCACCACCAGAGCATGACCCGGGGCAACAGCCCGTAGAACAGCAAGCTCATCATGAGAAACGGCCACAGCTTCTGGACATCCTCCCGTTCATAGAAAATCTTCAAGAGCACCGAGTATTCGATATCACCTTGCACCGGTGCACCCGCCACCCCGGACCATGACCACGGCCGCGCCATTCCCTCCATGAAGTTCAGCAATCCCCATCCACTCCCCTCAAAGGTCGATTCCCAATAAAATCGAACGCTGAGAAAAAAGAGACATCCATAGAATCCGGCCATGAGTCCCAGATTGAACATCACCGCGACCCCCTGGGTGAGCCGGGCAAGACGCCACGAGAGGGCGGACCGATATCCCGCTCCGCCCTCTAACAGCCCCCTCCACACCACGCCATCGAGGTTGCTGGTCCAGCGCCGCACTACCACGGAGCCCACCCGTTGAAAAAGGGAAAGCGCACCCGCCTGGCGCCGCACAAAAGCGTAGCCAGCCAACCCGCCCAGCAGGAGAAGCCACTGCACTCCAATTGCAGCGGCCAGAAAAATCCATACGTTGTAACTGCGTAGAAAGACCTCGGTGAGCAATCCTCGCATCACTCCGATACCTCCGAGGAACGCCACCGCTCCCAAGAGCAGGGCGGCCCCTCGCAGCGCTCCCACCACCCGCCTGCCGGCCCCCTCCTCCCGGTCGTCCCTTCCGGACTCGAGCCAGATCCGCAGGCCGAGCCTGCGCCGGGCGGACTCCTCTTGAGGACCACCCTCAAGCCTCGCCACCTCTTCGCGATAGCGCCGCCGCTCCTCGGCGGAGCCCCCCTCCACCGATTCGTGCAGACGGGCCTCAAAATCCACGAGATCCTCGAGGCTCCACTTCCGCTTCAGATCGGCCATTTCTGCCATAGTGTGCGTCAGACTGGCTCGATCGTCCACCGCAGCCTTGATTCTGCGGGGAATTCATCTCGCAAATAACATATCAACGTATCTCGATTCGTTGATTTGTTTCTTGCGCATTTCCTTCCTTTGGCTACCCTTCACCCGGCCATGAGACCAGATTCCACCTCCGAACTCCGCACCTTGCTCGACTCCCGCATCGCCCTGCTGGACGGAGCGATGGGCACGACCATCCGCGAGTATGGACTGGATGAGGCGGGAGCTCGCGGCAGTCGGTTCGCTGATGCACCGAAGGACCTGCTCAACAATGGCGACATCCTCTCCCTGACCCAACCGGACACCATTGGCGACATCCACAAGCGCTTCCTTGAGGCGGGTTCCGACATCATCGAGACCAACACCTTTTCCGCGACCACAATCTCGCAGAGTGAATTCTTCGTCGAGGATCCGCGCGCAACTGGTGGGCGCAAGGACCCGGATTTTTTCCAGGGCATCCTTGGGAACTCCTTTCTGCAGGAACTCGCCCGCGACATCAATGTGGAGAGCGCCAAGCTCGCACGCCAATGGGCGGATCGCGTGGGCGAGGAGACTGGCATCAAGCGCTATGTCGCCGGCGCCATCGGCCCCCTTACGGTCTCCCTCACCAACGCGACTGATCACGACGATCCCGCCTTTCGGATGGTCACCTTCGACCAGGTGAAACAGGCCTATCGCGAACAAGCGAAAGCCCTGGTGGACGGCGGTTGCGATCTCCTGATGGTTGAAACGATCTTCGATTCGCTCAACGCCAAGGCCGCCCTGGTCGCGATCCAGGAACTCTTCGACGCAGAAGAGGCCAGGATCCCCATCATGATTTCCGCTGCAGTTGGGCTCGGGGGTGAAACCATGATCTCCGCACAGAGAATTGATGCCCTCTGGATCACCTTCCAGCACCTTGATCCAATCGCGATCGGCCTGAACTGTTCCCTGGGCCCTGATCTCATGCGCCCCTTCCTCGCCCAGCTCGCCCACACCGCAACGGCCTACACTTCCTGCTATCCCAACGCAGGACTGCCCAATCCCCTTGCGCCCACCGGCTTCGATCTTGAACCTCACCACATGGCGGAATACCTCTCCGAGTTTGCCCAGGCCGGATTGCTCAATCTCGCTGGTGGCTGCTGCGGCAACACCCCGGCCCACATCGAAGCGATTGCGGAAGCGGTCAAGCAGCACGCGCCGCGCCTGGCCCGGAAACTGGCTGCCTGAACCATGGATCCGCAGCCCCGCCTCCTCCGTCTCAGCGGCACCGACGCCTACGTCCACAGGCCGGATGCGAATTTCCTCATGATCGGGGAACGCACCAACGTGGCAGGCTCTCCCCGGTTCCGGAAGCTCATCAAGGAAGACAGGCTCGAGGAAGCCGTCGAGGTTGCGCGCCAGCAGGTCGCCAACGGAGCCAACGTCATCGACATCTGCTTTGACGAGGGACTCATCGACGGGGTCGCCATGATGACTCGTTTCCTGCACCTCCTCCAGGGCGAACCCGATGTCGCCAGGGTTCCCTTCATGGTCGACTCTTCCAAGTGGGAGATTCTTGAAGCCGCGCTCAAGTGCCTGCAGGGCAAGGGCATCGTCAATTCCATCTCGATGAAGGAGGGTGCGGACAAGTTCATCGAGAAGGCCCGCATCGTCCGGCGCTACGGAGCCGCGGTGGTCGTCATGGCCTTCGATGAACAGGGCCAGGCCGCCACCTATGAGGACAAGTGCCGCATTTGCGAGCGCGCCTACCACATCCTCGTCGACGAGGTGAACTTCCCTCCGGAAGACATCATCTTCGACCCGAACATCCTCACGGTCGCAACCGGGATCGAGGAACACAACAACTACGCGGTCGACTTCATCAACGCGACCAGGTGGATCAAGAAAAACCTCCCCCACGCCAAGGTCTCCGGCGGCGTCTCCAACATCTCCTTTTCCTTCCGCGGAAACAACGTGGTGCGTGAAGCGATGCACTCGGTCTTTCTCTACCATGCGACGCAGGCCGGGATGGACATGGGCATCGTCAATGCCGGCATGCTGGAGGTCTACGACGAGATTCCCAAGGACCTCCTCGAACGGGTGGAGGACGTGATCCTCAATCGCAGTCCGGACGCCACCGAACGACTCCTCGACTTGGCGGAGCAATTCAAGGGAGTGGGAGGCAAGAAACTGGAAGCCGACCTCACCTGGCGGGAGGATTCCATCGAGAAGCGTCTTGAACATGCTCTCCTCAAGGGGATCACGGAGTTCATCGACGTGGACACCGAGGAGGCCAGGCAGAAATACGGCCGCCCCATCAAGGTGATCGAGGGGCCCCTCATGGACGGCATGTCCATCGTGGGAGATCTCTTCGGGGCGGGGAAAATGTTCCTTCCCCAGGTCGTCAAATCGGCGCGCGTCATGAAGAAGGCCGTGGCCTGGCTCACTCCCTACATGGAGGATGAGAAGGCCGCCAATCCCGATCATCGTTCAGCCGGCAAAGTGGTGATGGCCACCGTGAAGGGCGATGTGCACGACATCGGAAAGAACATCGTCGGCGTGGTCCTCGCCTGCAACGGATTCGAAGTCACCGACCTCGGAGTGATGGTGGACTGCGACAAGATCCTCACCACCGCGCGCGAGCAGGGAGCCGACCTGATCGGCCTTTCCGGACTGATCACTCCCTCACTTGACGAAATGATGCACGTGGCGTCCGAAATGGAACGGGAGAAATTCACCGTCCCACTCCTCATCGGCGGGGCCACCACCTCGGCCGCACACACTGCCATCAAGATCGCCCCCAACTACTCCGGGCCGGTGGTGCACGTTCTCGACGCTTCGCGTTCCGTCCCGGTCACCACTTCCCTGCTCAGCGAGGAGAAATGTGCCGGCTTTGTTGAAAACAACGAAGCAGTCCACCAGAAGCATCGCGAGAAGTTCGCAAGCCGGGACCAGAAGAAAACCATTTCACTCCCGGACGCCCGGGCCAACAGCTTCAGTGGAGACTGGCCCGACTACGCTCCACCGGTGCCGGAATTCCTGGGCACCCGCACCATTGAAAAGCAATCCATCCGCGAGCTGACCACTTACATCGATTGGTCACCGTTTTTTCACGCCTGGGAGCTCCGCGGGGTCTGGGATACCGGGAGCAAAGCGCTCAAGACCCGAAATCAGGCAGGTGCCCTCGAGGCCGCCAAGCTCTACGAGGAAGCGCAGGACATCCTGGAAGAGATCATCACCAAGGACCGCTTCACCGCCCGGGGAGTCTACGGGTTCTTTCCCGCCAATTCCGATGGCGACGACATCATCATCTGGAGCGACGCCACCCGCCACCGTGAACAGTGCCGCCTTCACACCCTGCGCCAGCAACTCGCCAAGACCAGCGGCAAACCCCACTACGCGCTGAGCGACTTTGTAGCACCGGGAAAAGGCAAGGCAGACTTTGTCGGTGGCTTTGTGGTCGGGGTTCATGGCGCGGACGAGTGGGCGAAGCAGATTGAGGAGGAGGAGCACGATCCCTACAAGTCGATCATGGTAAAGGCGCTCGCCGATCGTTGCGTGGAAGCCTTTGCGGAGCTCCTCCACCACCGCGCTCGCGTTGGGTGGGGCTTTGAGCGTGCCAATGAGTTCAGCACCGAGGAACTCATCCACGAGAACTATCAGGGCATCCGGCCCGCTCCGGGATACCCGGCCCAGCCGGACCACACCGAGAAACCCCTTCTCTTCGATCTCCTCGGCGCGAGCGAAGCCACCGGAGTGAACCTCACCGAATCCCAAGCCATGCACCCGGCGGCAGCGGTATGCGGACTTTACTTCTCGCACCCGGAGAGCCGCTACTTCGCCATCACCGACCTGCAGAAAGACCAGGTGGAAGACTATGCAGCCCGCAAGGACATGCCTCTTGCGGCCTGCGAAAAGTGGTTGGGGCCGTGGCTGGGCTATTCGCCCTAGGATCCCCCTATCCCCCCTCCGCCGCGGCCACTGCCTTGTCGTTGCGCTTCCGCTCGTGCGGACACAGAATGCGTTTGCGGAGCCGAATAATGCTCGGCGTCGCTTCGACAAACTCATCGGGCTCGATGTACTCGATCGCCCGCTCCAGGCTCATCTTGATCGGAGGCTTCAACCCCTCGTCGATCGTCTTGTTCGCCGAGCGGTGATTGGTGAGGTTCTTGGCCTTGGTGGGATTGACCGGAAGGTCACCGGCCCGTGCACTCTCACCCACGATCTGTCCCTCGTAGATTTCTTCGGTGGGTCCCACAAAGAGGCGCCCGCGATCTTCCAGGCTCTCCAGCGAGTAGGCCATGGCCGTGCCAGTCGCCATCGAGACCAGGGTGCCTTGGATCCGCGTGCGGATTCGTCCTGCAACCGGCCGGTAGTCCTTGAAGAGGTGCGACATGACCCCGTGACCACTCGTGAGGTTCATCAATTCGAACTCGAATCCGATCAATCCACGCGTCGGGATGGTCACCTCCAGGTAGCTCATCGTTCCACGCGGCTCCATCACTTCAACGACCCCCTTGCGATTCGCGAGGGTCTGGATCACGCCGCCCGTCATGTCTGCGGGGAGCTCAAGATACAAGGTTTCGAAGGGCTCCATTTCAACTCCGTCTTTCTTGTGGGTGATGACCCTGGGACGGGAGACAAGCACTTCGTAATTCTCCCGTCGCATGGTTTCCACCAACACTGCAATCTGCATCGCCCCACGGGCCGAAACGTTGAAGACCCCGACCTGCTCCGATTCGCTCACTTCAATCGAAACATTGGTCTTCACCTCCCGTTGCAAGCGATCCCAGATTGCCCGGGATGTCACGTTCTTGCCATCGCGGCCCGCGAAGGGCCCGTCATTGACGGCGAATTGCATCTCCACGGTGGGAGGATCGATCGCGACGAAGGGAAGCGCTTCCGCCTTCTCAGTCGCCGCCAGGGTTTCCCCGATATCGACATCCTCAAAGCCGGCCAGGCCCACGATGTTTCCCGCCTCGCCCAGTGCCGCATCCTGCTGGCCGAGCTTGGCATACTCGATCACCTTGGTGATCGAGCTCTTCACCGTTGTGCCGTCCTTCCGCAGCAACCAGAGGGTATCACCCTTCCTTACCTCGCCGGATTCGATTTTGCCCAACGCAATTCGGCCCACGTAGTCGTCCCAGTCGATATTGCTCACCAGCATGCGGAACGGCGCCTCGACATCCACTGTCGGCGCGGGGACCCGCTCCAGAATCGTCTCGATCAGAGGCTGCACGCTGTCGCGTTTCGCGTCTTCAAGGTCCTTCACAAAGTAGCCGTCCCTCGCACTGCCGTAGAGCACCGGCGCTTCGAACTGCACTTCGCTCGCTCCCAACTCCAACAACAACTCGAGCACCCTGTCCTGCACACCGAGCGGATCGGCCGCGTCGCGATCGATCTTGTTGATGACCACGATCGGCATGAGGCCTTCCTCCAACGCCTTGCGCAACACGAACCGCGTTTGCGCCTGCGGTCCTTCGAATGCATCCACCACCAGGAGCACGCCATCGACCATGCGCATCACGCGCTCAACTTCACCACCGAAGTCGGCGTGACCGGGCGTGTCCACGATGTTGATGGTGTAGTCGCCCCACTTCACCGCCGTGTTCTTGGATTTGATCGTAATTCCCTTCTCCCGCTCGAGATCCATCGAGTCCATGGCCCGGTCCTCAAGTTGTTGGTGGGCCTCCACCACCCCTCCCGCCTTCAGCAATTCGTCCACCAAGGTGGTCTTGCCGTGGTCGACATGAGCGATGATCGCGATGTTCCGGATGTGGTCAGTCATGGGGTTGGGCCTCTGGCCGCGCGGAGCCTCCTTATTTTCAACCCAAATGCAAGTCTTGGAAGACCAAAGCGACCGAATTCCTGCCACCCCATCTCCCTTGGTCAGCCCCCGGGACCAACTCACTCAAATAAGCGATCCCGGGGGACTGGTCCCCTTGGGGGGAAAGCCTGCGGGATGCCAGGGAGAGGCCGCAGGGGCTCGTCCCCTCCGACTTCGTCTCCTACGTTCTATCAGCGGCACGCGAGTTCGTCCTTGCTTCACGGACTTCCCTGAGGAACCTCCCCCGCCATGGCACGAATCCTCATCATTGGCGCCGGCGGCGTGGCAAACGTCATGGCGGTCAAGGTGTCCCAGGAATCCGGAATCTTCCAGTCCGTCACGATTGCCAGTCGCACTCATGAGAAATGCGAGCGGATCGCGGAGCGCCTGGCCGGAAGCCTTCCGGTTCATACCGCCATCGTGGACGCAAGTGACGCGGCGGCGATGGCTTCCGTCATCCGGGACCAACGCAGCGAAATCGTGCTGAACGCCGCCCTGCCGGAGCAGAACTTGCCCGTGATGGAAGCCTGCCTCGCTGCCGGAGCGCACTACATCGACACCTCCGCGCCCGAGCCGGTCCCGGGGAACTACGAGATGTTCGCCTACAAGTGGCAATTTGAATTTCACGACCGCTTCAGGGAAGCCGGGCTCACTGCGCTGCTCTCGATTGGATTCGATCCGGGAGTCACCAACGTCCTTGCCGCCCACGCTGCGGAGCGCCTGGATGTCGTGGAATCCCTCGACATCCTCGACTGCAACGGCGGTTCGCACGGACATCCCTTTGCCACCAACTTCAATCCGGTCACCAACATCCGGGAGATTACCCAACCGAGCGTGTGGTGGGAGGGCGAGCGCTGGCGGGAGGAACCGGCCTTCACGACCCAGGCCTCCTTTGATCTTCCCGAACTGGGAGTCAACCGGCTGACCCGCATCTACCACGAAGAACTTGAGACCCTCGTCCCCCGCATTCCCGGCCTGCAACGTGCCCAATTCTGGATGGGCTTTTCCGATGAGTATCTCAAGCACATCGAGGTGCTCGGCAATGTCGGCCTCCTCAGCATGAAGCCCGTCGACTACGGCGGCACCCCGGTCGTCCCCCTCGAGTTTCTTTGCCACACGCTCCCGGATCCGGCTTCCCTCGGGGCTCACTACACCGGAAAGACCAACATCGGTTGCCTGGTGAGGGGAAGGAAAGACGGCCGACCCAAGAGCATGTATCTCTACAACGTCTGCGATCACGAAGCGGCCTACGCGGAGACGGGCTCACAGGCCATCAGCTACACTGCCGGCGTCCCTCCGGTGGTGGCGGCCGAACTCTTGCTCTCCCCCTGCACCGACTGGAATAAACCGGGCGTATGGGTTCCGGAGGATCTCCCCACCGCACCCATGCTCACTCGTCTCGCCAAGCGCGGCCTCCCGTGGCACATCATCGACGGTGACAATGTCCCAGCTTGAATGGCGGGAGGCTGAGGAGTAGAGACCGTCGGGCTGGGAGGTCGGGTGCTGGATGCGACTGAACCACCGCGGGGAGCATTAGTGCGGGAGTTTCATGGTCTGCCGGGAAAAATTCGACCGTCCAATTCCCAAATAAATCGCAGAGCCGCCAATCAGGATCTAATCGCCGGCAGGTGGCTCCGGGTTGGGAATTGGGACCTGGCGCTGAAGCCTATTTGGAAATTGGGGAATGGAACTATCGCCGGACTGCGGGTGCCCCTCGCGGGCGTAGAGACAGAGGACGAGGCGGAGCAATCATCCTCACCGAACCGGGCCACCTCTCCAAGTCGAGTTGCCAGGACGGCGTCGAGTCCGTGGCGGTGAATCGCTGCCAGGGCCGGAGGTCAAAGGCCCTCATGAACGTCATTGCCTCCGCCGCCCGTCACTTCTTGTTCCGCAGGAACGGCGGGATATCGAGATCTTCGCCTTCGATCAGGTTGGGATCCTCACCCTCGAATTTTCCCTTGGGACCACCATCGAGCAAAAGCTCCCCTTGCGGACGCTTTTTCTTGGCGGAGGCTTGAATCTCTTCGAGCGCCTCAATCTGGATGGGCACTAGCCCTTCGGACGGCTCGACCGATTCGAAGCTCACCACTTCACTCTCGTTGTCCGCTTCCACAAAATCCGCCACCTGCGTAAGTTTCGTCGCGGCACTATCTAGATCTGTCCCTTTGGCAGTCTCGAAAACATCGTCGAGGGGCGTGGCCCCAGATCGTTTGGTCGGCAACTTCACGCGCGTGGTGAGGGTTGGCACGCTACTGGGCGAGATCGCAGGCAGCTTTACGGGCGTGTCGTCCGAGAGCCCCCCGACCGGCACCTCATCCTTCCCGGGCGGCTTCATCTTCTTCACCTTCACCCGCGGCTTGCGTCCCTTCCTGGGTTTCTTGCCACCGGACACTGGCTCTGGAGTGGAAATAGGCTCGGGCATCGACTCCGGCTCCGGAACAGATCGCTCCGGCTCGGATACCCCTTCCGCCTCAGCTGCCGGCTCGGGCTCAGCTGCCGGCTCGGGCTCGGGCTCGGGTGTTGGCTCAATCTCTGCAATCGGCTCAGGATCGAGCGGCGTCTCTGCTTGGGCGAGAGGCGGCGGAACGGCCTTTGCAATCGGCGCGGCCTCCGCGGCCGGGACATCTGGTTCGCGAGCTTCACTGCCTGCAGATTCAAGCGCAGCTTCCTCGGTCTCATCGACTTGTCCCACCGCATCATCGGAATCGGGATCCATCTCCGCATGAGAGGACGGCGCACCTTCTCCCTCTGAGGAGAGTCCCGCGAGGAGGCGATCTTCCGGAAGCGAGCTCACCAGGGTCACGCTCAGTGATTCCCCCATTGCAGGATCGACGGACGTTCCGAATAAAATCTGCGCGGTATCGGGGACGTGCTTGCTCAGGCCGCGCATCAGGAGCTCGAGTTCGTAGAGCGTCATGTCCTCCCCGCCGCACACATGCACCAAGACAGTCTCGGTGTGGTGCAGGAGGCTTCCGCGATCGAGAAGCGGACTAACCAAAGCGTTTTTCAGCGCCTGCTGGGCGCGATTCTCGCCCTGTGCGATCCCGGATCCAAAGAGGCAGCGCGACTTCGGCGAACTGAGCGCCGCCATCAGGTCATCGAGCCCGATGTTCACCAAGCCCGGACGCATCACGATCCGCGTCACAGCCCGGATGCTCTCCGAAATCATGCGGTCGGCAGCCGAGAACGCTTCATGCACACCCTGCTTGGCAAGAACCAGTTCGCCCATGCGGGTGTTATCGAAAGTGATGAGGGCGTTCGCGAGAACCGAAAGTTCCTTGAGCGCGTTCTCGGCCTGCTCCCGGCGGCGGCGTCCCTCAAAGTTGAATGGCGTGGTCGCAAAGACCACCGTGAAGGCGCCTCCTTCCCGCGCGAGGCGCGCCACCAGGGGCGCTGCTCCCGATCCCGTTCCGCCCCCGAGACCAACACAGATGAAAATAATCTTCCGGTCCCGCAGGGCATCGCGGAGTTCAAGCTCCGCTTCCCCGGCTGCCTGCCTCCCCAAATCCGGATCTCCTCCGGCTCCCAGTCCCATGGTCAGGTTCCGGCCGATCTGGATCTTTTCGGGCGCCACCGAGCTGGTCAAGGTGCGCACATCGGTGTTGCAGGCCAGGAGCTCTGCCCCCTCCATGCCATCGAGCGCGATGCGGTCCAGCATGTTGGCGCCGGCCCCTCCCACTCCGATGATTTTTACGGCCGAATTCGGGATCGTCTGCTGGCGAGTTCTCTCGTAGGGAATCATAACGGACTAGCGGAGCACGAGTTAGCCGATTTAGCCGCCAAATGGCCAGAGCGAACGCAAAAAACCGCCCACCTTGCCGAGACCTTGCAAGTTCGGCCTCTCCTCATCGAGAATCTGAGCGTAGCGAATTAATCCAAGAGCAGTTGAGTATTGCGGATCCTTAAAATACGCGTGCACCCCACTGACATCCGGACGCTCGGGACGATAGACCGGCAGACCGAAGACATCACAGGCCAATTCGCCGAATCCCTTCATCAAACTCGTTCCGCCGGTCAGGAATACCCCGGTCCCGACCTGCTCCAACATCCCCTCCGACAGCCGGCCCTTCACCAGCTCCAAGGTCTCCTGCAAGCGCATCCGGATCACATCGTTGAGAATCTGGCGCTTGATCTCCACCTCCGGAAAACCTGCCTCATCCGGAACTTTCACCGATCCTGAGGACTTGGCAGGATCACCTGAGGCATCGCCCTCCGACTTTTTCACCTGTTCCGCCTTGGAGAGCGGGATGTGAGTAACCAGGTGAATATCATTGGTGACGTGATCACCACCCACCGGGATACACCCCGAAGCCGAGATCGCTCCGTCGATGTAGAGGACGTAGTCAGTGGTCCCGCCGCCGATGTCGACCACGAGCGCGCCGGCCTCCTTGCGCTTGCGCGTGAGCGCGATCTGCGCCGAGGCGATGGGCGCGAAGACCACGTCGTCCACATCCAGCGGAGTTTCCCGCACACACTTGATGCTGTTCTGGATGCGCGTGCGCACCCCGTGCACGATGTGAAACTCCGCATCCAGGGTCTTGCCCAGCAACCCGACCGGCATGGTGGCATGCGGTTGGTCGTCCACGATGTAATTGCGAATCAGGCTGTGCAGGTAGACGTGTTCGCTGGGAATCGCGATGTCGCTGGCGATCTCCTTTACTTCTTCCACGTGCTCGTGCCGAATTTCAGGCTCGCCTTCAGGCAGCCGATAAGTCCCGCGGTTGTTGATGCCGTGGATGTGCGAGCCCGTCACCGCAAGAAAGACGCTGTTGATATCGACATCGCTGATGTCCTCCGCTTCGAGGAGCGCAGCCTTCACACAGGCGCGCACCTGCGGGTAGTCCGCGATCTCGCCTTTGCGGACGCCGGCGGACCGGGTTTCCCCCAACCCCAAGATCTTGACCGACCCATCGGGCTTCACCTCCGCGACCACCATGACAGTCTTGGTGGTCCCGATCTCCAGACCGACGTGAATTCGCGACTTTGACATCCTCTTCTTCTTCCTTCCTAGCCTGCCCGACGAGAGGTGAACATATCTATTATCCCTGTTTCAGGATCGCCAGGATATCTCGTTGGAGTCGGTTCTCAGCCTGAAATCCGCCCGATCCGGGCCTGCTTGTCTTCACTGGAATATTGCGTTCCGGGATGAGATTGACCGAAGTCATGACCTCCCCACCTTCCCTGACGCTGCGCATCAGGGTGATCAAGTCAGCGAGCTGGCGCTTGTGCTCGTACATTCCGAAAGTCACCAGTACTCCATTGCTGGTGGCGCCTTGCAGCGAGTAGTCGTTGCGCACGGCCACCACTGGCAGCGACCAAGGGCCTTCCCCCAGGGTCTCCTTGGAGAGTTTGATCAACTCCAGCGCGCGGCGCGCTTCGTGATGGCGCAGCGGCTTGCCAATCGAAACATCCCCTTCCTCGGCCTGGCTGACGAGCACCACCGGCAACAGCCGGGCTTTCTCCTCCCACCAGAATTCACACGGAAAACACACCCCGTTCTCGTCGAGCAAGAGTCCCGACTTGGGGTCCTTGCCCACGATGCCAAGAGGACGGCACTCCAGCCACGCCACGGGAATACGCTCTTGCACCTTCACCCGCAGGGTCCCAGGCAAGCGCCGGCTCAGCTCGGCCTTCACAATCCCCGGGCTCTCCAAGAGCTTCTCCCGAATCTCGCGCAGCTTGATCGCGAAGACACTGGCGGTGGGGTCGATCCCCGTCACCTGCGCAAAGTGCCCTTCGGTGAACTCTCCATTCGTCTCGAGATCAACTTCGCTCAGTTGAAACTCATCGTTCTCGATGAAGAAACTGCGCATCCCACTCTTGGCTCCCCACCCCGTTGCTCCCACCAGACCAAGCACGAGCAGGACCTTGGCGGCACTCTTCAAAAAACGCAGGCACTCAAAGCACACGATACGCGGCGAACTGACCTTCATGTGCAGTCGCCGCTCGGGCTTGGTCTTGTTTACTCGTGAGGTCCTACGACGAGGCATTGGTTTCGCGGAGGGCTAGGGAAAGCTCCCCGATCCGACAACAGAGCGCGCCAAAGCCGTAGCCTGGCTCCGCAGCCGCAGCCGCCTTGGGAAGGAGGCTGCTCGCTGTCATCCCGGGAATAGTATTCGCTTCCAAAATATAAGGGTGTCCATAGGAATCTAGCAGAATATCCACCCTGGAGTAAACCTCAATTCCCAGCGCATCGTGGGCCGCGAGCCCAGCGTCCTGAATCATTTTTGTGGTTTTTGCGTCCAAATCAGCCGGGCAGTAGTAATCCGTGCCTCCATCTCCGGTCATCCAGGGATACTTGTTGGCCATATCGTAGAACCCGCTCCGCGGCACGATATGCACGATGGGGAAGACCTCGTCGCCCACCACCCCGACGGTCAGTTCCTTCCCTTCCACGAACTGCTCCACGAGAACCTCGTCTCCATACTTGGCCGCGTCCTCCATCCCCGCCTGCGCCTCCTCTGCCGTGCGCACGATGTGAACTCCCACGCTGGAGCCCTCCCTGGGCGGTTTCACGACGTAAGGCAATGCCATCTCGGGCATCACGATGCCGTCCGAGACATTCACGATTTCGGATGTGGGAGTGGGCACCCCGGCTTCCTCGAAGCGCTTCTTGCTGGCCACCTTGTCGAAGGCCAATTCGCTGCTCACCCGGCCAGCGCCGGTGTAGGGAATTCCCAGTCCTTCGAGGTATTCCTGCAGGCTCCCGTCTTCCCCGAAGGTTCCGTGAATCGCGTTGAAGGCCAGTCCCGTTCCCTCCGGCAAGCTCGGAGTCCGGTCCGTGACATCCACTCCCACCGCGTTCATTCCCTCGCCCTGCAAGGCCTCCAGCACGGCCTTTCCCGACGACAATGAAACCTCCCGCTCCGAACCCGGTCCGCCCATCAACACCGCAATCAACACCGACTCATCCATAGCGCTCTCCCACTATAAAAAACGTCGCCCAAACCGTCGAGCGCTTAGGAAGTTCCTACCCGCAAATCGTTCTCGCCGCAGCGTCCGCTCGAGATTGCCCCGTCCCTATTTCTCGAGTTTCTTCTTCAAGACCACCTTCCGATCCTTGAACCACTTTTCCAACTTTTGGTAGGTCGCAGCGTGTTGCTTGGCCAGTTGCTGGGCGGCCTCCCGGCCCGAGGGATCAGGAAACACCCTCCACTCTCCATCCTGTTTGATGAGGCAGGCCGGGTCCGGGTCGATACCGCCCCGGCTTCCCTCCTTCCTCACTTCATTGACCACCACCACCGCACAATCACCGCTCACTTTCTCCTCGAGAATCTCGAAGTCCCACCCGGTGGCGAATAGTTCCCATGATTGCCGCACCTCACCCTCGAGGGACTCAACCAGCTTGGGGTGCAGACCGTCAAAGCGCGCCGTCACTTTCCATGTCGCTGCAAAGTCCTCCTTCTTTGCCGCTTTGCGGAAGGACTTGAGCGCCTCGGTGGGCGTGCCCGCCAGGATTGGCTGACAAAGGAAGGCGCTGAGGATGATGAGAGCTTTCATGATGCCATTGATCGGAACTGGAGCCCTCAATCCCTGTAACACTCGGCGCGTCGGGCAACCTTAAAAGCTCAGCTCATCTTCCCCGAGGATCTGCACCTCGGTCTCCAGGACGATTCCGCGAGCTTCCCGTGCCTCCGCCTTGATCTGGTCGATCAGCATGAGGATGTCCCCCGCTTCGGCCTTTCCCCGGTTCACGATGAAGTTGCCGTGCACCTCAGAGACCTCGGCCTTGCCCACGCTCTTGCCTTTCAGGCCGAGTTCCTCGATCAACTTTCCAGCCCCGATCCCCTCCGGGTTCTTGAAAATGCAGCCGGAGCTCGCCGCCACGGGCTGGGTTGTGCGGCGGTGGTGCCTGGATTCGACCATGCGGACGCGGATGTCGTCCGAGCTGGCAGGAGCTCCGCGAAAGACCGCCTTCAGGGCGTAATTGCGGCGCAGTTCGGGGACGTTGCGGTAGTGCGCTTCAATTTCCTCGCGACTGCGCGTGCGCATCTCGCCGTCTTCGTCCAGGAAGGTCACCCTCACGACCTGGTCAAAAGTCTCCGATCCCATCGCTCCGGCATTCATGCGCAATCCTCCGCCCACGTTGCCGGGGATTCCTTCCATCCACTCCAATCCGCCCAGGCCCGCCGCCTCGGCCAAGCTTGCTACCTTCTTGAAGCGCGCCCCCACCCCGGCAGTGAGCAAATCCCCATCGACAGTCACCTCGCCGAACTCACCCTTGGCCGGGTGAATGACCGCGCCGCGGATGCCCCCATCACCTACCAGCAAGTTGGACCCGCGACCCACCACCCGCACGGGAATGCCGCGGTCCTTGAAAAACGCAATGGCACGCGCAAAGGCCGAGAAGGTCCGCGGCTCCACCCAATACTGCGCCGGACCACCCACCAGCATGGTGGTGTGGCGACGCATGGGTTCGTAGAGCTTGGCGTCGATTTCGTCGTCCGTGAACTCGTTTCGCAGCGCCTCCAACAGAGTCAGATCGGCCGAGACCCTCTTGCCCGCCTCGTGCACGTTTCCCGCACCGAGAGTGAGAACAAGATCTCCAGGTTGCAGGATATTGCCCACCACGTGATGCGCCCTCGCGAGAGAGGGCTGCGAGTAGCACTGCGTGTCTCCCTGGCGCTCCACCGCCTCCACGATCGTCTCGCCGCTCACGCCCTCGATGGGAGCTTCGC
This sequence comes from Roseibacillus sp., assembly GCA_046581525.1. Taxonomy (GTDB): domain Bacteria; phylum Verrucomicrobiota; class Verrucomicrobiia; order Verrucomicrobiales; family Akkermansiaceae; genus Roseibacillus_B. The sequence continues at coordinate 40,750 of JAYGGC010000207.1, read as the reverse complement.
CGGCGGGATAGACATCCGTGACGTAAACCAGATCCGCCCCCTGCAAGGCCTCTCCGAAGTCCTCGGCCAGTCGCTGGGTCCGCGAGTAGCGATGCGGTTGAAAGAGCACCACGATGCGCTCCGGCTCAAGCGAACGCGCGGTCTGGAGGGTGGCTTCGATCTCGGTGGGATGGTGTCCGTAGTCGTCGATGATCCGGAAGCGCGACGAAAGGTAGACCGACTCGAAGCGGCGCTTGGCTCCCGCGAAGGATGCGAGCGAGCGGGCCACCAGGTTGAAATCGACGCCCAAATCGTCGGCCAGCGCGATCGCCGCGAGGGCATTGAGCACATTATGCCGACCGGGGATGCCAAGTTCCACGCGCCCCAGTTCCTCCCCCCGCCGGGACACCGTGAAGGCGATCACGCCGCGCCCCTCACTGAGCTCGTCCGCGGTGTAGTCCGCCCCGCTCCAGCCATAGGAAATCGCACCCTCGCGGGACGAACAAACCTCCGCTGCCACACCATCTTCGGAGCAGTAGATCACCTTCTCCGAGGTTTGCTCCAGCAAGGTGCGAAAGACCGCCACAATGTCAGCCAGGCCATCGTAAAAATCGAGGTGTTCTGCTTCGATGTTGAGGATGATGGAGTGCGACGGTCGATAGAGGGCAATGGTCCCGTCACTCTCGTCCCCTTCCGCCACGAGGTATTCGCTTTGCTCGTCCCAATGTGCGTTGGCTCCCAAAATTGGTATCTCGGCGCCGACATAGTGCGAAACGGGACAGCCGCCCTTCTTCAACACGTGCGCACACATCGCGGAAGTGGTGGTCTTGCCGTGAGTTCCGGCCACCACCACGCCCTTCTTGGTGTGCAGGATGGCGGCCAGGCATTCGGCGCGATGGAGGCACAGGATTCCGGCTTCCTCCGCAGCCGCCATCGCCACGTTGCTGGCCTTGATGGCCGAGGAGTAGACCACCATATCGGCATCCGCCACCGCCTCTGCCGAATGCGGCGAGGAAAAGGCCAGGCCCAATCGTTGCAGGCGCTCGGTCTCGCGGCTGGTGACCCGATCGGAACCGCTCACCGTGTGTCCCATCTCCAGAAGAAGCGCGGCCAATCCGCTCATTCCCGAACCGGCCACCCCGAGAAGGTGCACGCGCATCGGGCTCGCGCGATCGAGAAGGCGCTGGCTGGTCTCGTCAATCATGCGTCGCTGAGGAGAACCTCACATATTCGCGCCGCGGAGTCATCAACCGAAAGGGCACGCATCGCCTCGCCCATCGCCTCGAGCTTGTCGGACGCGCCGAGCAATTCATGGATGAGTTTCGCCAACCTCGGACCGTCCAGGTCCCGTTCCTGCGCCAAGACCGCCGCCCCGGCCTCTTGGAAACTCTCCGCATTGCAAGTCTGGTGGTCGTCTGCCGCGGAGGGATAGGGAACGAGCACGGCGGGGATGCCCAGGAAGGCCAATTCCGTCAGGCTGGCCCCTCCGGAGCGGCTGATGACAAGATCACTGGCCGCATAGGCGGAAGGCATGTCGTCACAGAACCCGAGCACGGCGTGGTTCGGTCGTTCCCCAACCAGTTCCTTCACCCGGTCACCATCGGCGCGACCCGCAATCTGCAGCCACTGGACGTCCTCCCCCAACTCGCGGGAAGCCTCCGCAACCAGCGTGTTCATCTTCCTTGCTCCCTGGCTTCCCCCAAAGGAAAGCACCACGGGCTTGCCCGCCTGCAGACCGTACTTGGCGAGAGCCTCCTCCCTGGAGGGCAACTCCCGAAACTCGGTGCGCACCGGAGTGCCTGTCACTTCAACATGCGCATTTGGAAAGTAGCTGCGCGCCGCTTCCAGCCCGATGAGAACCACGGTGCACCACCTGCTCCCGAGACGGTTCGACTTGCCGGGCAACGCGTTGGAATCGTGCATCGCGGTCATCAGCCCCATCTTCTTTCCAGCATAGACCGGGGGGAGGGAGGTAAACCCGCCCATTCCGATCACCGCGTCGACCTGATGATCCACCAGCAACCGTTTCGATTGCCCGATCGTTTTCCAGAGCCGCCAAAGAAAGGGCAACATCTTCGGAGACAAGGTGGGTGGCTTGGCAATTGCGGCGACCGTTTCGAACTCGAAGTCACCGTATTTTTCCGAAGCGTCCGAGTCGACTTTCTTCTGCGAGATGAGAAGGAGCGGATGATGACCGCGCCGTTTCAGTTCCTCCGCAACCGCAATGCCGGGAAAGAGATGCCCACCCGTTCCTCCACATGCAATGACGACAGACAATTCACGGGACACTAGATTTTGAGTGCGAGTTGCTTCTCCTTGATGACAGGCATCTCCGCGCACTCGGCGTAGAACGCGCGGCGATGCAGACTGACAAGAAGGCCAACTGCAGCAAGCGTAAAGACCAGGTTCGTGCCGCCGTAACTCACAAAGGGAAGCGGCAATCCGGTGTTTGGCAGGACACTGGTGGTCACCCCGATATTCATGAGGGCGGGGAGCACAATCACCGCGGTCAACCCCAGCCCCAGGAGCTTTCCAAAGTGGTCCGGCGCGCGGAGGGATATCGACACTCCCGCTGTGCTCATCAGGACAAAACAAAACACGATTCCCAAGGTGCAGAGCAGGCCCAATTCTTCGCCCACCACCGGGAAGATAAAGTCGGTGTGCGCTTCCGGGAGATAGCCATGCTTTTCGGCTCCATTGCCCAGACCCGCTCCGGTCAGGCCACCGGAAGCCAGCGCGAGCCTGGCCCGATACTGCTGGTAGCCCGCCTTGCGCTGCACCTCGGGGTCGTCGAGGTTCAGGAGAGCTTCGAATTTCATGCGGCGATAGGGGTCACTCTCAACCGCCTTGTAGAGACCGAAGATGCCAATCACGGTCACGAGAGTGAGCAACGAGATGCGGGTGCCCGCCGTGAACATGAGGAGGAAGCCCGCGCCACCGAGCGCCACCGCGGTACCCATGTCCTTCTCAAAGAAGACGAGCGCAACAGGCACCCCGAGCAGAATGCCCGGAAACACAAAGCCGCGGAAGAACGACTTGGCTTCAGCCTGATACTGCGCGAACCACGCCGCGAGCGCGATGATGACCCCGATCTTGGCGACCTCGGAGGGTTGGAAGCGCCCGATCAAGGGTGCCCAGATCCAGCGGGCCTCCCCTTTCACCTCCACCCTGATGCCCGGCACGTAGCAGAACGCCAGGAGAACACAGGCCCCGATCAGGAGCGGGACCCAGATGCGCCGCAGAAAGCGGTAATCCACACATCCCGTCGCCAACGCAGCAAGGAGTCCTACCCCAGTAAAGACTCCCTGTCGCTTGACGAGGATATACGGATCGCTATCCACCCCGCTGACCCAGGCGCTCGTGCTCGCAAGCATGACGAGGCCTAGGGCCACCAAGGTGGCCACGGCCATGCAGAGGACTATCGCGGCGCGTCGTTCCATCGACTCTCAGCTTAGCTGGAAGGAATGCGGAGCTTCATGCCGATCCGAAGTCTCGTCGCGTCGGTGACTCCGTTGGCCTTCAGCAGATTGTTGACCGAAACCTTGTGGCGCTTCGCAATCCCCCACGGAGTGTCGCCCTTCTTCACGGTGTAGATCCCGCCGGCTTCCACCGGAATGACGATAACCGGCACGGTAGCCTCCACCGTCGGTGGCACATTGGGTTTCACCAGGGTGGGCTGCTCGATCTCAAGGGTCAGGGTCGGCGCGGGGGTATCACGCTTCACCATGATGGGTGGATTTGAGGGTTCGTCCTGGGCCGAGTCAACGACCGCCGGAGTGGACTCGGGCTCAGAACTATCTGTCATTGCAGGGGGCGCAACAATTCCCCCGTTTGGGATGCGCAGGATGCGCCCAGCCTTGAGCTTCACATTCTCGTTGAGATCACGCAGCGCGTTGACATCAACTCCCTTCAGGCGCGCGATGCGCTCGTAGGTATCGCCGGTTGCGACGAAGTAGAAATCTTCGCCCTTTTGAACGACGGGAAGTTTCTCCCGGCTCTGTCCGCCCATCACAGTGTCGCTGGCGGTCGAGAACTCTTCGGTATTCGGCACCGCTGCATCGTCATTGGTGACGCGGTTATGAATGAAGATTGCGGCAATGGCAGCCACATGAAGCACGAGGATCACGAAGAGGGCTCGGGCGACACCGAGATTGGGAACTTCAGATCCCAGGTTGGCGCTGGCTGCAACACGCTGCTTCTTCCGGCGCCTGGTCTTGCTGCGGAATACGAACAGCCCTCCTCGGGGGGATCGTCGCTTCTTCTGTAACGATTGTCTTTTCATCTGGGGTGTTGGTTATCAGTTTTGGAAGGTGGTTCTTATTTCAGGGCCTGGAAGGCTGCTCGGAACGCGTCTCCGCGTTCTTCGTAACCGGAAAACATGTCAAAGGAGGAAGTGCCGGGAGAGAAGAGGACCGTAGCGCCGGGCCGGGCGGCTGCGCGGGCGAGTTCGACGGCCTCCTCGAGGCTGCTGGCGGCACTGGTGGCCACCACTTCCGAAAAAAGACTGCGCAGGGCCTCGCCAATCTCGCCGAAGACCACCACCGACGCCACGTGATCGGCGAGCAAGGGTAGCAGTGGTTCGTAATCCAGACCCTTCTCCTTTCCGCCCGCAATGAGCACCGTCGGGCGATCCTGCGAGATCAAGGCCGATTCAAGCGCGTGCAGGTTGGTGGCCTTTGAGTCGTTGATGTACTCCACACCATCGAGAGTGCCGACCAGTTCGCAGCGATGAAGCGGTGGGGCGTAGCCGGCCAGGGCTTCGGCCGCCGCCTGGTAGGAGACGCCGAGCGCGCGGCCCGCGGCCACCGCGGCCATCACGTTCTCGGCGTTATGCAATCCCCGCAGCCGAGTCACCGTGAGATCGAGCACATCCTCATCGCCTGAGCGCACCTTGGATTCGCGCAGCTCGTAGTCACCACCAGCTTCGGTGGCGGAGAAACTCACGCGCGAGGCCACAAGTTCCCCCACCTCTTCCCCGAGGCGAACGACCGCCGCATCCTCTGCAGTCTGGTTCTCGAAGATGCGAAGCTTCGCGGCACGGTAGTCTTCCACCCTGGGGTAGCGATCCATGTGATCCGGCGAGAAATTGAGCCACACCGCCACGTCAGGCCGGAAGGTGGAGATGGTCTCCAACTGGAAGGAGGAAAGCTCGAGGGCAACCGCAGCCGGGGGGTCGTCATCGAGCATCACATCCGCGAGGGGGCGGCCGTAGTTTCCACAGGCTTCGCAACTCATGCCGCCCGCGGTGAGGACCCGCTGCACCAACTCGGTGGTGGTGGTCTTGCCGTTGGTGCCGGTGATTCCCACCACCCGGCCCCGGTAAACGCGCGCGGCAAACTCGATTTCCCCGATGAGCTCCCCCGCCCCGTTGCCAAAGGCGGCGGCAAACTCCCCGCCGGTCTCGATCCCGGGGCTGATCACGACCAGATCCGCACTGCAGGCGCGCCCCGTTTCCGGGGTCGCTCCGGGACGCAGTTCGGCTTCGGCGGGCATCGCTCCGAAAGCGTCCAGCCCGGCCGTGTCGTAAACCGTGACCGCGGCACCCCGGCGCAACGCCAAATGCGCGGCGGCCCGGCCACTTCGGCCAGCCCCCAGGATCGCAATCTGTTTTCCGGAGAGATTCATTAGAGCACTTTGAGCAGGCCCAGTCCGGTTATTGCGAAGATGATGGAGAGGATCCAAAAGCGGGTGATGACCTGGCTTTCATGCCAGCCGCGCAATTCGAAATGGTGGTGGATGGGCGCCATCGCGAAGATGCGCTTGCCGCGCAACTTGAAGCTGCCCACCTGCAGAATCACGGAAGCCGCCTCCATCACGAAAACCCCGCCGATGATCACCAGAAGGAGTTCCTGCTTGGTGCAGATTGCGGCAGTCGCGAGCGCACCGCCAATGGCGAGCGACCCCGTGTCGCCCATGAACACCTGGGCCGGGTGACAGTTCCACCAGAGAAATCCCATCCCCGCCCCGACCAGGGCCATCAGAAAAACGGTCAACTCCCCGATCAACGGGTTGAACGGGATGTTGAGGTATTCGAAGCCGAGGACGTAATGACCGGCGAGATAGGCCAGGATTGCGTATGCCAGCGAGACCGTGATGGTGCAGCCGGTGGCCAGTCCATCGAGTCCATCGGTGAGGTTCACCGCGTTCGAGCAGCCCACGATGATGAGCATAAAGAACGGAATCGCGAGCCAGTAGATGTTGAGGAAGTGGTGCTTCAACAACGGGAAACTGATCTCGCTGATCGCGAAGTGCTTGGCGACTTCCTTGCCATCCTCAGTCACTTTCAGGGAGAATCCTGGAGCGGACCCTCCGAACCCGGACACCTCCGGCTTGAAGAAGATGAAGCCCGCCGCCAATCCCGCGATGACAAGTTGCCAGAAGAGCTTCTGCCGCGAGCTGATGCCCGCCGAGCTCTTCTTCACGACCTTGTGGTAGTCGTCCATGAAGCCGAGGAGACCGAGGGAGAGCATCACGCAGGCAGTGACCGCCACGAACGGATTGAACGGGCGACCGCAGATGAACACGGCGAGGAGCACCGCTCCCAGAATGAGCACTCCGCCCATGGTGGGAGTGCCCGCCTTGTCCCCGTGCAGTTCGGCCAACTTGTGCACTTCCTCCGCGCTGCGAATCGGCTGCCCCACCTTCATCGAGATGAGCTTGCGAATCACGCGCGACCCGAAGAGGAAGATCAGCAGAAAGGAGATCAGCGTGGCGAGACCAGCCCGCACGGTGATGTAGGAGAACAGGTTCAAAAAGCTGAACGTCTCCGCCCACTTCGCACCTGACGCATGCGCTTCCTGCCAGATCTCGTAGAGCCAATAGAGCATCAGCCGTCGGGAAACACTTTGTTCATGATTTTCTCCACCGCCGCAGTCCGGCTCCCCTTGAAGAGGACCACGTCACCGGCATGCAGCGTCTCCTGGAGCCATGCTGCCGCCTCATCGTAATCGTCAAAGTGCTCGACCGTATTTGCACCGCCATCGCGAGCCCCTTCCGCAATCTTGGCCGCATCCTTGCCCACGCTCACCACCCGCACTCCCTGCGCGGCGGCGTGTTCACCAACCTGGTGATGCAACTCCTCGGCGAAACGTCCCAGCTCAGCCATTACGCCAAGCACCACCGTGCGCGTGTTTCCGTTCCGGGTGGCCTGCTCGGCCACCACGTCGATCGCAACGCGCACGGATTCCGGATTCGAATTGTAGGTGTCGTCAAAAATCGTGATCCCGTCGCGTTGGAAGCAGCGCAACCGACCACCCGTGATCGAGGCCGCTTCCAGTCCGCAAGCCAACTCGTCCGGAGTGAGGCCCAGCGCCCATCCCGCCCCCGCCGCAAGGAGGGCATTGTTCACCATGTGCTTGCCCGCCAGTCGGAGTTTGACGAAGGCGCCGCCGGCCCCGTCGATTGCCAGTTCAAATTCAGAGCCCTCCTTCGTGAGTCGCAGACTTTCTGCACGCACCAGGCCACGACCGTTGCCCACCGCAATGGTGCGCGCGTGGGTTCGGGCCTGGAAGTACTCCGTGAAGTCACAACCCGCAGTCACCAGGAGGGTTCCCACCTCCGGGAGTGAGCGCGCAAGGGCGCCCTTCTCTTCCGCGATCGCCTCGCGGCTTCCCATGAACTCGATATGTGCCGTTCCAATGTTGGTGATGATCCCGATTTGCGGCTGCGCGATCGCGCAGAGTGGAGCGATCTCCCCCGGGTGGTTCATTCCCATCTCAAGGATCAGAACGTCATCATCTTCGTTCGCGCAGAGAACCGTGAGCGGGAGTCCAATGTGATTGTTGAGATTTCCCTTGGTGGCGTGAACCTGGTAGCGCTGCTCGAGGACCGCCTCGGCAAAGTCCTTGGTCGTGGTCTTGCCATTGGACCCGGTAATCCCGACCACCACGACATCGAGTTGGCTGCGATACCAGCATGCGAGTCGTTGCAGGGCGATCAGGGTGTCGGCCACTTCCACCACCGCAGCGGAGCCTGGATCAAGTCCCTCCGGCACGCGGCTTACCACCAGGCCCCCCGCGCCCTCCTCCACAGCCTTGGCAAGAAAGTCGTGCGCATCGAAATTCTCCCCCGCGAGCGCAAAAAAGAGCGACTCTTCGGGCATCGTCCGCGTGTCGATGGAGACCCCGCCTTCAATCAGAGCCTCCCCGCTTCCGGCAACCAAGCGGCCCCCCATTGCATCGCACAGGACCTGGATCGAATAGGTCTTCATGCGCGATCCTCCCCCCTGGCTTTGCGGCGGGCAGCCATCGCAGCCCGTGCCTGCTTCCGGTCGTCGAAGGGAATCCGTCCGTCTGAAAACTCCTGGTAATCTTCGTGTCCCTTCCCTGCGATGAGAACCACATCTCCGCCATGCGCTTCCCCAACCGCCGCCCGAATGGCGTCTTCGCGATTTACCAGGCGCTCGTAAACCGAACCGGACATCCCTTTCTCGATGTCAGCGATGATGCGCTCGGGATCTTCTGAGCGCGGATTGTCAGAAGTCACCACGCAATAGTCGCTGTGCGCCGAGGCCGTCTTCCCCATCAGGGGACGCTTCTGGCGATCGCGGTCGCCGCCACAACCGAAGACTGTGATGAGGCGGCGGGGATCCAACTCGCGCAGGGTGCGGCAGACATTATCGAGGGCGTCCGGGGTGTGCGCGTAATCGACAAAGACGGCCGCGCCATCCACCAGTCCCACGCACTCCAAGCGCCCCGGAACCTGGGGAGCGTCGGCCAGGGCACTCACCGCCTCCCGCAAGGGCACCCGCATGGCAACCGCAGCTCCGAGCGCGGCCAGCGCGTTGTAGACGTTGAATCGGCCAATGAGCGGAAGGCGCACGAGAAAGGAGCGCCCATTCGCCTGCAGTTGAAATTCGGAGCCCTGTGAAGTCTGCTTCACATTGCCGGCCTTGAAATCGCAGTCCACCCCGAAACCGTAGGTAGTCAGCTTGACCCGACCCTCGTACTCCCGCGCGAGGATTTCACCGTAGTGGTCATCGCGATTCACCACCGCAGTGGGATTCTTGCCGCTCGCATCCTCGGCCACCTGATCGAAGAGGAGACGCTTCGACTGGAAGTAGCGCTCCATCGACTTGTGGTAGTCGAGATGATCCTGGGTGAGATTGGTGAAGACCGCCACATCGAACGCGATGGAGGCCGCCCGCCCCTGGTCCAGCCCCTGCGAGGAAATTTCGAGCGCGACTGCCGGGCAGCCATTGTCGCGCATGCGGCCGAGTAGTTCCTGCATCTCCAGGGTGCCGGGTGTGGTATAGGTCGCAACCTTCTCCTTCTTCCCGTCATCGAAGATCACCGTCCCGATCAACCCGGCCCGCTGCATCGTGCGCTTGAGAATGCAGTGGAGAAGAAAGGCGGTGGTTGTCTTGCCGTTGGTTCCGGTCACCCCTGCCACCCGCAGATCCGCGGAGGGATTGCCACACCACAGGCTGGAGAGAACTCCAAGGGCCTCCCGCGTGTCTGGCACCAGCACCCAACTCGTTCCCTTCGGAAGTTCGGCCAGCGCGGGGTTCTCCGCCACGATGGCGGCAGCCCCTGCTTCGATCGCGCTGGAAATGAAGTCGTGCCCGTCCACCGTGTCCCCCTTGACCGCCACAAAGACATCACCTCTCCCGACTGCGCGGCTGTCATCGCGCACACCAGACACCTCGATATCGACCGCCCCCGCCAGCGCCGCGCGTGGAAGCGGATCGATGAGTTCGTGCAGAGTCATGACTAACGGTCGGTCGTGGCAAGGACATCCTGGCCATCGATCGGTTCGGTAGGGGTGAGATTCATGTAAGCCGCAGTGCGGGTGGCGATACGCCTGTATATCGGAGCCGCGACGGTCCCGCCGCCGATGTGATCTACCGGCTGCAGCGGATCGTCGATCACGACCACGCAGACGAAGGCCGGGTCATCGCGTGGCAAAAATCCGACGAAGGAGACTGCGTAACGATCCTGGTAATAGATGCCGTTCCAAAGTTTGCGGGCCGTCCCCGTCTTCCCGCACCCGATGAAGCCCGGAACGATCGCGCGCTTTCCTGTCCCCTTGACATTCACCACGGTGGCGAGGGCCGCACGCATTTTTCGGGCGGTGCTCACTGATAGCACCCGCTGAACTTCTTCGGGTGGATAGCTCTGCACTACTGATCCGTCGTTCGCGAGAACCGCCTGCACCAGGCGTGGCTTCATGCGCACCCCGTCGTTCGCGATCGTTGCGTAGGCGCAGGCCAGTTGGAGCGGAGTTACCGCCACCCCGTAGCCGTAGCTCATCCGTGAAAAATCCACTGGGTTGTCGGGATCGGTCAGCAGCCCCTTTTGCTCGCCCGACAACGCAATCCCTGTCTTTTCCATGAATCCGAACCCTTTCAGGTACTTTATGAAGCTCTTTGGTCCAACCCGCCTCGCGATCTCGAAGACTCCGGTGTTGCTCGACTTCGAGAGCACCTGCTCCAGGGTCAGCATGCCATAGGGGTGGTGGTCGCGGACGCCCCAACTCCCCATGCTTCGGTAGCCCCAGTAGCAGTTGACCTCGGAGTTTGGGCTCATGATTCCGAGGTCGAGCGCCGCCGAAGTGGCAATCATCTTGAGGGTCGAGCCCGGCTCGAAGACCGCCTGCACCGCAAAGTGCATTCCCGCCTCCCCGATGTTCTCCCTCAGGTTCAGATCGAAGTGCGGACGACTCGCGATGGCGAGGACATCGCCGGTCTTGGGATCCAACATCACGACTGCGCCGCGACTCGACTCGAACTCCCGCAGTCCCGCGTCCAGTTCCTCCTCCACAATCGCCTGAATCGAGAGATCAAGGGTAAGCTTTACATCAAACCCCGAGCGCGGCGGCTTGAGCGTTCCGCCACCGGTCAGCAACACCAGGCCCGATTGGTCCTTGCGCGTGATTCGATAGCCGTCATGACCACGCAAAAACATTCCAAACTCACGCTCCACGCCGCACTGCCCCACGCCCTCGTGGTTGACGTAGCCGATCGTGTGGGTGGCGGACTTCGAGGTCGTGTACCAACGCTTTACACTCTTCTCAAAGCGGAATCCGTGAATGAAGTATTCTTTCAGGGTCTCTTCGACCTCGGCCGCTTCATCCTCGCGCAAGTCCTTCACGATCGTGACGTAATCGAGCTTTTCCCCCAGCTTCTCTTCCAAGTCCCTCGCCCTCATCCCGAGCGCGCGGGCCGTGATCGGAATGACGTGCTCGATGTAGCTGTCGAGCAACTCGCCGAGAGGCATCTCTTCGCGCAGGCGACGCGCTTGACGACGCAACATGCGCCGACGCTCTTCGTCCGATCCGTGGATCCACTCCCCGGTATCCACCAGCTTCGCGTAAGCCACTCCGCGCGCCGCCACGTCCGGATCACGCAGGTGATACTTGTCCGCGACGATGGTGGTGACGGGAAGATTGCGCGCCATGATCTCGTCGTTGCGATCGACGATATTGCCGAACCACCCGGGAAGGATTTCCCTCTCGGTACGGGAACTGGCCGCTTTGCTCGCGGAAAGGTCGCGATTGATCCATTGCAGGTAAATCAATCGGGCCGAAAGGGCGCTGAACCCGGCCACGAGGACCAGGCAAACGAGTAGGGCGCGGAAGTGAACTGCAGATTTCACGGGATCAAGGCCCACCCGCCACGGCGGAGCCACCGGCCGGAGACGGGCGGTGCGCCAGGTCGGGTGGAGGAGCAGAGGACAGGTCTGCGGCAGAAGGCGGAGTAGGACGTTCCGGGGCCCTCGCGCTGATCTCCCTGGTCACCCCAAGGGGAATGGCCCGGAGATCGGACGAGATTCCCTTCAAACGGTCGCGAATGAGAAAGGGATTGAGCTGCTCGGCGAGGAGCATCTCGTCCGTGGCGATGTCCAGTCTGTGCTGCGAGATGCGATCTTCCACCCGCTGGATCTCCCGGCTGACATTGATCTGGCGGTTCTTGATGTAGGCATAAAAGATGCCCGCGGAGGCCATCACCACGGCCGCTGCGATCAGGAGCACGATGCTCCCTAATCCCAGGTGCGGCGTTGTTGTGCGTCGGCGGTTCATCTCTCTTAGTTGTCCAACTTCTCGGCCACTCTCAGTTTAGCGCTTCTGGCCCGGGGATTGCTGTTCACCTCCGGGCCTGCCGGCGACACCGGGCGACGGGTCAACACCCGCAGGCAACAGTCCGGGTTGGGCCGGGGTTCGGGCCACTCAGGACGGTCGAGCTCACGCGCACTCCGCGCCTTGAAAAACCGCTTCACGATGCGGTCTTCCAAGCTGTGGAACGTGATGACGAGCACCCGGCCCCCGGGCTTGAGGAGCGCCGGAGCTGCCTCAAGCGCAGCTTCCAACGACTCCAGTTCCCGGTTTACGGTTATTCGCAGGGCTTGAAATACTCGCGTCGCTGGGTGGATGCGGGACCCCCGTCCCACTACCCCCGCGACGCAATCGGCAAGATCCAGGGTATCACTGAACGGCTTGACGACACGGCGACGCACGATCGTCCGGGCCACCGCTCTCGCTCTGCGCTCCTCCCCCAATTCGTGGAAGATTCGCGCCAGTTCCTCCTCCTCCCAACCATTGACAACACTCGCCGCCGTGAGTTCCTCGTCAGGATCCATCCGCATATCAAGCGGCCCCCCGGATCTCAACGAGAACCCACGATCGGCAGAGTCGAGCTGATGGGACGACACACCCAAGTCGAGCAGGATTCCCTCCACGCCCTCTGGTGCAATCTCCCGTCCTACCGTCAGCAGGTCTGAGAAATTCGTGTGACGCGAGACGAAGGCCTCGCCATACTGTCCCAATTTGGCCTCGGCATGGGCAAGGGCCTCCGGATCACGATCGAAGCCGATCAAGCGCGCTCCCCTCTCCAGGATCGCAGCAGCGTGACCTGCCCCACCCAACGTCGCATCTAAAACAGTCATCCCCGCGCGAGGCGCGAGGTAGTGAATCACTTCCTCCATCAACACCGGAACATGATGAAATCCGGACGATCCGCCGTCCCCTGCCCTCCCCCGGGTGAAATAGGGGATCTCCAACCCCGGCACCGTCAACAGGGATGTTGGACAGTCAGCCAGACACCACGACATCGACGGCACCGGGGTTGGAGAAGGCAGGAACATCAGCAGTTCATCAGTCAGTGTGTGTATTCGAGGAAAGGGTTAGGAGAAGTCCACGGACTCATAGAGGTCCCCAAGCAGGGCCTCCTCGGCCGCCTGCATCGCGGGGTGATCCCGCGGACTCACAATGTCGAAATTCGTCCCGCGCCCGTAAAGGTGCGCTGCCCCGCCGGCCTGCAAGCCGTGCTCTTCCGCCAATTTCTTGGGAATGAGCAGCTTGCCTTGGTCGTTGATCGTGACCCGGGTGTTCCGGGAGTAGACCAGCCCCTTGCGCTGGCTCTTCATCCCGGCCGACAGCTCGGAGGCGTCGATCGAGGCAATCATGGCCTCGAATGCCTCGTCGGTGAGGGCCTTGAGCACCGCTACCTTGTAGGTTTTCCACTGCAACAGCCGTAACGGGAGAGCCTCCCCCCGCCCGGGACGCCAGTCCGACGGCACTGAAACGCGATATTTCGCGTCTAGCTTGAAGTCGAATACTCCCTCGAAACTATTGATTGGGACACCCATTGTGCATTCTCCGGTCCGATTAGTGCACTGTGGTACACTTTAAGTCACTATTTGGCGAATCTAAAATTTATTGGGTGCAAAGTATTTTACTTGATCCCTTTGTCCGTGATCTTTTTAGAATTTTTAGTAACTAATTCTTGAATGACACTCAAAATTAACAAATTGACCGCAACTCTAGCCCCCTCTACCCCCTCAGATTCGAAAAATCGTTGGTTTTTCGTGGGTTACAGGGCGGTGTACCAGCGTGCCCGCCTCGGAGGGAGCTCCGCGAGTTGGAAATCCCTGACGTGCTGCACAGGACCGAAATCGGCAAGGCGCGAGGCCGAGGGCCTCCTGAGAATCCGCCCCGGAGACGCTCCTTGAAGAGCGGTCCAGCCTGGATCACCGCGATCCTTGGAGCCAATCGGGGTGGGAATCAGCAGCAAACCGCGCCTTCCAGTTGGAGTAAGCGGTGACGACTGGCACGGGTGTCGAATTTCTCCGCAACGCCTGCTAGTCGACCTCGATCACCATCCGGGAACCCTTCTCCTTGCTCATGGCCGGATCGGGCCACCAGTAGAGGGAGAACCCATGATAGAGGTCCTTGGTCTGCTTGAACTCAATGATCCCAAGTTTGGGGTCAGCCGTTGAGATCGTGTAGCCGTGGTCGGCGAGGCGATCAGACTCCATCGAGAACTTGGTCGCGCCCTTGGGGAATTCCTCCTGCATTTTGATATCGATTTCGTAGAGATCGATCTTCTTGCCGGACGACCGCTTGCTGTCCACCGGCCAGACTTGCATCCGGCTCTTCTTGATCTTCGATTTGAGTTCCCGCTCGGTGAGCTTCTCCTTGATGTGCCGGTACATGTCTCCGATCACAACCTTCACGCCCACCCGCACTTCATTTTCGGTCTTCTTCTCCAGGATCCTGGTCGAGATTTCAACACCGTCCTTGGAGAAGACATGGGTGATCTCAACCTTGGTGTCTCCCGTGTAGGTCGCGGTGAATGAAATGGGCTTGCCCCGCTCCGGGGTCACCGTCTCCTTGAAGGATGTTTCAAATCCATCCTCGGTCATCATTCGGTTCGTCCACTTCTGCTTCCCCTTCTGCTTCTCCTCCAGCACATAGTAGATATTGAGGGTGGTCCCCCCGGTGGTCAGGCGCTCCTTTTTGCCCTTCCGGAAGAAGAGCTCGGAGGATCCGTCTGCCCCAATCGCAAATTCAAAATCCCGCGATTCCGAGAATCCCACGAAGCATCCGAGGAAGGGCTTTTCGAAAATAATCGGCAGTTCCCCGGCCAGACCGGAGGCGGCGCAAACGAAGGCAGTGGCGAGCGCGATCAGGGTGATCTTCATACCTCACGCCTAGCAGCACCCCGGGCTTTTCACCAGAGCATTTCTGGGCTTTGCTCCCCGCGTCATGACTGCCGACGAACTGGATCAATCCGCCAAGAGGAAGAATCGTCCACCTGAAGGGCTCTCCGAGGAAGTGCGCTCCCTCTGGCTCGCTCGCGCCGGTCGCTGGGACGACGCCCACGATCTGTGCAGCGACATTCCCGATCCCGAGGGCGCCTGGATCCACGCCCACCTGCACCGTGAGGAAGGGGATCTCTCCAACGCGGGTTACTGGTACAAGCGCGCCCGTCGATCCGCGCCTGCCCAATCGGTGACCCTCGACCAAGAGTGGCGTGAACTCGCCACCCACTTCCTGGCGCAACGGTAACGCTCGCTCCCTTCTTTTCTCCTTCTCGTATCATGACCGATAAAAACGTCCGTCGCGCCGCCGTCTCAGCATTGCGCGCGTGGTCGAAGGGACACGTCTATGCCGAGGCCCTGGTCGATCGGCATTCCCGACGGAATAATCTCTCCACCGCCGACCGCGGCCTCCTCAACAGCATTCTCCTCGCGGTGCTGCGCAATCGCAGCCTCCTCGATCACTGGATTGGCATGCTGCGCAAAGGACGTCTCGATCATGAAACGCGGGACGTGCTCCGGGTCGGGGTCTGCCAACTTCTCATTCTCGGCATCCCCGATCATGCGGCCGTCAACGAGACGGTCGCTTGTGCCCGCAGTCCGGTCCGGGGCCTGATCAACGCCGTGCTGCGCCGCGCGGTGTCCGCTCGCAAGACGCTTTTCTCCGAGCGCGACAAGCTCTCTGCCACCGTCAATTTCTCCCATCCCGACTGGCTCTACAATGGTTGGCGCAAACAATTCGGCAAAGAGGACACCCTTGCCCTGCTCGAGTGGAACAACCAACCCGCGCCCACCATCCTTCGCTTGAATTCCAAGGCCGCCTCTCCCCTCGATCCGACCACCTGCGAGGTTCTCAGCGAGACCACCATCGAGGGATACTATGAACTCGACGGTCCGATCCCCGCAGACTGGATCGAACAGGGTCTCGTCTACGTCCAGGATCCCTCCACGAGGCACGCGGTGGATCTCCTCTCCCCGCGACCCGGCGAGACCATCCTGGACGCCTGCGCTGCTCCCGGTGGAAAGTCATCGCTCATCGCCGCCGCGATGAACAACGAAGGCGACCTCCTCTGCACCGACCTCAATGAACGTCGCCTCCCCCGTCTCGCAGAGAACCTCCAGCGCCAGCAAATCTCCATTGCCGGGATGGCGACCTTCGACTGGACCACGGAGCCGCCCCCCGAATGGAATCAGCGCTTCGACGGCATCCTCCTCGATGTCCCCTGCTCGAATACCGGCGTGTTGCGTCGACGGGTCGATGCCAGGTGGCGACTCCAGCCCGATCAGATCGGGTCCCTGGTGGAAACCCAGCGCCGGATCTTCATGAACGCGGTGCCTTGCCTGAAGCCGGGAGGGCGCCTCGTCTACTCCACCTGCTCGCTGGAGCCCGAGGAGAACAAAACGCTGATCGGAGCCATGGTGGCCGCCCATCCCCGGCTGAAACTCCTCGATTCCCGGAGTTCCCTCCCCTTTCGCGATGGATTCGACGGCTCCTACGCCGCCCTGCTCGGACCCGGCACTTGAATCTCGCGCATCGCAGCCTACTCTCCCACCGTGCGTAGTTTCCTCAGCCTCTTGCTCGCCTTCATCATCCTCGCCGCTTTCGGCGGACTGGCGTTCTTCTTCATGAACATCAGCAGCTCCGCGAAGTTCGAGCGCAAGGATAAGCAGGAAGAGAAGCAACCCGCGGCCGAGTAGCGGCGGGAGAATGACGCTGAAGGTCAGGAGATCTACCGTCGGCGACGAACCGGGGATCCGTTCGTTCGAAATCAGGGTCACGTCGGATGCGGGCAACCAGGTTTGAAGCTCGCCCGACCTTTGGAGCTCTACGGAGGACCCCGTCGCCGCTGCGCGCCGGGGCACGCTCACGATCAAGGTGACACCGTCAGGTTGGAACTCGAAGTCGGGCCCGAGCACTTCCGGAACGAGCGGACTTCCTCCATAAAATTACTCGTCGATCACGCGGAGTTGATCGCCATCGGGATCCGCGAGACGTGGTCGGAAGTGGACTGGAAGATCCCGCCAGCCGGATTCCGCGCACGTCGACCCAGCCATTACTGCTGAGCGTAACCTGGGTGCTCGAGGTCGAGGAGTTGGCACTCCCATTGGTGGTGATCGAAAATGCGATCCAGCTGACTTGGCTGTTGATTTTCCCCAGGATGTAATTCGAACGCATGTTGATGTCGGTCAGGCCCACATCCTGCGTGAAGTTCCCCGGAACGAGAGCGTTGAAGTGGCTCATCCACGGCGTCGATCCGAGTTCGAGGCTGCTCCCACAGTCACGGACAAGGGCCTTCCGGGAGGACCCTGCCGAACCAAGGGCTAGCCTGGCTGCTTCGCGCGTTGTAAGGCGAAGACCTTGAGCAACTCCCGAACCTGCCGCCTTGCGCTGGGAGCGATTCGGAAACGCGGGGGGCTTGGTGAAAATGTTTGAAGGGAAAGCGTCCCGAGGCGGTAGTAGCCATCCTGTTCCCGCAGCTCGAAGACGTCTATCGACCCGCCGAGGGTTACCGGAAAGCCCCCTGGAAATATCCACAACTTTCTCCGGAAGTCGTAGGAGGGCTTATCGCAATCGAATACCGCTTCGTACTTCTCATGCTGCCGGACGCTCAGGATGGCATGCCCGAGTTTGGAAACCTGCGCCTTGGTGAGGACCGGCTCGGCAAGGGCGGTCCCAAAAATCATGCTCAGGATCACTACTGGCCAGCATCTCTTCATCACGTGAACGTCAAAGATCACTCAGCATAGCGCCGGCACGACACGTGCGCAAGGAGCGAAGCGATGCTACGTGGCGCGACAGGCTGTCATCGCCTGAGTCCGCTTGGTTGATAAAAAAAGCGCCCCGGAGCATCACTCCGAGGCGCTTGAGAATGAATTTGCTTCGTTGACTCGGATCAGTCGTCGGTCAGCGAGAAGGACTCTTCCTTCTCCGGAGGTGGACCCTCGTCCTTGGGCTTGTCGCCCCCGCCCCGACGATCACCACCGCCGCCACGCCGTTCACCACCGCCGCTGCGACGGCGATCTCCGCCGTCACCGCCACCACCGCGACGATCACGCCGGCCACGATCATCACCGCCGTCACCACCGCCGTCACCACCGCCGCCGCCGCCTTCGCGAGATGCGGCCCGAATGCTCATCTTGACGCGGCCCTTCTCGTCCACGCCGATGCACTTGGCAGTCACGATGTCGCCGGTCTTGACGACATCTTCGGTGTTCTCGACGCGGCCCTCCGCGAGCTCCGAGATGTGGATGAGTCCGTCCTTGCTGGGCAGCACTTCCATGAAGGCGCCGAAGGCCATCGTGTTCACGATCTTGCCGGTGTAGATCTTGCCGACTTCCACTTCGGCGAACATGTCCTCGATCATCTGCTTGGCGCGATTGAGAGACTCCTCCTTCGCGGCATAGATGTGAACCGTGCCGTCGTCCTCGATGTTGATCTCGGCACCGGACTCGGCCTGGATGCCCTTGATGTGCTTTCCACCGGGTCCGATCAGTTCGCCGATGCGATCCGGGTCGATCTTGACGGTTTCGATGCGAGGGGCGTGCTCGCTGAGGGTGCCAACTTCCGAAATGGCTTCGGTCATCGCTTCCTGCACCTTGGTGCGGCCCTCCTTGGCCATGTGCACTGCCCTCTCGAAGATATCGAGGGAAATGCCACGCAGTTTCAGATCGAGTTGGAATCCGGTGATCCCTTCGCTGGTGCCGCAAAGCTTCCAGTCCATGTCGCCGTAGAAGTCCTCGCTACCGATGATGTCCATCAGGAGCTTGTGTTCCTTGAGATTGCCGTCGTCATCGAAGTCCGTGACGAGACCGACCGAGATCCCACTCACGGGACGCTTCAGCGGCACACCAGCCTGCAGCAGAGCCATCGTGCCGGAGCAAACCGTCGCCATCGATGACGAACCGTTCGACTCGAGAACCTCGGAGGTGACCCGAATCGCGTAGGGGAATTCCTCCACATCCGGAATGACCGCCGCGATCGAACGCTCGCAAAGGGCACCGTGACCGATTTCACGGCGATTCAGTCCGCCAAAGCGGCCACTCTCACCCACCGAGAAGGGCGGGAAGGAGTAGTGCAGGATGAAGCGCTTGCTGTCGTCGCCACCGGCGTAGTTGTCGTAGAACTGCTTCTCGTCGGACGGCGCGAGGGTCGTCACGGCGAGAGCCTGGGTCTCTCCACGAGAGAAGAGGCCCGAGCCATGCACGCGGGGAAGGATCCCGGCTTCGGCAGTCAGCTGCCGCAGGTCGTCGACGCCGCGGCCATCGGCGCGCAGCCCCTTCTCGAGGATGCTGATGCGGAAGGCTTTCTTCTGAATGTGCTCGAAGGCCTGCTCGATCGCGAAGTCGGAGACTTCAGGATCCGATTCCTTGATCGCGGCTTCCACTTCGTCGCGCAGGGCCCCGACTGATTTGGCGCGCTCAACCTTGCTGGGCTTGTAGATGGCGTCCTCAATGCGATCACCAGCCACCCGGTAGGCGATTTCGAGATGCTCGTCCTTGGCCACCGTAACAGTGTATTCACGCTTCGGCTTGCCGCACATCGCGACCAGTTCTTCCTGAGCTTCCACCAACTTGGTGACATGTCCCTGGGCAAAGCGCAGGGCATCCACAAAGGCGGCCTCGGGAATCTCGTCCGCCGCGCCTTCGATCATGACCACCTCGGTCTTGTTTCCGACGTAGACCAGGTCGAGGTCGCTCTCGGCCCGCTGCTCGAAGGTCGGGTTCACGATGAACTCACCTTCCACCCGGCCAATCCGCACCGCTCCGATCGGCCCCGCGAACGGGATGTCCGAAATCACGAGCGCTGCCGAAGCGCCGTTCATGGCAACGATGTCGGCGTCGTTCACGCCGTCCGCGGCGAAAAGAATCGCAACAATCTGCGTGTCGTAAAGATAGCCTTTCGGAAAGAGCGGCCGCAAGGGGCGGTCCGTCATCCGGCAGGTAAGGATCTCCTTTTCAGTGGGTCGGCCTTCGCGCTTGAAGTAGCCGCCGGGGAAGACGCCGGCTGCTGCCGCGCGCTCCTTGTATTCGACCGACATGGGAAACCATGACTGTCCTTCTCGAACCTTGGTTTGCGAAACTGCGGTCACCAGGACAACGGTGTCGCCGCAGCGAACCGTCACGGCTCCATCTGCTAGTTTCGCTAGTTTGCCCGCTTCAATTGTGATCGGGGTGGCGCCGATATCGGCGGTAACAGTGTGTATACTCATCTTTTGTGTACGTGGTTTATCTAACATCGTCACCGCATCCTCCCCATGGAGGACGCGATCGGGTTTCGAAGCTGGTCAACCGTGTGAGAGACGGTCTTTGGAGGAGGACCAGCGCTGTGATGTGAGAGACAAGAAAAGGCGACAACGATCAGCTGCGAGACAAGGCAGCTGGTGAGTTATCGGCGAAGTCCGAGACCGGCAATGATCTTCTTGTAGCGCTCTTCGTTGTCCCTTTTCAGGAAGTCGAGGAGCTTCCGCCGGCGCGCCACGAGGCGCAGCAAACCGCGGCGGGAGGAGAAGTCCTTGCGGTGGGTCCCAAGGTGTTCAGTAAGGTGTTTAATGCGCTGCGTGAGCAGGGCCACCTGGTAGTCCGCACTTCCCGTATCTTTGTCGTGAAGGCGGAATTCGGTTGGATCAGTCGTCGTTTCACTCATTGCTTTCGCACGCTTCAGGCTAGTAGCGTAACCGGCCTGCCCTTTTTGCGGGGCCGCGGAACAAAAGCAGAAATCGGACCAGATGCAACCCCAATCTGCCGGCCTGGATTCCCGCGGCGGGAGAGGATTCCGGTCATTCCGAGCACCAGGAGCGTCGCTGAGGGGAAATAGCGCTAGGTTAGGCGGGTTTTCCTCGTCCTTCGCCGCTCTACGCCAAGGTTGGCCCTTGGCAGGCCAGCGAAAGTTCCACTTCCCAATTACCAGATAGGCTCCAGTCCCAATTCCCAAGTCGGATCTACCCGACCGCGATTGGATCCTGAATTCTGGCTCTGAGATTTATCTGGAAATTGGCCCGTGGAAATTTGCCGGAAACCATGAGACTCCCGCGCTCCCCCCCACGGTCGCATACGATCTCCCCTCCTAACCTAGCGCCATTCCTGCCAGGGGGGAAGGGGCCAGCGGGAGGGCCTCCAGTCGGAACTGGGAGATTCCTTGGTGAGCGGGAGTCCCGAATCGCCCAAATCGGAGCTTCTGGACCCGGAGACCCCTCGCGAATCAGGGAGACCGGTGGGATCCCGCAGCCCAAACTCGCTGGCGAAAGGAGGTCTCGCATCGTGAGGGGGGCAGTCAAGCCTCCTTCGGCGGGTGGGCCTTGAGGAAGGCCACGGCCTCCTCTTCAGTCTCCGTCATGTAAAGGTAGTCCTCGTAATTTCGATCCGCGGCCTGCCGCCGGAGGCACTCGAAAATCATGGTTTTCTCACCAAAGTGTTCCTCACCCAGGAAGACCATGGGACTGATCTTCCCGTAGGTGGCGTAGTGGTTCTGGGTGGCGTCCTGGAAGACTTCCTGCGTCGTCCCGGCGCTACCAGGGGCAAAGATGATCCCGTGCATCGCAATGGCGAGCAAACCGTCCTCGCGCAGGCTGTTGGAAAAATACTTTGCGATGTGAACCGAGAAGAGGTTGCTCGGTTCGTGTCCGTAGAACCAAGTCGGCGCCGCCAGGCTGGCATGCCCGTGGCGGAACATGTCGAGCACCTCCTGCGCACACTGCATGTAGCCTTCGTCCGTGTAGACTGGGGCGTGACTCAGGGTGCGCAGCGCGGATTCCAGTTCATCGTCGCTCGCGTCGGCGAGGAAGGCGCCCATGTTGGCCGCTTCCATGATCCCGGGGCCCCCGCCGGTTGCAATGAAGTAGCCTTCCCGGGTCAGTTGCTGCGCAATGCGGGCCACCTTCTTGTAGAAGGGATCCGTCCGCGGCGTCTTGTGACCACCCATGATCCCGACCACCTTCTTCACGCCGTCGCCATCGGTGCGTCCCTCCAACAGATCATGCAGGGCATCCTCGATGGCGTGATCGTGTATTCGCTGCGAGAGGGCCTCGAGCACGCCGGGGTTCTCACGGCCGTGCGCGTTGAAGTGCTCGAACACCTTCTTGTCGACGCTGTTGTCCAAGGTCGGAGTCCACCCGTCCATCAACTCGGCGCGCGAGTAGAGGCGCGACCGGAAGGGATTGTAGGGCAGATCGGGAAAAGCCGGAATGACGGTCGCTCCGCGTTCGATGAGAAAATCAACCGTGACCTCTTCGGGAAAATGACAGCCCAGAAAGACGGACCCCTCGCAACGCACCGCCTGCCAGTCGAGGTCGAACTCACGCAGGTCCAGCCCCTGCACCACCGCATGGCTCAACTGGTCACCCTGGCGGCACATCGCCGCGACCGAGTCCAGCTCCCTGACGTAGCCCCGATTCATGACAGCTTCCCGATCACCTCCTCCTTCAACACTCCTATGTATGGCAAATTGCGATAAAGCCCCTGAAAGTCCAAGCCATATCCTACCACGAATTCGTCCCCGATCCCGAAACCTACGAAATCGGCCTCCACTGCGGCGACCCGCGCCCTGTCTTTCGAAAGAAGAACGCAGGATTTCACCTTGGCAGCCCCCTGCTCGCGCAGCTTCTCCGCGACTGCCGCCAGCGTCCTGCCGGTATCGAGAATGTCATCCAAGACCAGGACCGAACGCCCCTCCACCGGCGGCAACTTGGCATCCAGGAAATCCACACGCCCGGAACTCTCCGTCCCGCCGTGATAGCTCGCCACATTGAGACACTCGATCTCGAGCGGGATCGGCATCCGCCGCAGGAGATCCGCCGAGAAGACGAGGGCCCCTTTCAGGATCACCACCACCATCAATTCCCGACCACGAAACTCCTGCAGGACCCGCTCCGCCAGCACGTCGAGTCGCTTCTCAATCACTCCCTCGTCGATCAGGATCCTTTCCACATCTTCGTGCACGTGGGGATCTAATCACCTGCTTTCCGCTTCTGAAACACAAAGGGTTGGAATATGATCCGGCGCGGCCGCTCTCAAAACCAAGCAGCATGAAATCTCCCCGCTTTCTTCTCACGGCCGCCCTCGCAGGGCTTGTGCTGGGCGTGGGATGGTTCACCGGAGCCCTCGGCAGGATCGGCGCCTCGCTGAAGACTCTCCTCGTGCAATGTCTTGAGTACATTGAAGGGCTCGACCCGGCATTCGCAGCGATCAGCTTTGTCGGGCTCTATATCGCAGCCACCATCCTCTTCGTCCCCGGCCTCCTCATCACGATGGCGGCCGGAATTCTCTTCGGTCCAATCAAGGGCACTGCTCTCGTCTCCCTCGCCTCCGTCACCGGCGCCGCCCTGGCCTTTCTCATCGGCCGTTATTTCGCGCGCAATTGGATCTCAAGGAGAACCGAGAAGAGCCCGCGCTTTCGCGCCATTGACGAAGCGATCGGCAGGGAGGGACCCAAGATCGTCTTCCTCCTTCGCCTCTCTCCCATCTTTCCCTACAACCTCCTCAACTACGCCCTCGGCCTCACTCGCGTGAAGTTTGGAAGCTACGTGCTCGCCTCCTGGATCGGCATGCTCCCCGGCACCCTGATGTATGTCTACCTTGGCTCCCTCGCCGGCAGCATCGCGACCCTCGCGACCGGCGGCGGCGACGCGAAGACGAATTCACAGTGGATCCTCTTCGGCGTCGGTCTTCTCGCCACCATTTTGGTCACGGTCTACGTGACAAGAATCGCAAAGCGGGCCCTCCACGATCAGCTGGCGGTGAGTGACTGATTTCAATTCTCCGAGTCCCCAATTTCAGAGCCCAACCTTCGACTTTCCAACCTTCGACCTCCGACCTCCCACCCACCCACCATGTCCTTCTTCGATCCACCCGACGAATACAACGAGACCCTCAAGTCCCACGTCTTCCCCGCCGACTGGACAAATCCCGTGCCGGACGGGAAATACAACCTGGTGGTGATTGGCGGCGGGACGGCGGGCTTGATCTGTGCATCCGGCGCGGCAGGACTTGGGGGCAAGGTGGCCCTCATCGAGCGGCGTGCGCTTGGGGGCGATTGCCTGAACGTGGGCTGTGTTCCCTCCAAGGCGCTGATCCGCACGGCGCGAGCTGCCCACGAAGCCCGCACCGCAGGTGAGCGCTTCGGCGTGCGGACCGGTGAGGTGAAGGTCGATTTTCCCGCCGTGATGGAGCGCATGCGGCGCCTCCGCGCAGGGATCTCACCCGCCGACAGTGCCCGGCGCTACTCGGAGGAGCTCGGAGTGGATGTTTACCTCGGAGAAGGCCGATTCACCTCTCCCGACACGGTCGAGGTCGACGGTCGGGAACTCAGGTTTGCGCGCGCCGTGATCGCGACCGGAGCCCGTGCTGCAAGGATCCCGATTCCCGGACTTTGGGAGAGCGGGGCATTGAGCAACGAGTCCGTCTTCTCGCTTACCGAATTGCCCAAGCGACTCGCCGTGATTGGTGCGGGGCCGATCGGCTGCGAGCTCGCCCAGGCCTTCGCACGCTTCGGAACGGAGGTTACCCTCCTCGATAACGTGAAGCCGATTCTCAATCGCGAAGATCCGGAGGCCGCCGCCATCGTCGAGAGCGCACTCGAGGCCGATGGGGTCACCATCAAGTACGAGCACGAAATCACCCGGGTCGAGGAACGAGGCCAGGACAAGGTCATCTTCCTCGACAAGGGCGGCGCCCAGGAAGAGCTCGTGGTCGACGAAATCCTGGTGGGGGTCGGACGCGCACCCAACGTCGACGGGCTCGGACTCGACGAGGCCGGCGTGGAATTCAGCAAGCACGGCGTGGTCACCAACGACTGCCTGCAAACCTCCAACAAGCGCATCTTTGCGGCGGGGGACATCTCGCTGAAGTTCAAGTTCACCCACACCGCCGATGCCTCCGCGCGCATTGTGCTGCAAAACGCCCTCTTCTACGGCCGCAAGAAACTCAGCGCACTCACCATCCCGTGGTGTACCTATACCGATCCCGAGATCGGTCACGTCGGGCTCTATCCCCGGGAAGCGGAGCAGCAGGGAATCGAGATCGAGACCTTCACCCAGGAACTCGCCCACGTCGACCGGGCCATCCTGGATGGAGAGACCGAGGGCTTCGTGAAAGTCCATGTCAAGAAGGGCACGCCGGAGATCGTGGGCGCCACGGTGGTCGCCGCCCACGCGGGAGACTTGATCGGCGAACTCTCCCTCGCCATGACCAACGGGATCGGACTCAACAAGATCGCCTCCACCATCCACTGCTACCCGACCCAGGCAGAAGCGATCAAGCGCGTTGGGGACGCCTACAACCGGACCCGCCTCACTCCCTTCGTCGCCAAGCTCTTCAAGAAACTCCTGGTCTGGCAGAGACGCTAACCACAGTGAGGTATCGCATCCCCGCAAGTTCCAAGGCGAAGATCCGTATTGAGAAAACCTCCACAATCCCATGCGTAAGTCCGTCCCGCTCATCCTCTTCCCCGCCCTCCTGGCCGCGGAGCCCGAACTCAGGTCCACTCCCACGGTGGGACTGAGCTTCAAGACCGAGCTGGGCAAACTCCATCAATTGCAGGTCAAAGACGGCGGCGGGTGGAGAGATGTCGGCCCGGCGGTGAGGGGAACCGGCAACTTGTTCACCACCTACAAACCCAAGGCCGAGTATCGCCTCACCACCCCTTCCAAGAAGTGGGTCCTGGTCTGGTCCGACGAGTTCAATGGCAAGGATCTCGACTACACCAAGTGGGAGAAGGAAGAGAATAACTACGGCGGTGGAAACAACGAGCGCCAAGCCTATCGCACGGATCCGAAGTACAGTTACCTCAAGGGCGGCAATCTCAACATCGCCGTTTATCGTGACGCACACACCACCAGCGACGGCAAGAGGCAACCTTACTCTTCCGCTCGACTACGCACTTTGAAACGGGGCGACTGGAAATTCGGCCGCTTCGAAATCCGCGCCAAGATGCCCAACGGCGAGGGCATCTGGCCCGCAATCTGGATGCTCCCCACGGATTCGAGGTACGGCGGTTGGGCCTCCGGTGGGGAGATCGACATCGTGGAGTCACGCGGCAGCAAAGTGAAGGAGACCCTCGGGGCCCTCCACTTCGGCGGCAAGTGGCCGAACAACGTGCACATCCATCACAGCTACAGGTTTCCCGGCAAGGATGCCTCCCAGGACTTTCACGTCTACGGCTTTGAGTGGAGCAAGGAGGAGATGTCGTGGTCCGTGGATGGCGTGAAGTGGAAGACCAGGAAGAACAGCGAGTGGTGGTCCGAGGCGGCCCGGGACAATCCCGCCGCGCCTTACGACCAGCCCTTTCACCTGATTCTCAACCTCGCCGTCGACGGACGCTTCTTTGAGAACGAGGACCAGAAAGCTGATCGCCTCCCCGCCAAGGCCTTCCCGCAGGTGTTGCAGGTGGACCATGTGAAGGTCTACCAGTGGGCGGAGTAGGGGGCACGGGAGTGTTGCCAGATCCCAGTCACAAGTTGGAGGCCCTGCTCGACGACTGGACCCTGAGCGCCCCTACACCAGGGCCCCTCCGCAACTCGATCCCGCTCCCGCAGTGCATCCGAAGCAATGCTCGGCGGTGAGGATCGGCATCTTGGCGAACTGCTCAAGATCGAGCTCCCACAAGGAAAGCGGCTTGCCGTTCTTCAATTGCATGCCGAGTTGCTGATTGAAGTCGCAGTCGTAAACTTCGCCCTGCCAACCCACACTGATGGTATTGCGACACATCAAGCCCGCCACCGCGGACGGGTTGAAGGCCTCGCGCAACACGGTCATGTATTCGTCATACCGGTTGTTGTGCCGCAGGTAGGATGCGAAGCGTGCGATGGGCAGATTCGTGATGGAATAGAGCCGGTTGAATTCAATCCCGAAGGCCGCGCGCAATTCGCGCTTGTAGTCCGCTTCCAATTCAACCTGGTCGCCCGGGAGGAAGGCCCCGTTGGGATTGTAGACCAGGTGCAAAGGAAGCTTCTCACTCTGCGCGTAGCCGAGGCGATTCAAGAGCTGCAACGCTGCGATGCTCCCGTCGAACACCCCTTCCCCACGCTGTTCCTCCACATTCCTGGGCGAGTAGCAGGGCATCGATGCCACGATCTCCACTTCGTGTTCGCACAGGAACTCCGCCAATCCCTGGTAACCATCCTCCAGCAAGATCGTGAGGTTGCAGCGATCCATCACGTGCCGTCCCATTGCCCTCGCTTCGGAAACAAAGTAGCGGAAGTCCGGAATCATCTCCGGCGCACCACCGGTGAGATCGACGGTCGCAATCGATGATCCGCGAAGCCAATCGAGAATGCGCTCCACCGTCTCCCGGGTCATGATCTCCTTGCGCTTCGGCCCGGCATTCACGTGACAGTGAATACAGGTCAAATTGCAAAGCTTCCCCACGTTGACCTGGAGCACCTCCGGCGCGGCCCTCTCCAGGACCAACCCTCGCTCCCCCAGCACTTGGTCAAATCGATTCAACTCATCTCCCAACTTTTGACGTTCGACGATTCGGCCCTCCACTCTCCGTTCAGCTACAACCGCCATCCCCGCAGCACTGCTCCGGATCACTGGTCAGAATGTAGTCAGCTCCCTTGGTCTCGCGCGGATGCCTGCGTTGCACGCGGTGGCCATCAAATTCCCTGGCGTCTACGGCGGAAACTTCCTCGGCCGGTTCGACCATCTCGAAGTGCCCGGCGTAGGCCGGTCCGTCATAGGTCCAGAAGGTCTTCTCGCACACTGCCTGCCGCACGCCCCGTCGCAATCGATGCCCATCGTCATCGACGACCTCCTTGAACGGGCCCTTGTAGATGACCGCCTGGTTGTGATCCATGCATGGTCCGTCCTTCCCTTTCCAGGCCTGCACGGTCACCGAGCGGAACTCGATTCCCTCCACCGTCTGCCAGGGCGTCGATTCGAACTTGAGGAACTCAATCCCGTAAAAGCCGGCCACCTCGAAGGCCTTCAGGAAATTCTCCTCGGTGAGCGCTCCCGAAATACACCCGCTCCACAACGTGGAATTCTTCTGCATATGCTCCGGAACTTCCTCATCGCTTACGATGTCGGAAATCACCGCACGCCCACCACACTTGAGAACACGGTGGATCTCTCCAAAGAGCTGCGGCTTGAGCTTGGCCTCCACGAGGTTGAGCACACAGTTGGACACCACCACGTCCACCGAGTCGCTCGCCACCAGGGGCTTGGCGCGACGCAACGATTCCGTTTCCCGCTCAAGCTCCAACCAGGCATTGGCATCCCCGACCGGTCGTTGGGCAAGGAGATCGTCCATCAACTGCATGTCGAGCGCGAGGTCCTGGATCCGTCCCTTGCGAAACTCCACGTTGGCATGACCGATTCGTTCGGCCACCACCGGTGCGTTGCGGCGCGCAACTTCCAGCATGTCGTCGGTCATGTCGACCCCGATCACCCGGCCTTCCGGGCCCACCACCTGTGAGGCGATGAAGCAGATCTTTCCGGTCCCGCTTCCCAAATCGAGAACGGTCTCGCCCGGGTTCAGATACTTCGAGGGATCCCCACAGCCGTAGTCCTTCTCGATGACCTCGGCAGGAATGGCGTCGAGATAGCGTGGATCGTAATCAACCGGGCAACAGAGGGCGGCTTCGGGGGCCTGCGCGGCGGAGGCGTATCGTTCCTGGACAGATGTCTCGGTATTCATTGGCGGCGGAGGCGGGCGACGGCAGACTTTTATCACGAACTGGGAGGCTCCAAACCCTCTTTTATTTCCACAATTTGTATCGCGCGGAAGGGGCGCGTTCCCAGCACCCCGTAAAGCACCGTGAGAGCAAAGTCCTGGAGGCTCCGTCTCACCGCACCCTTGGAAAACCGACGCGCGGAGGAAATCACGGGTGGGCTCAGACACCGCAGACGGCCTCGCCTTTTCAGCCGTCGACACAAATCGTAGTCCTCAAAGGCTGTGAGCAACTTGAATCCGCCGAGGTCCACGAAGACCTCGCGCCTCACGAAGACGGCCTGGTCCCCAAGAAACCAGCCCAACCTGCGCCCCCTGGTCGCAGCGAGGCAGCACGTCCACCGGAGAAAGCGCGAGGGCGAGTCGAAGAACCGCTCGAAGCCGCCTCCCACCACGCCGGAATTCTCGAGCGCTTCCCGCAAGCCCTCCAGTGCGCCCTCCGGCAGGCGCGTGTCGGCATGGAGGAAGAGCAGCGCTTCTCCGCTCGCCGCTGCGGCCCCCAGGTTCTGCTGGTAGGCGCGGTTCGCATGCTCAGAGGAAAGGAGCCGCGCGCCGGCCGGGAGGTCGCCAGGCTGGACCGGATCGACGGTGGAGGCATCGACCACGATCAATTCCTCCGCCTCCGCCAACCGCTCTCCCTGCTCACGGAGCTCCTGTCGGTCTTCGAAAACCGGAATCACCACCGAGATCCGCATCGGGAGAACGCTAGCAAAGAATCGATTCCGCGGCGCAAATAATTCCCGCGAAATCGCCTCCGCACGCGTATAGTGCACCGGCATGAGCGATCCCAAGGTCATTCTCGCAGAGCTCCGCGAACGTTACTGCAAGGGCGGTCTCGACGAGGCGGATGCCGATCCGGATCCCTTTGTCC
This sequence comes from Roseibacillus sp., assembly GCA_046581525.1. Lineage (GTDB taxonomy): Bacteria > Verrucomicrobiota > Verrucomicrobiia > Verrucomicrobiales > Akkermansiaceae > Roseibacillus_B. The sequence continues at coordinate 11,199 of JAYGGC010000207.1, read as the reverse complement.
AGTTCGAGCAGTGGCTCAACGAGGCCGTGGCGGCAGACCTCATCGAGCCGAATGCCATGACCCTCGCCACCGCGGACACGGAGGGCCAACCGTCTGCCCGCACCGTCTTGCTTAAAGGACTCGATTCGGACGGATTCTGTTTTTTCACCAATTACGCCTCCCGCAAGGCGCGAGATCTGGAAGCCAATCCCAAGGCCTCCCTCGTCTTCCACTGGCGTGAGTTGGAGCGGCAAGTCATCGTGCGGGGAACGGTCACGCGCACCAGTGAGCGCGAATCTCTAGCCTACTTCCACACCCGACCGCACGGTTCCCAGATCGGAGCCTGGGTCTCTGAAAATCAGACCTCCGAAATCCCCGACCGCGCCTACCTGCAGGAACGGGAAGGCGAACTGTTGGAAAAGTGGCCCGTCGGCACCGAGGTCCCGCTTCCACCATTCTGGGGCGGCTTCCGCGTGAAGCCGGACACCATCGAATTCTGGCAGGGGCGCCCGAGCCGGCTGCATGACCGGCTCGCCTATGCGCGGGAGGGTGATGGCTGGAGAATCTCGCGCCTCAGCCCTTGAGATTGCCACTGCGAATGCGCCGTTCGCGCGCCTTCTCCTGCTGACGGAAGACGGGCAAGAGACGCTCCGCGATGTGATCGAAGGCGGCCTGCAAGCCGTCCCGGTGGTAGACCTGCCCGATCTCGGCTTCCACCTGGGTGGGGTTGCCCGTCACCCTGAGAAAGTCGTTGGAGGTGAATCGCGTGAACTTATCGCCATCCAGGGTAGCCTCTTCGCGCAGAATCCACTCACGCACGAACAAGGCGAGCACGGCGTCGCCCACCCATGCTTCCTCCCGCTCACGGGTCAACTGTTCCTCATCGTGCTTCATGACTCACGTCGACTCCACGCGACGCTTCTTGTCGAGCCGATCACGAAGGTCGCGTTCCGACTCCTGGTCCCAGTAGCCACTATCGAGTTCGATAAAGACCGCCGAGTAGGGCAAGGCCGTGGTGGTCTTGAAGACGAGCACGGTGAACTTGTTGGCGCTGTCCTCGAGCAGGAGCGAGAGGGAGCGAAAATCCATCTCGCGGGTCGGAAATCCGCGCAACGCTTTGTCCAGGATCCTACGATACTCTTCGATTCCCGGTGCACGGTCGTTCGGGACCTCAGCCAGTTCGCGGGCGAGGTAAATGCGCGGGGTGACATTCTGCACGCGCTCAAATTCTTCCAGAACCTCTTCGAGGGCAGCGGGAATCTCGTCATTGATCAAGATGGTGCGCACTCCCAGACGGCTGTGGACCGGAAACGCGGCATCACCCAGGACGATCCAATTGCGATAGCCGAGGGCCCGCAATTCGGACTTCACCACCCGCGCCCAGGGACGGGGCGGGTCCTTCCGACTCGACGAACAGCCCGCCAGTCCGAGCGCAACTGCAAGGGTCAGCAGGATGACGCGGCATTGGTGCTTTGTTTCCACGAACAGATCGGAGTCTAGGTGCTCGCGTCCGACTGTCAACGAACTGCCGAGGGCTACATCAGCTGGGCGCCGGCCTCCGCCAGCAGGCTGCGCTCACCCTTGTTGAGCGAAACGTGCGCCACAAAGGCCTGCCCCTTCAGCCGGTTACGAGTATAAACCAGCCCGTTGCTTCGGCTGTCGACATAGGGGTGATCGATTTGAGCGGGGTCGCCGAGCATCACCAGCTTGCTGCCTCGGGACATCCGCGTCACCACCGTCTTGGCCTCCTGTGGCGTCAGCTGCTGGGCTTCATCGAGGACAAAGAAGCGATTCGGAATCGAGCGGCCGCGAATGTAGCAGAGCGCCTCGACCTCGATGATCCCCTGCTCAAGGAGCTACTCGTAGGGTTTGGCCGCCCCATGATCGACCAGGGCGCCGCCCTCTTTCTTCGATTGCTTTCGCCGAGGCCCCTTCGAGACCGGTGGAGTGGTGAGCAGATCGAGCGCATCGTAGACGGGCTGCAGCCAGGGGCGCATCTTTTCGTCCAGAGTTCCCGGCAAGTAGCCGAGTTGGTCCCCCATCGAGACCACTGGCCGGCTTACGGTGAGCCCGTTGTAGCGCCGCCCGAAGACTTCGTTCAGACCGGCCGCGATGGCCACCAGCGTCTTTCCGGTCCCGGCCTGCCCGTAGCAGGTCACGAGGGAGACCTCGGTATTCAGAAGAGCGTCGACCAGGCACTTCTGCCCGAGGTTGAGTGGCTTCAGGCTGTTACCATCGGGAATGCGCAACACATCCGGAATTGCCAGCCGTGCAAAAATCCCGTTGACATCGAGCCGGGCCGGGATGGTCTGCTTCGAATTCACCTGCAGCAACACGTATTGATTCAGGACTACTTCCTTGCGGCGCGCGTGTAGCAACTCAAGCGCCCCCGAGCTCGCAAATCGCTGGAGCTCCGCGGGATCGACATCGATTCGCCGCATCTCGTAGTCCGCCACTTCTCGCGGGTCGACCTTGTCATTGAGATAGTCCTCGCATTCCAGGCCGGCGGCGCGGGCCTTGAGTTGCATGTTGAGATCCTTGGTCACCAACACGGTGGAGTTCTCATTGTGTTCTTCCACCAGGAGAGTCGCTGCCAGGATGCGGTGATCGACCCGGTCGCGGTCCGGGAAGATGCGGTGAAAGAGACTCAGCTGGGCGGAGCACTTTGCCGAACTTGCAGGATCGTAGACCACCAGGCGCACGGTCCCTCCCCCATCGGTCTCAACGCCGCCGGTCAGCTTGCTCCCGTCGGCAAACATCTCGGTCAGCTCGCGATGCACGCGGCGGGCGTTGGCTCCCCGCTCGGTTTGCTCGCCTTTGAATCGATCGAGCTCAGCAAGAACGTCTACCGGAATGCAAACATGGTTGTCCTTGAACCTGCCCAGGCACCCGGGGTCGTGCAGAAGAACGTTGGTATCGAGGACGAAGTTCTTACCTGCCGCGGTGGGCGCGATGAGACCGAAGTCTCTCGCCTGGGCCGTCGTCAGGGCACGTTTCGTCTTTGTCCGCGGCGCGTCCTCTTCGGGGACAATGTTCGCCTGCGTATCGTCGGTTTGGTGAATCATGTTGAGGACTGATCGATCGGAAACCGATTCGGCGGGATAATTCCCTTCTGCTTGGCGCCGCGACTCCCCTGCTTCCCCCACTCACTAACCTCAGAAGTTCCTTCCTTGGAGCCGACCTTATCAAGACATCTTAATTAATCAGATCAAGCCCCGCTTGGCAACACTATCTTGAGGGCGCTCCAAATTCATTGCGCAAGACCGCGACATCGACTTTTCCCAGGGCGGTCCGTGGCAGCTCCATCACAGACCGCGGTGTTTCAAGGCGGGCAAATCCGGGCAGTCGCTCGTTGACGAACTCGACCACGTCTTCCAACCCGGTCGCTCCACTCTCGATCACGGGGTGAAGTCGCCATCCCCGCCGCTCATCCGGAAGGTGCAGGATGTACAGGCCCACCCCGCGCGGCAGATGTTCCCGCAATTCCTCTTCCACCGCCTGCACATCGACGAGTTCGCCGAGAATCTTCACTTGTCGGTCCAACCGGCCGATCACCGTCAACCCTTCCGGCGAGATCTCAACCCGATCTGTGGTCACGAACCACCCGCTGTCGTCGATAGGTCGCTCTTCCCGGAGACTTCCACTTTCAAGGTGGAGATAGCAGTCCATGAGAGACTCTCCGCGCAATTGCAGGCACCCATCTTCGCTCACGCGATGCTCCCACGAGGACAGGATCGGCAGGGGCGCCGTGCGAAACTCAGCCCCCAGGTTATCCAGGGAATCGGTCGCCACCTGCGATGCAGCTTCGGTCATTCCGTAACTTTGCAGGACCGGCCACCCGAGATCACGGGCGGCCTGCCCGCTCACTTCATCCAGCCGCGCACCACCAACGACCACGGCCCGCAAGGACGTCGGAGCGCGCAACTCGCACGCCACCACGTCATGCACCTGGGTGGGCACCAGCGACGTGAGCGTCGATCCATCTTCCTCCAACTCGTCCGCAAAGCGCATCGCATTCCAACGACCCGCGAACTGACGAAGGTGACATCCTCCGAGGTAAGCCCGGGCTGCGATGCCGAAGCCGCCAACGTGAAAGAGCGGCAAGGGAAGCATCCAGCGATCCCCAGCTGTGACCTCCAGGTGACGGTTCACTGCCTTCGCTGACGCGAGCAGGGACTTTCGTAGGAAGCGGGTCCACTTCGGCACCCCGCCGGATCCCGAGCTCGCAAACACCACCGAGTCCTCACCCGCGAGCAGGCCCTCGATCGCGGCGCCCTCTTCCGCCAGGCGCGGGGGCGCGAACACCCGGCTCTCCGGTCCCGACCAGAACTTGGGATCCGTTACTTCAGACGCTTCCATGGCAGATTTTCCAAGAGATCATCGAATCCCAGGCCGGTCCCACCGGGCGGCTGGAACTTCGGCCCGGCCGGGCCCAGGCGCTCCGAGAACTCGGTGGGTTCGAACAACTCGTGGGTCTGTAGTCCCCCGTAGTCGATCCGAGCCGAATCGGCCGACAGGATCCCGGCTTGCTTCGCTGCGAAACATTGCCCGAGCGGATGTTCCATGTTGCTCGTCACGATCATGCGAAGGCCAGAGTCTACGAAGTCTCCCACGTTCCGGCGCATTGGTTTCACCACAATCGTATCAGCGACCGGTTCGTCCGCGTGCCCTGCTCGATCCACTGCCAATTTCAAACCGGTTTCCCGCCGAATCCTACCCCACATCTCTCGATCATAAGGGCAGGGATCTTCCACGAAATCGATCCGGTCCCGGGCGTGATCCGACAAGCACTCCACAAAGCGCAACGCGTTAAGGCCGGAAAGCACCTCATTGAAATCGATCCGCCACTTCAATTTGGGCCACTGCCTGGAGAGGGCATCAATTCGATCAGCCACGCGGACAAAATTGGCGTCGCCTTTGATTTTCACCACTTTGAATCCCCGGGCCACGGTGTCTTCGATGATCTCGTCGGTAGGGTTGGGCACCGTAGCGTGGCTCAACGGAATATTCCCGACATCGAATACTGAACACCCCAACCGTCGGTGCATAGCATCCATCTCTGCCATCGTATAAACCGGGTCGAGCAACGGATGACGAATGGATCCCCACGCCAGGAAATACAACAAATCGTCCAGAGTCGGATCACCCAACTCCGGCCACGGATGCAAACACCCGAAGCCATCTCCCATCCGAATGAGCGCTCCCTCAAATTCCCGCCGCGCCGAGACCGCGTTCAGCGCCGACCTGCTTCGCAGGATGTAGCGCCAGACGTAGACCGGTTTCTCTTTGCTCACTTTCCGACCCTAGCGCCCCTTCCCTGATTCACACTGCTAAATCATCACGGCCACCGTGAAGGCTCCGGCGAAGAGGATGAGCTGGAGCGCCGCCAGGGCGAGGTAGAAGTTGTAGGCCGGACCGGGTTTGGCACGACTCACCGCTCGGATCACGCCCACTCCGAGAAGAAGCCAGGGAATGCTCAGGAGGAAAAACCAGCGCGCCCCGTACCAGTGCCCACAGGTTGTCAGGGCAAGCGCGACCATGAGCATCACTCGAATCAACACCTGAACCACTCGCGGCCCAAAACGCACCACGATCGTCCGTTTGCCACTGCCCCGGTCTTCCTCGGCATCCCGCAGATTGTTGATCGCGATCAAGACCGCGCTGAGCAAACCAACCTGCAGTCCGAGAACCTGCGCTTCCCATCCCCACTCCCCGGTCTGCACGAAATAGGTTCCCCCCACCGCCACCAATCCGAAAAAGAGAATCACAAAGATCTCGCCGAGCCCGCGATAGGCCAAGGGTAGCGGCCCACCGGTATATCCGTAGCTGAGGTAAAGCGAGGGCAACCCAATCGCGATAATCACCCAACCCCGGGCCTGGATCAGGGGAATGGACACCAGGCAGGCGAGGACCAGGAAGAGGATCGCGGCGAGGCAGACCGCGCGGCGGGAGAGCATCCCGCTGGCCGTGACGCGCACGGGGCCAAGGCGTGCCCCGGTGTCAGCGCCCTTCTCCGCGTCGACGGCATCGTTGAAGAGATTGGTCGCGACCTGGATACAAAGGGCCCCGAGCAGGGTGAACCGCGCGAGCGCCCAATCGATTCGCCCCGCCAACTCCCACGCCAGCACACAGCCCACCCAGACCGGCACAATGGCGGCAGGGAGGGTCTTGGGGCGCGCCGCAAGGAGGTAGCTCTTCAACATCCGCGTTCAGCTTAACGGCTTCGCGCCAAAAGAAAACCCGGGGAGCAGGCACGCTTCCCGGGTTGATGTTCAAATCACCGTCGGCCTAGAAAAAGCCCCCCACCCGCGGAATGATGTTGTGCGAGTCCGCGGAGTCACCGATGCGCGCCCGGTAGTCGAGGACTGCGTAAAAGGCCCCGTGGAAGTGCCAGAGCACGCCGCTTCGTCATCAAATTGAACCATGTTGATGGCGATCGCGGCATGAATACCGGCGCTCTCAAAAGCCCGGGCGTAGCCCTCCATCATGAGAGTGTGGTTTCCCGAATCAACAAGGGTAGTGAGCGTTTTGAGAAGAGAATGTTCACACGCTCGTAGATCCTCACGGAAAGCGCGGAAACTTTGAAAAATCGGGTGCACGCTTCTCCAGGAAAGCCTGTTTCCCCTCCTTTGCTTCCTCGGTGAGATAGTAAAGCAAAGTGGCATTACCGGCGAAATCCATGAGACCCATCTGCCCGTCACAATCCGCGTTCAGCGCCGATTTGAGACAACGCAAGGCGAGGGGTGAATGTTCCAGGATCTCCCGGCACCATTGCACGGTGGTTGACTCCAATTCTTGAAGTGCGACGACCACATTCACCAATCCCATCTCCATCGCTTCCTGGGCTCCATACTGCCGGCAGAGGAACCAGATTTCGCGCGCCTTCTTCTGCCCGACGATGCGCGAGAGGTAACTGGCTCCCAGCCCGCCATCAAAACTGCCCACCTTCGGGCCCGTCTGTCCGAATCGTGCGTTGTCAGCCGCGATCGTCAGATCGCAAACCACGTGCAGGACATGCCCACCGCCGATGGCATAGCCCGCTACCATTGCGATCACCGGCTTGGGCAGGGTGCGGATCTTTTTCTGCAACTCAAGCACGTTGAGCCTCGGCACTCCGTCCCCTCCCACATAGCCGCCGTCGCCGCGAACCCTCTGGTCGCCCCCCGAGCAGAACGCCTTCTCCCCTTCGCCCGTGAGAATCACCACGCCGACGCCGCTGTCTTCGTGGGCAAGATCGAAGGCCTGGATGAGTTCCTTGACCGTCAAGGGACGGAATGCGTTGCGCACCTCCGGCCGATTGATGGTAATCTTGGCGATCTGCCCGTCTTCGCTCTTATCGTAGCGAATGTCCTCGAATTCGGCTCCTGCAATCCAGTTCACGGCGGGATCATTCCCCCGCCCTTCCGGGTCTGCAACTACGGAAGCAGTTGCGGATGAATTCTCCTCACCGGAGTGGTCGTCACCGAGCCACCGTGGTCACCGTGGTCGGCAAAAGCTCCTCGACGCGCTGCAGATAGGCAGCTCCGAAACCACTGTTCCAGCGTGCATTCCAAGCGGTCTTCTTCTCGGCCTGGTATTCCTTGACCAGTTGTTTCTCGAATCCGGGACGAAGCACTTCGCTGCGCCCCACCAAGACCCGCACCATTTCCTTCGGCTTGGGAGTGATCTCCAGGGGCAGGATCCGCTCGGTCTCACCTTGCGGCACGACCCAGAACACGCGGAGGCCGGGCTTTCCAAAGTAGCTGTCCCACCACGTCTGCACCATCGCCGAAGCCTCGTCATGACGCAGCCCGCTCTTGACGAGCCCGGCAATCATTTTCTTGTACTCGGGACCCACCGCCTTCGCAAGGTAACGGGGCTCTTCCCCGGAGGGAGGAAACAACTCTTCATACCCGACCAAGATTGTCTTCCCTGGCTCGATCCCCTCTGCAAGCTCGTAGATACCCACCCTGCCAAGCACGTTCTTTTCAAAAACCAGGGCATAGGGGACCGCCTCCGAACTGGTATTGGTAATAGTGAGCGTCTCCTCGGAGTCCACCTTGAATTGCATCGGCACTTCGAAATTTCCGACCCCGCGATAGAACAAATACTTTTCGCAAATTCCCCCGGCCTTCACGATGTTCGAACCGGTCTGCCTGGGACGCAGCCAGTTCAGGGTCTCACCGCTCCGGAAGACCTCGGCTTCCATCCCGGAGTCCGGCGCCATGACCTCAAATTCCCACTTGATGCTTCCTTCATACTTGCCGTCCCCGAAGTCGATCATGCCTGCGACTTTCATCTTCTCAAGGTAGGCGGCGCGCATCTCGGGTGTGGCGTTCGGATCAAATTTCGGAGGATCATACTTGGGAGGAACTTCCCCTCCCTGCCGCGGTGGCCACCACTGACTGATGGAGCCACCCTTGAACCCAACCTCCACCGAACCCTTGAACCCTTCGTCACTGTAAAAGTAAATGACCGGCGTCTCCATCTTCACGATCACGTTTTTCATCGGACGGCGCCACCCTTTCATCATGATCCCTCCCCGGTTCTCCATTCCGGCGTGCGCTCGCACAAAGGCGGGGAGATGTTCCTCCTCCCGCTGGAGTCCTGCCAGCATCTTGCCGTTGGATCCGTGCACACTGGTGAAGGTTCCCCACTCATGCATCACATAGCCGATTGCAGGCGGCTCACCCGCCTCGCCTTTCTCCCGGGCCAAGCCGAGTCCCACCACTGCACTCCCGAGAGCCAGCGCACCAAGTCCAAGATATAGTTTCATTGAATTCGCCGTTTTAAGATTCCCGCGAGGGTATCACACCAATTCGGATCTGGGGGCGCGATCGCCCCTTTTTACGGGGCCTTTACGTTGGCCACGAACTCGTGGACCAGCTGCGCAAATTCCTCCGCTGCATCCCATGGCACGCGATGCCCAGCTCCAGACATGACACGGTGCAATCCATTGGAAATCAAAGGAATCGCCTCTTCCGCAAGCGCGCTGAATCGAGCATCGCGCTCTCCTGTCAACCACAGCACGGGACACTCGATTTCCCCAAGGCGCGGTCCCAAGTCCTCCTGTTTCCCAAGCGACCATTCCATGAATCCCCGCGCCACCGCCACGCGACGTGGTTCCAATCGATTCCGATCGCCAAGGCGCCCCACCATCTCGCCCTCCAACACACCCTGCGAATTCCAATCAGCGAGAAACTTCTGCCACGATCCACTGAACGCTCCCGTGGCCCACTCTGCATCCTTTGCCACGCGCATGACACGCTCCTCAGGATCGCGGATCCCCGGATGAGCGGAAACGATCACGCCCGCTCTCCAAGGGACCTCATCCTCAAGGAGCGCGTGCAGGGCCAGGCGCCCCCCCATCGAATACCCCAAGAGAACCGGCGCCTCCTCTTCGGCCCGCACGCGGGCGTTCAGCTCTGCCGCAAAGTCGGCAAAGCTGCATGCGCCCTCCTCCACAAATCCCCAGAGGTCAACCATGCAAACCTCCTGGCCGGCTGCGCACATCCTTTCAGCGAACTCATCCCAGTCCGCCGTCATTCCCACCGCGCCATGCAGACACCAGATCTTCACTCTTCCCATGCCTCCCAAAACGCGGCGGTCTGTCCTTCATCAGGTCGAATTTCGACCACCAGCGGCACCGGCCCAGGTTCCACATCGAAGCCATCACGATCAGTTACGACGAGGTGGTCCATTCCCCACATCGCCGCCCATTGCCCAAAGTGCAGGGTGTGGGCATTTGCCATCAGGGCCCGCTCACCCGCCTCGAGGTCATGCAAACGAGGGAGCCGTTCAAAGATCCTCCCGCCTGAGTTGTTGATCACCGCCAACACCCTTCCCTCGCCTCCTACTTGTGCCAACCAGGCTGGAGCAGCGAGGTCGTAGAGCACCGTTAAATCACCAAAGACACCCCACCCGCCATCCTGTCCGGCCGTTGCTCCCAGCCAGGCCGAGAGTTGCCCATCGATTCCATTCGCACCGCGGCTGGCCTGCACTTCCACAATCGGCGCAACGACTTGCGCACAGAGATTCCACTCGCGAATGGGCAGACTGTTTCCCAGGAAGACACTCTCCCCCATGGTGGCGTAAGTGGAGAGCACGCGAACGAGCGCAGGTTCGCTGTCGGGATACCGTTCCAAGAGTTCTTCAAGACGGCCCCGCCGCTTCGCCGCCGCGCGGGAGAGATCAAGGACGTCGCCAATGGAGGGAACTCCGCCCATCCCCTTGAACACGTCATGCACCAGCCCCTTGAGGACAGTTGACTCGCGAGCCAGCCCTGAAAATCCGGTTCGGGTCACGGAGAGCACTTCGGTAGCGGGAAGCGATTCCAGGTCGCGCCAAAATCGACCGACCGGCACATCGCCCAGTCGCAACACCTTGCCCGGGGGCTGTGCCCGCAGGACTCGATCGCCATCGGTCAGCACCAGTTTCCCCAGCGCTTCCCGCAAACCACTGGTCGCCTCAGCCACCACCGGGGCTCCAAGCTCCTTGAGAACATGGCAGGTCTCCTCCCGTTCCTCCGGCTCCAGTCCGCCCAGCAACACCACCACGCCCCGGAAACTGTCCTTGTTCAGGAACTCGACCAGCTCCGTGACTCCCGTTCGCGGCAGTCGCGCAGGCTCCGGCTCCTCGGCGGGCACCACCAGGTCCGGCACCTCTTCTACCTCTTCGAGACAGACATTCAGGTGCCACGGACGCAGCCCACTCCACTGGGACTCGATCCCAAGCGAATCAGCAGCGCCACCGAGATCGTCCATCCCTTCCACGTAATCCCCGAAGAGCCCTACCTGCTCGATGGCCTGCGGAGCACCGCTCCCCCGATAGCTGCGAGGACGATCCGCACTCACTACCAGGAGTGGCCTTCCTTGGTAGTGCGCCTCGATCACCGCTGGCAATAATTCTGCAACCGCAGTTCCACTGGTGGTCACCACCGCGACGGGACGCCCGCACGCCCTGACGCGCCCCAGGGCAAAGAATCCGGCCCCGCGCTCTTCAAAGTGGTTCCACACCTTCAAGTCTCTGCTCCTCGCCACCGCCAGGACGAGCGGAACATTGCGCGCGCCCGCACACACCACAAACTCCCGCACACCACGGTTCAAACATGCTTCCAGCGCCCGGACCGCTGCAGTTCCGCTCATCGCCCGCAGGCTAGGTTGCAAGATCTCGATCCCCAATCGCAATTCCGCCGAAAATTGGTTGCTGGCCGGACATATTCTCCCCCTCCCGGCACCAAAA
>JAYGGC010000200.1:0-2595 GCA_046581525.1 Roseibacillus sp. | reverse complement strand
CCGGCTTGCGAAGGCCGGGGTGGTCTTCACGAATGCCTACTCGAGCGCTCCGAACTGTGCCCCGACGCGTGCCTGCCTGCTTTCCGGCCAGTATCCGTCGCGGCATGGTGTCTACACGGTGGTGGACGACCGTCATGCGCCAGGCTCCGCCCATCACAAGATGCTGGCGGCGACGAGCAATGCCTCGATGGCGGGCGAGGTGGTGACGATCGCGGAGCAACTCAAGGCGGGCGGCTACGCGACCGCGATGTTCGGGATGTGGAATCTGGGGCGGGGACGGGAGGGGCCGACCACCCCGACCGGACAGGGCTTCGATGTCTTCGAGCGTCCGCAGAGCCTCGGCTTCGAGAAGGACCGCTATTTCAACGAGAGCGGCGAGTACCTTACGGACCGCTTCACGGAGGAGGCGATCGGGTTCATGGCGGCCCGTTCGAAAGGCTCGGGGCAGGACGAGCCATTTTTCGTCTACCTCGCCTATCACGGGGTGCATTCGCCATTCGAGGCGAAGCCGGATCTGGTGGCGAAGTACAAGAAGATGGGTGTCCCGGATGCGGACTACGCCGCGACGGTGGAAGCGGTGGACCAGAATGTGGGCCGGGTCATGGCCGCGCTCAAGCGGCTGCAATTGGATGACAACACCCTCGTGATCTTCACCTCCGACAACGGGGGCAACCGCAGGCACACCGCCCCGCTGCGCTCCGGGAAGGGATCGGTTTACGAGGGCGGGATCCGGGTGCCCGCGGCGGTGTGGGGGCCGGGCTTGGGCGTGAAGGCGGGGCTCGAGAACGACGAGGCGATCCTGAGCATGGATTTCTACCCGACCATCCTGGAGATGGCGGGGCTGAAGCCGGATCCGGCCCACAAATTGGACGGAGTGAGCTTCGCGGCAACTCTGCGCGGTGGGAGCTCACCGGGTCGCGAGGCGGTCTTCTGGCACTTTCCCTGTTACATCGGCGGGGGCGGTCCCTCGAGCGCGATCCGGAAGGGCGACTTCAAGTTGATCGAATTTTTCGAGGACAGGCGCGTGGAACTCTACAATCTGGCGGCTGATCCGGGTGAGAACGAGGACCTTGCGTTGTCGCTTCCGGCGAAGGCGACGGAACTCTACGGCGACCTCCAATCCTGGCAGCGCGAAACCGGGGCGGCCTTGGTGACGAAGGCGAACCCGAAATTCGATCCGAACGCGGCGCCGAAACGAGGCCGGGATCAGCGGGGAAAGGGCGGCGAAGGAAAGAACCGGAAGGGAAGGAAGTCATGACCGACTTCACGGACCTGGAGACCCTCCACTGGCTGTCGGCGATTTGCGACTTCGCTTCGGCCTTCGGCTGCGGGGCACTGTGCCTCTTCGCGATGGTCTTCTGCCGACTCTAGAAAGGACCAATGATGAAAATGAGATTACATTGGATTAGCGCGGCGTGGGTCATCACCGGAATCACGGTTGGAGCGGCGAAAGAGCAACCCAACATTCTGTTCCTACTCTCGGATGACCAGGACTGGACGGGGCTGTCGGTGCAGACGCATCCGGACCTCCCGGGGACGAAGAGCAGCGTCATGCAGACTCCGAACATCGCGAAGCTGGCGAGCGAGGGGATGCGTTTCAGCGCGGCCTACGCGCCGTCGCCGGTGTGCTCGCCGACGCGGATCAGCATCCAGACCGGGATGAGCCCGGCGCAACTGCACTGGACGAAGGCGGCGCCCACCTTTGGGGAATCGGCGGGTTACAAACTGGTGGCCCCGACGCTTCGGAAGAGCATCCGCAGCGAGGAGACGACGATCGCGGAGTTGTTGCGGACCGCGGGCTATGCGACCGCGCACTACGGGAAGTGGCACATCAGCGGTGGTGGGCCTGAGCGGCACGGCTACGACGAGAGCGATGGTGATACTGGCAACGGGGATGCCGCCCCGCACAAGGGGGACAACCCGGTCGATATTTTCGGAATGGGACGTCGCGCCGCGGCCTTCATGGAGAAGAGCAAGAAGGCCGGGAAGCCGTTCTTCATCCAGATGTCCTATCACGCCTTGCACTATCCGGAGAACGCGAACCCGAAGACCCTCGCGAAGTACGAGAAGCTCGGTGGCGGGAAGAATGCGGGACGCGCCGCCATCACGGAGGATCTCGACACGGGGGTGGGGGTGCTGCTCGCGAAGCTGGACGAACTGGGGCTGCGCGAAAACACCTGCGTCATCTACATGTCAGACAATGGCGGCGGTGGAGGTGGCGGCGGCGGTAAGCGCGGCGGCGGCCGTCCCGTGCAGGGTGGGAAAGGGTCGGTGTGGGAAGGCGGAATCCGCGTTCCGCTCATCGTCCGGGGTCCGGGGATCAAGGCGAACTCATGGAACGAGCAACGGGTGGTGGGCTTCGACCTCCTTCCCACCTTCTGCAAGATGGCGGGCGTCGAGAAGGCCCTGCCGAAGGAGATCGAGGGCGGGGATATCTCCCATCTCTTCACGGGATCGAAGGCGCCCGTGAAACGTCCGCGCGAGGAACTGGTCTTCCATTTTCCGCACTACCAGGGCGACACTCCGCACTCCTCCATCTTCCTGGGTGACTACAAGGCCATCAAGTTCTACGAGTCCGGTGAGGTGAAGCTCTTC
>JAYGGC010000062.1:0-16706 GCA_046581525.1 Roseibacillus sp. | reverse complement strand
TGTGGCGACAAGGCGGGACCCACACCGAAACGCTCGAGTTCCCCGGCTTCGAGGCCTACCCCGCGACCGGCAAGTCGGTCACCATTCCGGAGCAATACTTTTACTACCGGGTCGGTGAGAAGGGTCTGACCGAGATTCGTCCCGACCCCGACCCCGGTGGTGCCCCGCGCGGCATCTTCGAACAAATCGGGGTCGCGCTCCCGCCGCTTTGACCATGCCCTTCGCCATCATTACCACCGACAAACCCGGCCACGAGCAGGTGCGCGCCGAGCACCAGGCCGCGCACAAGAAGTACCTCGATGACAACAAGCATCGTCTGCTCGCGGCGGGAGCGACGTTGCGGGATGACGCGGTGACCGCGCACGGCGGAGTTCTCCTGGTGGACACCGAAAGCCGCGAGGAGGCGGAAGAGTTCGTGCGCAGCGATCCCTTTTCCAAGGTGGGCTTGTTTGACAGCGTAGTGATCACCCGGTGGCGCAAGGCCTTCTTCAATGGGGAGCGGTTGGTGGACTTGTGATCCCTTGGTGCGAAGAGAATTCTCCGCAATGGACGCTACTCCGCAAGAGCCTTGCCAATCTCTGACGCACTCGGCACGCCGGCAAAGACACCCCGCACGTAGCCTTCCTCATCCACAACAATGGTCGACGGTAAGGCCGCTTCACCGAGCCTTGCTTCGAGGAGTCGCGCCACGAGGTCGCGGTCGGCCGGAGCGATTTCCTTGGCGAGATGGTAGGCGGGTTTCTGCTTGCTCTCGTAATCGCTCAGCTTCGCGGTGGTGTCCTTTTCATCGACAGGAACCCCCACAAAGTTCAGGTCCGGCCACTGCGCGACGAGATGAGTGACCTGCGGTTGGGCGGCTTTGCAGGCTTCGCACCAGGTCGCCATCGTGATCAGGACGCGAGGCTTTCCTGACGGGGCAAGGGAGGCGAATTCGAGCGGGGTTCCCCGGTCAACCTCGGCGGGCTCCCTGGTGAGCTCCTTGCGGTAGGGCGTGACTCGCGCAACTCCAGTCTCGTCGAAAGTGACCAGCGAACCGGCCGCCACGGACAAGATCCTGCTCTCCTTTCCGGAGGGCCACACCACGCTCACGCTGGCGTTCTTGTGGTTCCCGATGCCAATCAGGGTGACCCGGCTGTTCTGCGCGGCGAAGCCATCGCCGCAGCGCACTTCGCGATGAAGCTTCGACTCGCCCGCGTTGACGAGGATCTGCGCTCCGAATCCATCGCGATTACTCAATCCGGGCGCCGGCTGCGCGCTGCGGTTGCCACCGTGCAGCTGCACTGCGATGTAGTTCAGGCGTCCCTCGTGGCGCTCGCCCAGTTGGTTTCGGTAGAGGACCAATTGCGGGTTGTTGGAGTTCACGAGGGCGATGTCGATCCAGCCATCCCGGTCGTAGTCGAAGTAGGCGAAGGAGCGCCCGTCGGCGATGTGGTCCAGTCCCGAGACCGCGGACCAGTCGTGGAACTTCCGGGCGCCCGCATTGTAGAAGAAGCTGTTGGGTTCGCTTCCACTCATCGAGTGACTGCGCAGGATACGTTCCCCGGCTTCGTTCCTGGCCTCGGTGTCGATGATGCCGGGCAGGCCTTCATAGTCGCCGCCCTTCTCTTTGCCGAGTTCCCGTTTCAGGTTGCTGTCCGAGCGCACGACCGCGCGCCAGAGGTCACTTCACAAATCCACCTCGGTTGCCGATTCGCTGGGGGCGGTGTAGTAGCCGTTGGCGACATAGAGATCGAGGAAGCCATTGTGGTCGAGGTCGGCGAACTGTCCGCCCCACGACCACCCACTCTTGGCAACCTTCAGGGCCGGGGGATGCAAGCCGGAGACGAGCTCGAACTTTCCGCCTCCGCCGCGGAAGAGCTTGTTGCCTTGCGCTCCCTCATACATGCGTTTCTCCAGGCCTTCAAACGACTGGGTGATGCGCGAGCCGGCCTTGCTGAACATGTAGGTGAGGAAGAGATCAAGATTTCGATCGTTGTCGTAGTCACCGAGGCTCACCCCCATTCCGAAGCCTTGCAATTGATCACCCGCCACCTCGGTGGTGACGTCCACAAAGCGGCGCTTTCCGTCTTCACCCACGTCGTTGCGGAAGACGTTGTCGGGCGCCCAATCGTTGGCGATGAAGAGATCCGGATCGCCATCATTGTCGAAGTCGCTCCACGTTCCCTGGAAGGCCGAGAGCCAGGCTTCCACTTCCTTCGCTTCCGGAGCGAGTTCGAAGCGCCCGTCGCCACGGTTGACGAGGAGCACATTGGGCGGACCGGTGAGACGAAAAACGGGATGGTCCGCAATCCGTCTCTTCTTCCACTCCACCTGCTGTTCCGGAGTGAGGAATTCGCGGCTCAGCAATTCCCGAGGCCGCGTGATCGGGAGGCGATAGGTCGAGAGATAGACGTCGAGCAAACCGTCGCCATTGTAATCGGCGCAGGACACCGCGGAGGTCCAGTGGGGCAGGTCGATGGCGATGTGGGTGGTGGAGGCATCGATAAAGCGCCCACCCTCATTGCGAAAGTAACGGCTGCGCTCGATACTGCGCCCGACGAACAAGTCGTCGTCTCCATCATTGTCGAAATCCGCAAAGACCGCAGCGTTGCACATGCCGTCGAGATCGATGCCCAGTTTGCCAGCAATCTCCTCAAAGGTCCCGTCTCCGCGGTTGTGCCAGAACTGGTTTCTTCCCCATCGCGCCGTCACGTAAAAGTCGTCCCAGCCGTCGCGATCGAGATCGACCACTGCGATCGAAGGATGCTGGTCGAGGGTGTCCCAGGTCGTGACGTAGATCCAGTAGTCCTTGGGATAGGTGAAGGTGGTGCCACCGGTCTTGAACACTTCGCTGATGTAGCGTTCGTGTACTGAGCGAGTGGCGAGATCGAGCTGGGTGGAGGAGGGGATGGCCTCGGCGAGAACGTCGCGGAAGAACGGCTCTTCGGTGGAGGTGGCCCGGAGGGACACCGTCGCCCACGAGGCAATCTTCCATTCCTCGCCCGTCCGAAGCCACCCCAGGTCGACTGCTCCGGTGAGCCCGTAGAGCAATCCATCCTTCCCGCGCCCGCTTCCCGCAAAGGCGGTGTGGGTTTGAAAGCGATTCGCATCGCCGTCCACGAAGGAGCCGCTCACGATCTTGAAGGTGGCGACTTCGAAGAAGGCCATCTTCGAAAAGAGGGGACGCCAGATCCCGACCTCAGTGAGGGTCGAGGCCTTGGTGGTGCCCCCCCACTCCGTGATGGTGAGCGGGAGAGAGACCTCCGCGGCTTGCGCCTGCGTGGAGGGACCCAGGTCGCGCACGGTGACCGACTCGGTGAAGAGCTTGGCGGTTGCGGAATCGGGAATCAGCAGGTTCTTCGCGGAAGAGGCGAGTTTGGAGACGAGCGGAGACAAGGTGGCAATCGTCTTCTCCACTTTGACCACCTCATCGAAACGATCATTGGCAGTGACAGCCTTGGCCGGGCCCTTCGAGGAAGGGGTCTTGCCGGACTGCTCCTCCTTCTTCTTCTCCCCGCATGAGATCAGCATCGCGGTCGCAGCGGCGAAGGAGATCCATCTTCTGGAGAGTGCACTCACGGCGAAACTATGCACTCCGGATTGCGGATGCCAAGCTACTCCTCGCTCACCTTCATCTTGCGCTGAAAGCCGGAGAGAAGGGTCTGGGTCTTGCCGGACGGCCAGGCAATCTCGATCTCTTGCAGCGCCTCATCGGGGGCGAGCACGATGCGAATCGCGCGCATGTTCTGGGTCGAGAGGCCCTCGCCGATGCTCTTGCGATAGAGTCGTTGTCCGGTCGAGGTGGTCACCCGGATTGTCGCGCCCACCGCGTCGCGGTTGCTTCCCTTGCCCGCCAGATCTCCGTGGTTGGCACCTTCCAACACCAGCTCGGTGACCGTCCCTCCGGCGTCCATCAACTCGCTCATGCGATTGCGGAAGAGGCGGAAGCGCGGGGTGTGCGGACCCATGAGTGCAATGTCCAACCACCCGTCGGAATCGTAGTCGAGCACTGCAAAGGAACGCGCGTCCTCGAGGCAATCCACTCCGCTGAGCAGGGAGAGATCGCTGAAGTCGCCCTTCCTGGTCTGCATCAGGAGGCGGTTGCGCTCGTTGCCGCTCAAGGAATTGCTGAGATAGGCAGGGCCTCCAGCCGGCCCCGGCGCATTCTCCTCCTGCTTGATGCGCAGCTGGAACTGCATGAGGGGGGAGTTCCAGTGGGCGGACTCACGGAAGGCCTTGCCCTGGTTGGGATCGGAGAGCACGACCGTGCTCCAGAAACAACTTCACAAGTCGACCTGGGTGGCGACCCGGCCAGGGGCGGTGTAAAAGCCGCTGGGCACGTAGAGGTCGAGGCGGCCGTCGTTGTTGAAATCGGCGAACTGTCCGCCGAAGGCCCATCCCACCTTGGCGGCGTGCAGCTCTTCCGCGACTTCTTGGAAGGTGCCACCCTCGTTGCGATAGAGAAAATTTCCGCGGGCTGCGATTGCAATGCGCGGGTCGACCACTCCCACCTGCTCGATGATGCGGTTGCCGGCTTTGGAGTACATGTTGGAGACGTAGAGATCGAGATCGCCGTCGTTGTCGTAATCGGCAAAAGAGGCTCCCATCCCGAACGCCATGGAGGCGTTGGGAAAAAACTCGGCGAGCGCTTCCACGAAAAGAGGATCCTTCGCACCCTTGGGCGTGCGATTCTCGAGGAAGGAGTCCGGGGCAAAGTCGTTGCAAACGTAGACGTCGTCGTCGCCATCGCCGTCGACATCGGCCCACACCGACTGGTAACTCTTGCGCCAGAGTTTCAGCGACTCCGGGGTGGCCCGTTCCAGGCGTCCGCCTCCGCGATTCATGAGGAGGACGTTGGCGATCCCGCGATCATCGAAGTAGGGATGGAAGTCCTTGAATTTCTCCAGGCCTGCGCGCACTTCCCTGGTGAGATAGCGCTCCTTCCAAATCGGGAGCACATCATCGCCCGGACTGTAGGTGGAGAGATAGAGATCGAGCAGGCCGTCGCGGTTGATGTCGGTAACCGAGGCCGCCGAGACGAAGTATTGATCGCCCAGGTCGGTGAGTTCGTCGGTGGCATCGTGAAAGACGCCGTCTTCATTCACGAAGTAGCGAGTGGGCTCAATCGACCGCCCGAGCAGCACGTCGGGATCGCCGTCGTTGTCAAAGTCGGCGAAGAGGGCGCACATCACGCAGTTTTCCACACGCAGGCCGCTTCGAATGGTGACGTCTTCAAAGGTGCCATCGCCGCGGTTGCGGAGAAGTTGGGGGGGGCTCCACCGCGCGGTGAGGAACAGATCGTCATGCCCGTCGCCATCATAGTCGACCACGCTGAGGGATGGATACTGGTGCGTGTTTTCCATGTCGCCCAGGTCGGCATACTCCTGCTTTTCCACGCGCAGGCTGGCATTCTGCAGGGCGAAGATGGTGCGCTCTTCCTGCAGGGATCGGCGGGCTCTCTCAAGGGCAATGCCATCGGGCAGGGCGGTCTCGAGGACCTCCTCGAAGAGCGGGCTCGCGGTGCGGATCACCTCGAGCTTCTTCTGCTCCCAGGCGGTGAGTGACCACGATCCATCCAGGGAACGCTTCCAATTGAGCCGGAGCTGGGCCGTCACTCCCACGAGCTTGCGATCTCTTCCGATCCCACGTCCTTCGAACTTTGTTTCGGTAATGAATTGCGGGTCCTTTCCAGTGATGAGCTCTGCTTTCAGGATTCCAAAGCGCGCATCGGTCCAGCGGACGATGGTGGGAGCAAGGGCGGACCAGGGGGGAACTTCGGAGGGGATCGTTCCGGACTCGAGGGGCCAGCGGGCGGTCTGGAGTGGAACGGGACTGATCGAGCGCTCTGCGGAGTCTCTTAGGGTGGCAGGCAGTTCCCTGGCAAGCGATCCGGAAACCGGCACCTTGTCGCGAAGCTGCTCAGGGAGGTTGCGCCGATGGCCGCGGATCAACGACTGGGCGAGACTGTTGAGCAGGGGCGTGACTTGAAGGACGCACTCCTCGGTCGCCACCAGTCGCTTGACGGTATCCCCATCCGGACCGGGGGTGACGGTGGGGCCCGGCGGGGAGTCTCCTTCTTCCTTCGATGACGAGTCCCCGCAACCGCCTGCCAGGAGAGCAGCGAGACCGAGGAATAGGGTTGGAGAAAGAGACCTCATGGCGGATCGTCCCTACGCAATACCGCACCACTCGAGCACTCCAACAAAAAACCCGCACCGGCGAACCGGAGCAGGTTGGAAATGAGGATCGGCTAACGGCGGCGACGCAGCAAAAGGAGCGTGCACAAGCCGAAGAGCGAGATGCTGGCGGGCTCCGGGACGACAACATCCGGGCCGAGGGCCATGGAAGCACTCACATCGGCTTGGGTGAACTCGCCAGACCAGATGCGAAACTCGTTTACCGTGCCGTTGTGACCTGGATCGCCCCACGCCGTGGCGCCAATCGCCTCGTGAGTGGAGACGATGTTGGAGACTGCATTGGTCGCAATGCCAGAGAGGACGGAGCTACCATCGAGCCATAGATTCACTGTTCCGTCCGCAGCGAGTGCGATGACCAGGTGATGCTCCACGCCAATGGCGGGACGGAAAGGAAGGTCGGTATTGCCATTGCGATCCAGCCCCGCGAAACCGGTGTTGGCGCGCACGTTGGTAAAGGCGAACTCCGGACCGGCGGCGTTGGTGCCGAAGGTGAAAAGCTTGGACCAGGTGCCCGAGTTGTTGTCGGTATACCAAGTTTCGACGGTCACCCCGCTGGCTGCAAAATTGGCCCCAATACCCACGGTATTGGTAAAGGTCATGGCATTGGCAGTCGCGCCGCTCCCTGAACCAGGAAGAACAAGATGGGTGGCGTTGACCGTGGCGCCCCCTTGCAGGACTCCGGTGTTTCCTCCCGCCGAATCAGAAAGGTTGCCGCTAAATGAGTAGCGGTGGGCGAGGGTGACCGCGGAGGCGGTGCTCGCGGCCATGCCGATGGCGATGATGGTGAGTAGGGTCTTCTTCATGTCTTAGGTGAGCTACTACATTCTGCCACATGCGATGAGGCACTGTGACAGTGTTCACATCGTCTCCAACCCCGAGGTCCCGTCAACCAATATTGATAGGCTTCGGTCAGATTCTCTCGAGGCCCGGGGCTGCCCGTAACACCTTGAGAGGACAATGCTTGGGGCCGCCCAACAATTAAGTGTTCACATCTCTTCACCTTTCCCAAATTTCATATCGGAAACCGGTTTCTTTAAATTTGACACCCTCTGACCCGCTCGGTAGCCCTTTAGATCCTGTGAAAAAGTCCTGTGAGAATTCATCGAGCTTGGCGGGATATTGACAGACCAGAGGTGCCTCCGATTTGTGGGCGTGGGTTTTGCGCGCCCGATGGAGGCTCAGTTCAGACCACCACTCATGAAAAAAATCCTGCTCCTCCTGGGGATCTGCGCCTTGGCGCTCCCAAGCGACGGCGCGACCGTGTCGCACCGTTATTCCTTCAGCAACGATCTCACCGACTCTGCCGGTGGGAATACCGGAATTTTGCAGGGAGGGGCCAGCGTCAGTGCGACCCATCTTATTCTTCCCGGGGGAGGGAGCGGCCCGACCGCAGATGCGATGTTGTTTACCAGTCCGGTTGATATCGGGGGCAATTTTGGAGGCACGGGAGTGACCGTCGAAACCTGGTATACCGATGATGGCTCTGGGACCTGGGCCAAGCTCTTCACCTTCGGCACCAGCGCCGCCGGTCCTGAGTTTGCCTATACCAACTCTCGCGCCAACACCTCGCGCGCCGGATTGGACCGCAATGGGAACACCGATCTTCGGCTCCGCCCCACCCTCAACGATGAACACCATTTGGTGATTTCAGTGGCCGCGGACGGAACGACCAACCTCTGGATCGATGGAACCCAGCACCTCATCAACATCGCCACCAATGCAGTCTCCAACATCGTCTCAACCCATGAGGCCATCGGAGCGACTGCGTGGGGTGATCCCGGGCACAACGGGACTGTGAACGAGTTTCGCATCTGGGATGGTCCGCTCACCGACGCCGAGGTGCAGGCCAACCTTGCAAGTGGACCAGACGCCATTCCTGTTCCAGGCGATGACGACGGGGATGGACTCTCCAACGCATGGGAGACCGTCAACGGTCTCGATCCCAACAGTTCGCTCGGCGATGACGGGGCGGCGGGTGATCCCGACGGGGACGGACGCAGCAACCTCGACGAGTTCAATGACCTCACCGATCCCCAGGACCCCGACACCGATGGGGATGGTTCCGATGATGGTATGGAGGCGACCAACGGGACGGATCCCAAGGACGACGACAGCGATGACGATGGTTTGTTGGACGGGGTGGAGACCAACACCGGGACGTTTGTCAGTGCCACCGACACCGGATCCGATCCGCTCGATCCCGATTCCGACGGCGACTTCCTCACAGACGGGGAAGAGGTCGGTGGTGGGCTCGATCCCAACGATCCGCTCGGTGACAACGGTACGGATGGCGATCCCGATGGTGACACCGTAAGCAATTTTGACGAAATCCTGAATGGGACGAATCCGCAGAATTCCGACACCGATGGAGACGGTCTCTCCGACGGGGTAGAGACCAACTTTGGAGTTTATACCGACTCCAATGACACCGGCACGGATCCGACCAAGGCCGATACCGATGGCGACGGCCTCTCCGATGGGGTGGAGAATCCCAACCTGCCCTTCATCGACATCAACCAGCCGGGCACCGATCCAAACTTCGCTGACACCGACTTCGACTTTTTCCCGGACGGCACCGAGATCAGCCTTGGATCTGATCCGACCGACTCCAACAGCACTCCGGCACCGCAGGCGGCGGCCATCGCGCACCGTTACTCGTTCAACATCGACGGCCAGGCCGAGGACTCGGAAGGCGGCAAGGATGGCGTGCTCAACGCGGGCGCTATGGTGTCCGGAGGCTTCCTGCAACTCCCCGGAACCGGAGCGGGACCGACCGCGAACCGCATGAACTTCGCCAGTCCGATCGATATCGGGGGCAACTTTGGCGGCACCGGGGTGACGGTCGAAAGTTGGTATACCGACAACAACTCGGGCACGTGGTCCAAGCTGTTCACCTTTGGCACCAATGCTGTGGGTCCGGAGTTCGCCTACACCAACTTGCGCGGCAACACCGGATTTGCTGGAGTTGATCGCAACGGCAACCATGATCTTCCCCTCCGTCCGGCCACCGAAGTGGAGCATCACCTCGTGATCAGCGTTGGTCCGACCGGGAATCTGAACACCTGGATCGACGGGGTGCAGCACCATCTCGATATTCCGACCAACGCGCCCTCCAACATCATCACCACTCACGAGGCGATTGGCGCCACGGCCTGGGGGGATCCCGGTCACAACGGTACGGTGAACGAGTTTCGCATCTGGGCCGGCGAGTTCACCAGCAACGAGGTGGACACCAATGCCGCCCTCGGACCCGATCTGCTCCCGGACAACACTGGTGGTGGAGGTCCCGTGCTCTTCGACGTTGAACTCAATGCCGCGCAGGACACCGGCACTCTCCACTTCACCGGTCTTGAGATCGGCCAGACCTATCACGTGGTGGGCAGCGACAATGGACAGGCCTTCGTCGCGGTCCCCGGCTCGCAATTCACTGCTACCGCTGAGAGCGAGTCGATCAACGTGCCGGTCGACTCCGCCACCAATCCGAAGGTGATCGTGAAGGGTGAGGTCGGACCCATTCCTTGACCAGGCCGACGATCCAATCTGAATCCTGCTCTTGCGACAGGCCTCCGGACTCGCTAGGTATCTCCCTAATGCGACTCCTCCTCGCCCTGTCGATCTTCCTGGGCTCCCTTCTGGGGGCGGAACCCGTTACCCCCAAAGCTGGCAGCAAGGAGTACCAGGAAATCCTCGCGGCGGTGAGCGATCCCGTCGAGGACGCGCTCCACCAACCGGTCAAACTCAAGATCAAGCACTTCAAGGTGGAGAAGGGCTGGGCCTTCGTCGATGCCCTGCCCCTGACCAAAGCCGGAAAGCGCATGACCTACCAGGGAACGATGTTCGAGGAATGGGTCGACGATGCCGACGAGGTGCTCTGGGTCCTGCTGCGTTACAAGCGTGGGCGTTGGTACATCGTCGAGAAAGTGTTCTTCACCACGGAAACCACCTGGATCGATTGGCCACGCTACTTCCGGGCCCCTCCGGCCATCTTTCCCAAGCTCAAACTCGATTGAAAACGCTGCTTGCATTCTTCCTGCTGGCGCTGCCTGTCATCGCCGGGGAGGTCCATACCCCCAAGGTGGGCTCCAAGGAGCGCACTGACATCCTGAATGCGGTTCGTGATCCGCTCGAGGATCAGATCCATCAGAAGGTCATTTTCCGCGTCAGTCATCTCAAGGTGCAGGACGGCTGGGCCTTTCTCATCGCGCAGCCTCGCACCAGGGACGACAAGCCCATCGACTACACCGGGACGATCTTCGAGTGGGGAACCAAGGAGTTCGACGAGGGCGCAATCGCAATTCTCCGCTTCAAGCGCAATCGCGGGTACATCGTGCAACACAGCTTCTTCACCAGCGATGTCTGGTGGGAGGAAGCGCCCACGGAACTTCGTGCCCCGCGCGGCATCTTCAAACTTTCAGAAATCAAACCATGAAACACAGCACACTCGCTACCTGTTCGCTGCTCCTTGTTGCTCCCCTGGTTCTCGCAGAGCGTCCCAACATCGGCTCCGTGGTGCGTCACGACGCAGCGCTCGACAAGCTCCTCGCCAAGGACGCGAAGATCGAAGTCCTCGCCTCCGGCTTCGTCTGGTCCGAGGGTCCGGTCTGGGACAAGGCCAACAAGCGCCTGCTCTGGTCCGATGTTCCCGCCAACACGATTTACCAGTGGTCCGAGGACAAGGAGGGCCACTCCGTCTTCATGTCCCCATCGGGTTATACCGGAATTACGGGTGGCTATCCCGAGCCCGGATCGAATGGGCTCACCTTCGATGCCAAGGGCCGCCTCCTCGCCTGCGAGCATGGCGACCGCCGGGTGACCGCACTCACCCCCCTGGGTGGCAAGGTCACTCTCGCCGACAACTACGACGGCAAGCGCCTCAACAGCCCGAATGATCTTGCGGTGCATTCCAGTGGCGCCATTTACTTCACCGATCCCCCCTACGGTCTGCCCAAGCGCGAAAAGGATTCCCGGCGCGAACTCGACTGGTTCGGAGTCTATCGCATCGAGACCGACGGCGAGGTCACCCTCCTCTCCAAGGAATGCGATCGCCCCAACGGAATCGCGCTCTCGCCCGATGAGAAGACCCTCTACGTCGCGCAGTCCCACGGTCCGCAGCCCCACGTTTTCGCGTGGGACATCAAGGGGGACGGCTCCCTTGGTCCCCGCCGCACGCTCTTCGATTGCTCCGCGCTCTCGAAGAAGTACCCCGGTGCTCCCGACGGCATGAAGGTCGACAAGGACGGCATCATCTGGACCACCGGACCGGGCGGAGTCCTCATCATCTCCCCTGAAGGCAAGCTCCTCGGGCACATTCTCACCGGCCAGCGCACCGCCAACTGCAACTGGGGCGACGATGGATCGACACTCTACATGACCGCTGATTTTTACATCCTCCGCATCAAGACCCTGACCAAGGGTGCCGGTTGGTAAGCCTCCGCTTCGCAACCCCGTGCCGCAACTCGACGTCGCCAGCTTTCAGCGCGAAGGGACCGCCCTCCAGGTCGTCTTCGTGCCCCCCGAGACGAGCTACTTCCATGACGAGCAGCAGGTGCGCCTGCGCAATATCCTGATCAAGGCGTTGCTCACTCACAAGCTGACCGGTGAACTGGTCGCGGTCTGGGAATTCGAAGGCGAGCTCAATTTCATGGGCAATCCGCACTGGGCGGAGTTCATTCTGAACACCGGCTACGCAAAGCTCTATGGGCAGCGCACCGGGCAAATCTCAGTGAGATAGGTCGAAGGTCGAAAGACGGGAGGTCGAAGAATGCGGGGTCCCGGATGGGTCGGTCCGAATTCTGGATACTCCGGCGCGCTACGCCAGGACTTCCTTCACCACGCGTGCATCCTCCACCCCCGTCAGCCGGAAATCGAGACCCTGGGATCTGAAGGTGAGCAACTCATGGTTGATGCCGAGTTGGTTCAACATGGTGGCGTGCAGGTCGTGGACGGACACGCCATCCTTGGCCACCGCATAGCCCAGCTCGTCGGTCGAACCCCAACTGGCTCCACCTTTGATCCCCGCGCCGGCCATCCAGAGTGAGAAGGCCTGGATGTGGTGGTCGCGCCCGTTGCCCTGGGCCATCGGGGTGCGCCCGAACTCGCCGCCCCAGATGATGAGGGTGTCGTCGAGCATGCCGCGATCCTTGAGATCCTTCACCAGGGCGGCCGTGCCTTTGTCCACGTGGCCGGAGACCGTGTTGATCGCCTTTTTCACTCCGCCGTGGTGATCCCAGCCGCGGTGGTAGAGTTGGATGAAGCGCACCCCCCGCTCGGCGAGACGGCGGGCCAGCAGGCAGTTGGAAGCAAAGGAACCATCGCCGGGCGTTGCGCCGTACTGTTCGAGGATGTGCTTGGGTTCCTTGGAGAGATCGACCAGGTCGGGGATCGAAGCCTGCATCTTGAAGGCCATCTCGTACTGCGCGATGCGGGTGGCGATCTCCGGGTCGTTCTGCCGCTTTCCGAGGAGGCGGTTCATCTGGTTGATCGTTTCCAGGAGATCACCCTGGTCCTCACGGGTGACCCCGGCGGGGTTCTTGACGTAGTGGACGGGATCGCCCTTGGAGTTGAACTGCACGCCCTGAAACCTTGAAGGCAGGAAGCCACTGTGCCACTGGCGCGCGGCGATGGGCTGGTCCTGGCCTCCGCCGGAGGAAGTCATCACTACGAAGCCAGGCAGTTCATCGGTGTCCGCTCCCAGGCCGTAGAGCAACCACGAACCCATGGATGGCCGCCCCGGGATGACCGATCCGGTGTTCATGAAGGTGTGGGCCGGGTCGTGGTTGATCTGCTCGGTGTGCATCGAGTTGATCACCGCGATCTCGTCCGCGATCGAACCGATGTGTGGAAAGGCGGAAGACATCAAGCGCCCGCATTGGCCGTAGGGTTTGAATTCGTGTTGCGGACCGAGGCACTTGAGCGCGTTGCGCTTGCCCTGCAACTGCGCGAGCTGTTGGCCCTTGGTGAAGGACTCCGGCATGGGCTTGCCATCCAGCTTGGCGAGTTCCGGCTTGTGGTCGAGGGTCTCGAGGTGTGATGGCCCGCCCGCCATGCACAGGTGAATCACGCGCTTTGCCTTCTGGGGAAGGTGGAGCTTGTCGTTCAGGACGCCGCGCCATTGCGGTGCGGCACCAGCCAGGTCGTGAGTGAGCATGTAGGCCAAGGCGGCGCTGCCCACGGAGTAAGTCGAGCCTTTGAGAAACGTGCGGCGATTGATGTCGAGCGGATTCATGGAGTGTGAGGTGGCGGAACGCCTTCGCGTTCCGGGTTCGAGCTAAGCTGAAAGTTGAGGTTTGAATTCCGGGATGTGCGGGAGCTGGTCGTGGCGCTCGGCGGAAGGAGAAGCCCTTTCCGCAACCTAGTAGCGCGTGATGGTCTCGTGCAGATTCAACAACGCCCGCGTCACCGCCGTGGTCGCGGCGAGGTCGATGGGATTGAGTTCCTTGTTCGCGGGGCGCAGGCCCACTCCGAGGAGAGCGGTGGCGTCGGCTGGCCTGGATTTGTAGCGGGCCAGTTGCTTCTCGTAGAGGGCGGTGAGGATGGCGGCTTCTGCCGGGTAGGGCTTGCGATTGAGCAGGCGCTGGAATCCCGCTTCGAGGCGTGCCGGGAATGATTTTCCGCCAGCCATGAGCGCCTCCGCAAAGACGCGGGCCGCTTCCACAAAGGTGGGATCGTTCAGGAGGTCGAGCGCTTGCTGCGGGGTGTTGGAAGTCTCACGCTCGGCGGTGCACTCCTCGCGGGCCGGGGCATCGAAGGCGGCCAGCATGGGGTGCAGGAAAGAACGCTGCCAGTGCATGTAGATGCCGCGGCGGTACTGGTTGGCGTCGTTGTCCTGTTTGTACTTCCGTTTCGGGAAGTTGAGCTCGCGGTAGTAGCCGGCGGGCTGATAGGGCCGCGCGCTCGCTCCTCCAATCTGCTTGTTGAGCAGGCCGGAGACCGCCAGGGCATTGTCCCGCACGAATTCGGCGGGCAGACGACGCGGGTTCTGGCGGTTGTAAAGCCTGTTGTAAGGATCGCCGGCCATCATCCTGGCGATGGCGTTCGACGACTGCTGGTAGGTCTTCGAGGTGACAATCAACTTCACCAGCCGCTTCACGTCCCAGCCGGAGGTCATGAACTCCACCGAGAGCCAGTCCAAGAGCTCGGGGTGGGTCGGCCACTGGCCCTGGTTTCCGAGGTCCTGCAAATCGCGGGAAAGACCCACACCGAAGAAGAGAGCCCACACCCGATTGACGAAGGTGCGCGCGGTGAGGGGGTTGTCGGTGGAGGCGATCCAATTTGCGAGATCGAGCCGTGTGAGGCGTGCTTCGCCGGTGGCCGGAGGGGAGGAGTTGGAGAGGAAGGCAGGGATGGCGGGTTGCATCACATCGCCGCTGCGGTCCATCCAGTTTCCCCGAGGGAGAATTCGGATCTCGCGAGGATTGGTCGAGACGGTTACGAGCGTCATGCGCATCTTGCCCTTGGACGCCTTCTCTTCCTCGTTGAGCTTGGCGATCTTCTTGCGGATCGGTTCGAGGGCCGGCGCGAGACTGCGGTAGTGCGCAAAGAGCGGCGCCTTCTGCTTGTCGCTAAGAGCCTTGTCGCTGCTCGCCACCAGGGCCTTGCGGGCTGGTCCGGGAAGTCCCTCGAGTGCGGCATTGGAATCGTCGGTGTGGCGCCCGGAGAGATCCCAAAGGACCGTTCCGCCGTGCTGGGTGTAGGCGACCTGCGTGATCGTTTTCCCTGCTCCGAGACCGACCTTGTCGGCGGGGACTTCGATCCGCACCCACTTGCCCAGATCGGGAAGCGCGCCCGCCTTGTGGTGATCGGCGTTCTTGCTGCCTTTGCCGTAAGGAATGTGATCCTCGCCCCACCACGCGCGGTGATTCCAATTCTTGTCCGCATGGAACTGCAGCATGAGCTGCTTGGGCGGATCCTTGGGATCGAGCCAGACATAGGCGAAGAGGGTGTCGCCGGCTGCCATCGTGACGGGCTTTGAGGCGGTATCAACGATGTGCTGGACGAGGCCGCTGTTCTGTTGGTGGCGCGCGATCGTTCCGGAGTGCACGTTGTCGGTGACGGTCTTGATATCCCCCAGGGGCAGTTCCTTGTCATCGAGGATCGTGACGTCCTGCGGCTTGCTGGAACCAAGCTTCGATTTGAGATCCGCCAGCCAGTCCAGGAAGGCCACTTCGAGTTCGGGAGTGGTCTTCTGCAGTTCCGCTTCCGCGGCTTTCTTTTCCTTGGCAATGCGGGCCAGCGCGTCCGTCTTGTCCGCCTCCGGCACGTCCATAGCCGGTCCCCACGTGCTGAGCTTGAAGCCGGGGTGCTTCTTGATGTCCGCGCCGGGATTGTACTTTCCGTCGCCGTTGTAGGCGCCCTTTTCATAGATGTCCGCGAAGAAGGCTTCCATCGAGTAGAAGTCCTTCGTCGTGAAGGGATCAAATTTGTGGTCGTGGCATTCCGAGCAACCCATGGTGGATCCAAGGAAGGCTACCGAGGTGGTGCGCACACGCTCGGAGTAGTACTTCGCGATGTACTCCTTGTCCTGGATTCCGCCCTCCTGAGAGATCTGGTTGACGCGGTTGAATCCCGTGGCGACGTAGTGCTCGGTCGTCGGGTTCTCCAACAGATCACCTGCCAGTTGTTCGATGATGAACTTGTTGTAGGGCTTGTTCTCGTTGAAGGTCCGGATGACGTAGTCGCGGTAGGGCGTCACGTCGCGCACTTTGTCATTGTGATAGCCGATCGAGTCGGCATAGCGCGCGAGGTCGAGCCAGAAGACCGCCATGCGTTCGCCGAAGTGGGGGGAAGCGAGCAGGCTATCGACCACGGCCTCGATCCGGGAGGCGGGATCCACGATCTTCGATGAAGAGGGAGGGAGTCCCAGGAAATCGAAAGAAAGGCGGCGGGCAAGGGTGTTGGCGTCGGCAGGGCGGGAGAGTTTGCGCTCTTCCTGAGGGAGGCCCGCGAGGATGAAGTTGTCGATGGGGTGCCGGGCACCCATGGTCGGAACGCTCGGGCGCTGAGGTTTGAGATAGGCCCAATGAGGTTCGTATTCCGCGCCCTGCTTGATCCAATCCTGCAGGGTCTTTTTCTGGGTTGAGGTCAGGGACTTGTGCGAGTCCGGTGGCGGCATGAGATCGTCTTCATCGTCGGTGAGGATGCGGATGATCAGTTCGGAAATCTCGGGGTCGCCTGGAACGAAGGCTTCTTTCTTGAGGGCGCTTTCGCGCACATCGAGACGCATCTTGGCCTTGCGGGCCGCTTTGTCGGGACCGTGGCAAGCGAAGCAGTTTTCCGCCAGGATGGGCCGCACGTCGCGGTTGTAGGAGAGGGGCGCCGCAAGGGTCGGCAAGCTTGCGATGATGAGGAGGAGCGCGAAGATGGTCGGGCGCATGGTGGGATTGCTTTACCGGGAGTTGAGTGGCAGCGCAAGGGCGGGTTTCCCATCGCCATCGTGTGATCGGAGGAGGGCGCATGGACAGGGCCTCAGACCCTGCAAGGTGCAGACCCTGCAAGGTGTCCCGCATCAACCCAGGATTCCCCGGCAAGGAG
>JAYGGC010000033.1:0-4420 GCA_046581525.1 Roseibacillus sp. | reverse complement strand
GACGATGAAAATCACGGGCATCTTCCACCCTCGCCACTCCCCGGATGAAGTGAGGATACCGGCGCTACCCAGATACCCGGCACTCCGGATGCGAAAAAAATCGAAACGATCACCGCCGTCCGGTCGATGTTAAACTGTTTGTTCGCATCCAGGCGGAGTAGTGAGGTCGGGTTACCTGACCATGCGAGATACCCCCCGGAATCTGGCGAGCTCGCCCCCTGATTGTCGCCCTTGCTCTGCCTCTCACAGTTTTTCTGTGTGGCGGTTCTCTGATGAGGTCGGCCCCTTGCACGCTAGGTCGATTCACCCGAAATGCTTGTAGTTTTTCGGCATTCCTACCGAGACGTTCGCGCTCACAGCTTCTCGCTTGCAGATCACCACGGACTCTCCTTACTCCCCTTCATGAAACGGACGATCTTCATCGGCACCTATACCAACGGTAAGAGCGAGGGCATTTACTCGTGCCGTTTCGATCCCGAGACCGGCGCGCTTGATCAGTATCGCCTGGCAGCCAAGACGCCCAGCCCGTCCTTTCTCGCCCTCCATCCGAACAAAAAATTCCTCTACGCCGTCAATGAGACGCACGAGTACGAAGGCGAGAAGTCGGGATCGGTGACCTCCTTTGCGATTACGGATGCGGCGGGAGGAGTGCTCAAGAAACTGAACACCGTCTCCGCCCACGGGGCTTCCCCTTGTCACCTCGCCATCAGTCCGAAGGGCAACTCGCTCATCACCGCCAACTACAACGGTGGCACGGTCTGTGTCTTGGAGCTCAAGGCGGACGGATCACTCGGCAAGACTCTGAACACCATTGTGCACGAAGGATCGAGCGTGAACAAGAGACGCCAGGAAGCGCCCCATCCCCATGCCGCCGTCATCGATCCCGCTGGCAAGTTCGTCCTCGTGGCGGACCTCGGCAAGGACACTATTGAACGGTATCAGCTTGAAGCGAGCGGAATGCTCTCAATCGAAAAAAGCTCGACCAACGTTGCGCCCGGTGCCGGACCGCGCCACATCGCTTTTCATCCCGGGGGCAAGTTCGTCTACGTCATCACCGAATTGTCGCGCACGGTGACGGCCTTCGCCTACGCCCCCGACACCGGAATGCTCACTGAGATTCAAACGATCTCGACCGTCCCCGATGGATGGAAGAAGGGATCCACCGCCGAGCTCTTTGCCCACCCCTCCGGCAAGTTTCTCTACGGATCAAACCGCGGTCACGACAGCATCGCCTGCTACCGCATCGACGCGACCAGTGGCAAACTGACCCTGATCGAGATTGAGAAAACCGGAGGCAAAACACCGCGCAGCTTCGGTCTCGATCCGGACGGCAAGTTTCTCATCGCTGCGAATCAATCGAGCGGCGACCTGCATGTCTTCGCGATCGACCAGGAGACCGGCGCACTGGAACCGCGGGTGGGGCGGATCGACGTTCCCGCCCCAGTGTGCGTGGTTGTTCTCGACTAGCAGGAACGACGCGACGCCAGCAAGTGTCACGCCCGCTCAGGTGTCCTCTCAACGGACTACCACGGGCAGGGGTCGCAGCTCCTGCCCGTTTTGGTGTTTCCCGTTGATCCCATCTTCGTTCCAGCCAACATGGCAGCCTCATGAGAGAACTCACCACCCTGCTGATCTGCGGTCTCCTGGTTCTGGATTCTGCGGCCGCGAATGGGCAGAAACCCAACATCGTCCTCATCATGGGGGACGACATGGGCTACTCGGACATCGGTTGCTATGGAAGCGAGATTGCCACGCCGGCGCTCGACCAGCTGGCCAGGAACGGACTTCGCTTCACTCAATTTTATAACACCTCGCGTTGTTGTCCGACCCGTGCAGCGCTCCTGACTGGTCTCTACTCTCACCAGGCCGGGATCGGTCTCATGGAGGGGAATCACGGCTGGCCGGGTTATCGCGGGACCTTGAACAAGCGCTCCGTCACCATCGCCGAGGCCCTCCGGTCAGCGGGTTATCGCACCTACATGTCCGGCAAGTGGCACGTCGCCAGCAACAAGAATCCCAAGGGCGACATCTCGGGTTGGCCGATTCAGCGCGGCTTCGATCGCTTCTATGGAACCATCACCGGGGCAGGCAGCTTCTACGATCCCGCCACCCTCTGCCGCGGCAACACCTACATCACGCCCGAAAACGATCCCGAGTACAAGCCGAAATCCTACTACTACACCGACGCGGTCAGTGACAACGCCGCTACCTTCATCGCGAACCACGCCGAGGACAAAGGCGGCGCCGCGAAACCGTTCTTCCTCTACGTCTCCTACACCTGCGCCCACTGGCCCATGCACGCGCCCGAGGAAGACGTCGCAAAGTACAAGGGCGTCTACGACAAGGGCTATCCGCCGATCCGGGAAGCCCGCTACAAGAAGGCGATCGCGCTCGGAGTCACGGAGAAACGGTGGCCGCTCTCGAAAGGGCTGAGCTGGGAGAAATTCGAGCACAAGGCCTGGGACATTCGTTGCATGGAGGTCTACGCCGCGATGGTCGAACGCATGGACCGCGGGATCGGAAAAATCGTGGGCGAGCTGAAGAAACAAACCCACCTCGAGAACACGATTGTGATCTATCTCCAGGACAATGGTGGCTGCGCGGAGGGCTACGGCCGGCAGAACAACTCAGACAAAAAGGACCGGTTCAAGTTCAAGGCCTTCGGTCCGAACGATCTCCAATCCAAAATCTGGCCCCCGATGCAGACCCGCGACGGCCGCTGGGTACGCACCGGACCGGAGACCATGCCGGGCGGAGAAGACACCTTTGTGGCCTACGGAGCCGGTTGGGCAAACGCCTCCAACACGCCCTTCCGCGGCTACAAGCACGACCCCTACGAAGGAGGGATCGGAACGCCCTTCATCGTGCATTGGCCCAAGGGCATCGCGAGTGAGCGCAACGGCAAGATCGTCCATGATCCCACCCACCTCATCGATCTCATGCCCACCTTCGTGGAAGCGGCGAGCGCAACTTACCCGGTGGAACACGCCGGCGAAAAGATTCAGCCCATGGAAGGGATCAGCCTCTTGCCCACCCTGGCCGGCAAGAAACTCGAACGCAAAGAGCCCCTGGGCTTCGAGCACCACGGCAACCTTGCTCTGCGCGACGGGAAGTGGAAGATCCTCTCGATGTATCGCGGGAAGGAATCCCGCAAGTGGGAGCTCTACGACATGGATGCCGACCGCACTGAGCAGAACAATCTCGGCGAGAAGATGCCCGAAAAACTCAACGCCATGGTCGCCCAGTGGCAGAAGTGGGCAGACCGCGTCGGAGTGCAACCGTGGCCGATTCAACGCAAGCGGAACTGAAGAATCGGAGTATTGGAGTGTGGATGAATCCGTCCCAATCCTCCAACACTCCACTCCACCACACATCCCTGATGCGTTCCCTCACCATCCTCTCCATCATCCTCTGCGCGCTCTCCGGTTTCTCCCTTGCCGCGGAGCGCACGCCCCACGTTCTCTTCGTAGCGATCGATGACCTGAACGACTACATTTCGCCGCTCGATAATCATCCGGGCGTGAAGACCCCGAATTTCGAGCGCCTCGCCAAGCGTTCGGTCAACTTTGCGAATGCGCACTGTGCGGCACCGGCCTGCCACCCGTCCCGCGTGGCCATCATGACCGGGGTGCATCCTTCTTCCTCGGGAATCTACCGCAACATGTTCGGCGCGCACGGACCGCGTTGGCGCCATGAGTCACCGATGCTCGAGAAGGCGGTGGTCCTTTCGCAACACTTCCGGGATCACGGCTATCGCGCGGTAGGCGGCGGGAAAATCTTCCACACCCTGCAGTGGACTCCGGGTGATTCGCAGAACGATCCCGATGCCTGGGACGACTACCGGGGAGATCCCAATGATCCCATTTCCCAAGACTGGAAGCGCCCCAAGCTCGTGCCCGACGAGAAGGCCGGTCTTGGAAAGGGGCGGCCACTCGGAGGTGGCTCCCAGCTCTTCGGCGCCGCTCCCCTTCAAGTTCCCGACGAAGAGACCGGCGATCACCTGGTGGTCGACTGGGCCATCGGCGAAATGAAGAAAGGGCACCCCAAGCCCCTCTTTCTCGCAGTGGGTCTCTTCCGGCCCCACATCCCCTGGGAAGTGCCGCAAAAGTGGTTCGAGGTGCATCCGCTCGAGAAGGTGAAGCTCCCCCAGCACCAGGAGGATGACCTGAAGGACGCACACAACCACGGGCGCACGGGTTGGCACAAGTGGGTTCTCGCCAACAAGCAGTGGGAGAAATTCATGCAGGGCTATCTCGCGAGCATCAGTTACGTGGATCACCAGCTTGGTCGCCTGCTTGATGCACTCGACGCTTCGCCGATGAAAGACAACACGATTATCGTGCTCTGGAGCGATCACGGATTTCACATTGGCGAAAAGGAGAACTGGGAGAAGTTTGCCCTGTGGGATCAAACCACCCGC